>NZ_JBHTDH010000006.1:0-316992 GCF_042666555.1 Herbaspirillum sp. GCM10030257
CAAGATCGACAGCTTTGTCGCGCAATACAATGTCCACTCGCGACCGTTCGTCTGGACCGCCACCGCCGACTCCATCCTGCAAAAGATTGAGCGTCTTTGTAAAGTTATTTGCGGGACACCACACTAGCCGGACGCCTGTACTGTCTTCGTCGGCGCGCCTTGCCATCGTCATTTTGATAGGCGCTCTTATTATTTATTCCTGCGGATTCGGCTTGCCGAGCTGCTTTTCGAACGCGACATCGTACTTGCTCATCTTGACTTTCTTTTGCGGTCCAGTCGCGTTGACAAGTTGCACGAACTCATCGAGTGGCAAATCGGTGCTGACCTTTTCCGCACGCGCACCCGGTTCGGCCCGCAGCAGGTAAAACAATCCTGCCGCATTGATGCCGAGCGAATAGCGGTAGGCCGTATCGCGTGTGTTGAGCCGGGCAATGGCCGCACTGGCTTTGGTTGATCTCATGGCTGACCTTTGGTGGATTGCGCCGCCGGCAAGGGGCGCACTCGATCATGATACTGCAGTCGCGTCGCGTCGCGGCCGATGCCGATGCTTGAGCAACTGCAACGTAGGTATCGACTTCCAAGGAATCTCGCGCTGGCCTGTCAGTCCAAAACTTATCTGCTTGGCGAAGGAGATGAGCCATGAAGGCGTGCGCAGAATCGCTTGTTTCAACACAGACCCGGCCACGCCGACAAAGGTTTCCGTACCTATGTGCGAGGCATAGGATGGGTATCGCAGCAATGCTGTTTCTTCCCGCTATCTGTTTCTCGCATGCGCTGTCACCGCAGGAATGTGCGGAAGGTGGAGATTTCATTCGCAATGCAGCATTGGCCCGCGACAACGGCATGACCGAAGAGCAGTTCATGAGCCGTATCGAGGAAGACCTTGAAGTGATCAAGGCATTCCCGCCGGAGCTGCGCTGGTTCGTGCAGGATGACAACGATGCGCAACTGCTGCTTACCGCAGCCAGCAGCGTGTTCCGCGAACCGAAGCAGGCGGCGGTCCATCGTCTTGAGTTTCTAATCGCCTGCATGAACAGGGCCGGTAACGATGCGCAACGCACTGTGCCGGATGCTTCGGGCGCACCAAGCAATGCGATCTAGTTCCTGTGCCGCATCCGGAGCAGTCGTAAAATAACGATGGTACCGGGCATGACGCAGACCAAGGTGCGTTGCCCGGTGGTCTTATTTCTTAAAACTATCGTCAATAACTACCGCCAATCCGGGAACCTCCATGACAGCATTCAATCTGCACGGCAAGCGCATCCTCGTCACGCAATCCGAAACGTTTATGGGACCCGTGCTGTGCGACGTGCTGACTGAACTAGGTGCCGAGGTCATTGCCGATGCGCGCGCATTGATCGACCCGGAGCTGCCGGAAGCCATTGTGCGCGCGGCCGGGCATATCGATGTGCTGGTCGTCAACCTGGCAATTCCCGCTCCATCAACACCAGCGATTCAGGTCGGCGACGATGAGTGGCGCAATGCTTTCGCGCATATGGTTGATCCCTTGCCACGTCTGGTACGAGCCGCGCTGCCGCAGATGATGCAGCGCAAGTCCGGCAAGATTCTGTTGATGGGAAGTGCTTCGGCGTTGCGCGGCATGAAGCGTACTTCGACTTACAGCGCGGCGCGCGGCGCACAGATCGCTTATATTCAGTCGGTCGGCGTGGAGGCCGCCGCGCACAATGTGCAAGTCAACGCCATCGCTCAGAACTTCGTCGAGAACCCGACGTATTTTCCGCCGGAGGTACAAGCCAACCCCGCTTTTCAGGAAAGATTAAAACGCGAAGTCCCGCTCGGCCGGCTGGTGGGTGAGCGCGAGGATGCGATGTTCGCCGCGTACCTGTGCAGCGATGCGGCCAATTGCTTTGTCGGACAAGTGTTCCCGGTGTGCGGCGGCTGGGTCGCACGCTAAGCAGTGAGTAACAGGCAGCAAGCGGTAAGCGGGGCGATTCCCCTTGGCGCCATTCCGCACTACAATCCGACCTCCTTATTGAAAGGCACACCGATGACCAATGAAGAACGTCTGGTCGATATTGAGATCAAGATCGCACGACAGGAAGACCTGGTCGAAACCTTGAATCGCACGGTCTACCAGCAGCAAAAAAAGATCGATGAACTGGAGGCGCTATGTGCGGCGCTGGTTCGTCACATCAAGGAAATTCGCGAAGCCGCAAGCGATGCGGCGCCCGCCCATGAGAAACCTCCGCATTATTGACATGACAGACAAGAATACCGAACTTCTGCACGCCAAAATTAATGGCGAAACCGCACGCATGCGATGGACAGAACTGCAGCGATTTTTTGCATCCGGCGCGATGATTTCCGTCAGCGACGAACTCGATCTGGTTGATGTCGCGGTATGCATCGCCAGCGACGACAAGCAAGCGGTACAGCAATGGATGAGCGAAGGTCGCGTCGCCAAGGTAAGCGATACGCAGGCGCAGACCTGGCTGGAATCCGATGCCGAGTTATGGACCGTCGTCGTCAAGCCATGGATCCTGGTGCAGCGCCAAAAGATGCACTGAAACTTGTAAGATGTGGCAGATGCTGGCTCTACACGGCGCCGACCATGTTTTCACGCCGATGTTTCAGGTAGAGCTTGTACTTGACGATCGACAGCGCGCTTCGCTGCCGTAGCGAAGCCCTGCGTCGCCGCGACCTTCATCAGTTCCAACACCTTCTCCCTGTTTGCCAAAGTTGCGCATGCAGCAATGCCATATCTGCAAGGAGGAGTGGCGGGAGGTAGTTCAGTGCACTTATTGTGTTGCCGGCTGCTTACAGGTTACCTACTTGCGGAGAGAGATCGTCGTCGCTGCAGGTAGAATGGACTCCCTGTTTCGGACATCCGGTTCATTCCCCCCCCGCTGTACATTATTGCCATGCCTCACGCCCCTGCCAAAGACCGTCAGCTTGTTCTCATCATCGGCATCGCGCTGCTCGTTCTATTGCTGAGCTTCGGCGGCGTATGGCTGTATTTGCAGTACGCGAAAAAGCTTCGCACACAAACCAATTACCTGAGCTTGCCAAGCATCGCCATCAGCCGCGACGGTCACTCGATCCGCGCAGGAATCGCGATCAGGACCAGTGGCGAGGATGCCGGCTGGGCCTCCAAGAACCAGCAGGCGTTTGAACAAGTGATGAAACGCGCACTGATGGCGGCGGATCCGGAGAAATTACGCTCCGAAGCTGGCATCCTCGCGATGCAGGAAAGTCTGCGTGACGCGGGCAATGATGCTATCGGCCACGGCAAGGTGCGTGAAGTCCTGCTGACCGATCTACTTATTTCGGAAGGCGACCTGTAGAACTCGCGACGGGATTGGCGCTGCGCGCGACTCGCGTCGGCAAGCTTACGCTGGCGGATCAACTCCGCAGCCGGTTATGGATTGCCGTGCTTGCAATTGCAGCATGTCCCATCCCGACTGAAATCTGGTTCAATCCTGCAACGATATCTCCCACCGCATACAAGCCATCGACTGTCGTTTGCTGATGCGCATCAACGATCAGTTCACCATTCGGCTCCGCTGCGGCGCCAAGTGTCAGGGCCAGACCCGAGTTGACGATGGTGCCGAGTGCTACATAGACCACGTCGAAGCGTTGTGGCGGACCGTCGCCCTGATACAGTTGCATCTGCTCCGCATCGTCGTAGGCAAGACGTGTGACCTGCGCCGGAGAACAATCTACCCTGACGCTGGAAAGCCGCTTCTTGTCGTCGTCGGACAGCATGATCGGTTCGGTTACAGAAAACAACGTCACCGTTTCGGCGAAGTGGCGAACGAAGATCGCTTCGCCCAATCCATCCTTGCCGCGGCCAATCACCGCCACGCGTTTGCCGATTGATTCGTAGCCGTCACAGATCGGGCAATAACGTATCGAGCCATCCGCGAGTGCGCGCCGTACGTCGGGAAAGGTGGGCTCGACGTCGAGCACGCCAGTGGCGATAATCGCCGTCCGCGCCCGCCATTGTTCCTCTCCGCAATACGCACTGAAGCTGCCATCCGGCAGCCGTTCCAGCCGATCGACCACCGCGGTGGCAATGTGCGCTCCATACGTGACTGCCTGTCCCTGCAGGCGCTCGATGATGTCGCGGCCATGGATGCCGCCTTCGAATCCGGGATAGTTATGCGAAGTCGGAATCCACAACGCGCGACTGCTGCCACTGTCGAGCACCACAATCCGGCGACGATACCGGCCGAGATAAATGGCCGCGCTAAGCCCGGCCGGACCGCCTCCGATTACCAGGCAGTCGAGCAGGGGAGCACCAAGCATATACGCTCCTTATTGCTTTCGAGGTTGCCGGCGATCCGCCTGACGATCCGGCGGTGGAGGCATGTCGAGGTCTGTGAGGTCCGGGTCGTCCTCAGGATTGACATAGTCGATACGGTCGATACCGATGTCGCTAGCCGTTTCCACCGAGTCGCGTCCTGCGCTTGCGTATTCGCCTGTGCCGGCCGCATCGGAATCGCCTTCCACTTTCAATACGCGGCTGTCCGGATCTTCGCTCGTCCCCTTATCGAGGCCGATATCCAGTTCCTCGATGCCGTGCAGGCCGGGTTGAACATCGCTTCCGCTGTCGGAAATATCGCTTGGTCCGAGCGATGCGGTATCGTGCCCAGTCCCAAGGGAGCGGTCCGGTTCGGGAATATTGTCGGGATCAAGTGTGCTGCCTGCCATGATGTACTCCAGAAAAACGTGTGAACGGTTGCGCAGCATCGCAATGCGGAATGCGCAATATGGACGGCAGGGTGTGCAATAAGCGTGCCTCGCCGGTACGAACACGGAAATGGCGGTAACGGGCAGAAGCAGCGTGTAGATTTTTCGCATGATCGGAATTTTGCGCATGGACTTACCGCGCCTATCTGGCACACCACTTACCTGCGTCATTGTTTGTGTTGCTGATGCGAGGATATAGATGCAACGGAAGTTCGCCTCGTCGCAACGAAACTGTAAATGACTGTAACGCAGAAGGTTTCCTATTCAAAAATCCAGATGCCCCAACAAGCAGGCCTAAACCGCTTGAGGCCGGGGCCATGACCGAGAACTCGTTCGCAAAAAGTCTCGGTTTTGTATCGGTCGCGGCAGGCTTCGATGCAATTTCCACCGGGCATATACCGGAACTTTCGTTTCTCGCTTCTTGTCACTTGCATAACGGAAGCCGAAGCGTGACTTGTCCTATGCGACCTTAGCGAAACTCAACCAAGGCAGACAAGGCGACAACGCATACGGCGTCATTAAATCTTCAATAAACTTAAAGGAATTCATCATGACAAAACTGCACAAGGCCTTGTTTGGCACAGCAATCCTTGCCCTGGCTAATCTGGCCACTGCACAGACGACCACAACGACAGACACCGGCAATGCCGCTGCAGCCTCTTCGGTCCCTGCGCAGAATGCGACTGGTGCCACCGGTTCCGGTACAGGTAGCGATGCCGGCATGGCTGGAGGTAACGGCACATCGATGTCGGTTCCCGCCAGCACACCGAGCCCAGGCAGCGGTTCCAGCGCGACAACCGGCACTTCCGCATCCGGCGGCATGAGTGGTGCCAGCGGTAGCACCACTGGCACCACGTCGAGCGCAATCGCGCCGGCTGGCACAGGCACCACGACAACGGCCACGCCGGGTACGTCGGGCTCCAGCGCATCGGCCGATCCGTATGTGCAGCGCCGTGAAGCACGCAAGCAGGCAAAGGATGAATACAAACAAAGCAAGAAAGACGCGAAGCAGCAGTACAAGGCTGATAAGAAGGAAGCCGATGCACTCCTGAAGGAGAGTACTACCTCAGGTAAGTAATTCCTTCTCACCGATGCAAAAACGCCACCATTCATGGTGGCGTTTTTTTTGCGCAACGCGTTAGCAGGAGCAGGGCAAGCACGGCGTGCACGGTCGCCGTAAAATGGAATCCACATTCCTTCCCTTGCTGCTACCGTCAAATAGTGAACGCGCTGCTTCGAAAAATCATTCACTGCGATTGCGACTGCTTCTATGCTGCAGTCGAAATGCGCGATGATCCTTCGCTGCGCGGACGGCCGCTGGCGGTCGGCGGACGACCCGATCAACGCGGCGTCGTGGCGACCTGCAATTACGAAGCGCGAAAGTTTGGCGTGCGCTCGGCGATGGCGACATCGCAGGCGTTGCAGCGCTGTCCAGACCTAATCGTGCTGCCGCCAGCAATGGACAAGTATCGCGCCGCATCGAAGCAGATTCTGGCGATCTATCGCGACTACACCGATCTGGTCGAACCGCTATCGCTCGACGAGGCGTATCTGGACGTCACCGATTCGCCACATTGCCGCAACAGCGCCACGCTGATCGCCGAGGAAATCCGCACCCGTATCGCTGACACGGTCGGCATCACGGCTTCGGCCGGCATCGCGCCGAACAAGTTCATTGCCAAGATCGCGAGCGACTGGAACAAGCCGAATGGACAGTTCGTGGTGCGCCCGCGCGAGGTCGACGCCTTCGTCGCGGCACTGCCGGTCGACAAACTGTTCGGCGTTGGCAAGGTGACCGCGGCAAAGCTCAAAAAGCTTGGTGCATTCACTTGCGCGGATCTTCGGCAATGGCCGATCAATGAATTGCAGCATCACTTCGGCAAGTTCGGCGGTAGCCTGTACAACCTCTGCCGTGGCGTCGATCGACGCCAAGTCAGCCCAAGCCAGGAACGCAAATCGGTCAGTGTCGAGGAAACCTATGTTGCCGACCTGCCCGACCTTGCAGCGTGTGAACGCGAACTCGATGACCTCATTGTCAAACTTGAACAACGCATTCGGCGCGCCAATGCCGAGCGCGCTACGCATAAATTGTTTGTAAAAATTCGTTTCGCGAATTTTCAGCGCACGACGGCAGAATGCGTCAGCAGCGTTGTTGATCCAGGCTTGTGCCGCAAGCTCCTAGACACGGCCTGGAAACGCGGTCGACGTCCCGTACGGCTGCTGGGCGTGGGTGTGCGCCTGAACGAGGAAGAAGAACTCCTTCAGCTCGGATTGTTTGGCGACGAGAACACACCAGGCTCCGCGTCGGATGTCGTCGCAGCGATATAAAGCGCGGTCGCTGTCAATACTTTTTGCGCTGCACGCCTACAACCAACACTGTCGGTCCTGGCGGTAGAATGGCGCCTTTTTGGGTGCCAAGCATGTGGTTCAAGAACCTGCAAATCTACCGTCTCACCGCTCCATGGACCATGACATCCGAACAGCTCGAAGAGAGCCTCGTCAAGCAGGAATTTGCTCCCTGCTCGAGCAGTGAACTGCAAAGCCAGGGCTGGGCATCGCCGCGCAACAATGGGGCGCTGGTGCATACCGTCAACCGCCAGATGCTGCTGGAACTATCGACGGAAAAGAAGCTGCTGCCATCGAGCGTGATCAACCAGGTGACCAAGGCGCGCGCCGTTGAACTCGAAGAGCAGCAAGGCTTCAAGCCGGGCCGCAAGCAGATGAAAGAACTCAAGGAACAGGTTGCTGACGAACTGCTGCCGCGTGCGTTCAGCATTCAACGCAGCACGCGCGTCTGGATCGATCCGGTCAACGGCTGGCTGGTGGTGGATGCATCGAGCCCGGCCAAGGCCGATGAAGTGTTCAAGCTGCTGCTGAAATCGCTGGAGACCCTGCCATTCGCTTCGCTGCGTACGGAGCGTTCCGCGCTGTCGGCAATGACTGACTGGCTGGCCGCTGATGAAGCGCCAAGTGGTTTCACGGTCGACCAGGATACCGAATTGCGTGCCACCAACGAAGGCAAGGCGACTGTGCGTTACGTTCGCCACACGCTGGAAGCGGACGATGTACGTCGCCACATCGCTGCGGGTAAGCAGTGCACGCGCCTGGCGATGACATGGAATGACCGCGTGTCGTTTGTGCTGACCGAATCGCTGGCGATCAAGCGCGTCGCGGCGCTGGATGTGCTGAAGGAAAATGTTGATACCTCGACCCAGAATGACGATGAGCGTTTTGATACCGATTTTGCCTTGATGACCGGTGAGCTGGCGAAGCTGGTCGGCGACCTGGTCGAAGCACTAGGTGGCGAGGAACAGCAAAAGAAGGCCGCCTGAACGGCGATGAAAAACAGGCAGAAGGGAGGGCGGCAGCTTCGTCTGCCCCGCTGCCTGAATCCCTGCATATCTGAGCCGTGATCTGCGCTGTATTGACGATCCCGGTCGGCGTGGACGGAATAATAAAAACGGCAGACGAAAAAAAAGACGAACCCGAAGGTTCGTCTTTTAATTCTGGCGGAGTGGACGGGACTCGAACCCGCGACCCCCGGCGTGACAGGCCGGTATTCTAACCAACTGAACTACCACTCCTGAAATTGCTCATGCCCGGCAAGCCGGTACATGCGACGTTTGTCACCACGTCTGAAGGGCCTGAAGTCTACAGCAAATTATAAATTCTGGCTACTCCCGAGCGATAAATTGCCACAATGCGCAGCAGACGCCCAATCAGCACACCATTGAATATGCCGTACAACGCGCAGACACTCATGACAAATACGGCATGCTGTTTCAACTGCGGCGACATGACCAGGCACACGGCCACTGTGTATTTGGTCAGGAAGATACCCATCATCAAAAACATCGGCAACCAACTGCCGTGCTGGAACACCGTACCGCGTTCCGGACGTACGATGACGCTATCGAGACTGAACAGGATCCATGACGCCAGGATGCCGGCCGCCATACCGGCGAGCCAGACCGGTGCAGCCATGAGACTGGCGCCAAAGCTGCCCGCGATGCCTTGGATCGATAAACCCAGCATGACTACCGGGATGATAAATAACTTTTTCAGCCCTGTTTCCTGGCCGACGCTGGCCACCAGGCCGCGATAGACCAAAAAAGCCAGCAAAGCCCAGACCCAGACCGGTGTACTCCCTATGATTTGCAGCAGCATGTCACGCTCCTTGGCAGCTCGATAATGAAGCGGATTCTGCTGGAACGTATCAGCCATTGACAGCCAATTGCGACGAAACGCGGAATCCGGGGAGTGAAATGCAATGTCAGCATAACGCATAACTGTGGGAGCTTAGGGGAACGACCTTGCCGTCAGTACGTTCTACAATGACACTGTCATGCTTGTTTGGAGCGCACGATGATTGATGCCAGCCAGCCATTTTTTCCTCCCATCGAACCCCATCGTAGCGGCATGCTGCCGGTCGATGACATTCACACCTTGTACTGGGAAGAATCCGGCAACCCGGGCGGGTTACCTGTGTTGTTCCTGCATGGCGGCCCCGGCGGCGGTACCTCGCCGCGCCAGCGCTGTTTCTTTAACCCGGAACACTATCGCATCATTCTGTTCGACCAGCGCGGTGCCGGCCAGTCAACACCGCTCGGAGAATATCGCAACAATACAACCCAACTGTTGATCGAAGATATCGAGCGCCTGCGCACCATGCTCGGTATAGAGCGCTGGCTGCTGTTCGGCGGCTCCTGGGGGTCGACGCTCGCATTGGCGTACGGCCAGGCGCATCCTGAACGCTGCCTCGGTTTTATCCTGCGCGGCATCTTCCTGTGTACACAACCCGAGATCGACTGGTTCCTGAACGGAATGCGCTGGTTTTATCCGGAAGTGCATGATGACTTTATCGCCGCCATCCCGGAAAGCGAGCGTGGCGATCTGCTGCAGGCTTACTGCAAGCGCCTGTTTTCAGACAATCCCGACGTCTATATTCCTGCCGCCCGTCGCTGGAGCCGTTACGAAGCGAGTTGCCTGTTCCTGCGTCCCGATCCACAGGCAATTGACCAGTTCGGCACGGATGCGGTCAGCCTGGGTATCGGCCGGCTGGAAGCGCATTATTTTCTGCATGGCGGCTTCTTCAGCGACGATCAGCTGATCCGCAACGTCGACAAAATTCGCGATTTACCGGCGGTGATTGTGCAAGGACGATATGACGTCGTCTGTCCGCCGTTGACTGCCTACCGCCTGCATCAGGCATGGCCCGAATCCCGGCTGAAGATAATTGATGACGCGGGACATTCGGGATTTGAACCTGGCATTGCGCAGCAGTTGATAGCGGCGACTGAATCATTCCGGATCAGCCGCCACTTTGGGTGAACTCGGGCTTAAGTCGGGTAAATGCCCTAATGCCGGGTGCGGCCTTCAATTTCCTTGATGACCGATTCCACCATTTGCCTGACGTTGGCTTGTACAACAGGTTGCCCGATAAACGCAGGGATAAAGAACCTAGGCTCAATTTCACCGGTGAACACGATGCGCGTACCTTGCGCGCCATCATCCTGGCTGACTGCCTCCAGTTCCCAACGCGCAGTGTAGTGTTGCATGTCGCCGGATTCCTGGGACACAGTGATGGTGGACTGCGGCTCTTCTTCAATACGCACCAGCATGCGCACCAGTGGCGCGAAGAACATTGCTCCCGCGCGACTCGCCTGTTCCACGATGCTCACCATTCCGGAGCGGGAGATTACACGGGAATACACAAGGTCCGGTACAAAAGTCGCGAGACTTCCGTAATCGGTTAAGGTTGCCCATACCTGGTCTTGCCGGGCGGTGGTGAAACCAGTTGCATATACCTCGAAAAATGACTGGCCATCGCGGTGGATGCGTTGGGCATTCGCCTGGACGACGGTTGAGGTAGAAGAGTGTTGCGCGCGCATGAGCTATTCCTTGGCAAATGGTCGGCAAGACAATATGTAACTGCCGGTAAAATGACTTCTGCCGCTCGGCGGCACTATATTATGTTGGATCACAGCATCCCGGCGTCCGCAAGCCTTACAGGACGACCGTCGCATGCAGATGTCGTTCGTCTTCACCACTGCTTCCGCCATCGTTACTGACAAAGCCATGCATGCCAAATTCCTGATCCTGCTTGCCGTGACTGTGCTTGCCGGTTGCGCCACCCGCAGTGCTGATGCGCCGACCGGAAACGCCCGGAAAGCCATTCGCTTTGAAACAGTCGACACGCTGCCCGATGCGACTTCGACCGAAAACACGTTCGAAGGTTACAAGCGCGACCTGGCACAGCGCATCGTCCAGGTTAATTCCACCAAGGTCTACACTAGCCGGCCACAGGCATTACTGCGTTCTGTGATCGTGGTTCGCTATTCCATCGACTCGCATGGACAACTGATCCGTAGCGACATCATGCGTTCCAATCGTGATGGAGAAAATGAGGTAACCGCGCTGGCTTCATTGCGCAAGGCGGCGCCGTTCCCCAAACCGGCTTCCCATCTGCTGCGCCATGGCAAGGTAGAAGTTTCTGAGACATGGTTATTCAATAACGACGGGCGTTTCCAGTTGCGCTCGCTTGCCCTGCCACAAATGGACCAGTAACCTGCGTGAGCGTGTTCGTCAGACCGGCATGATGCCTACGCTTGATCGACGAAAATAGACTTCGCCACATGATGTTCGCTGTAACACTGCAACTACCTCTGTCCGAGTGACAGGGGGGGTTACAGTTTTTTACATTGTCAAAAACCTTTTAAATTCAGTCGTTTGCAAAAAAACCATCAGGGTTTCCGGCAACCGGTTAGTGATCTGCCTGAACAAGCAGATAAGCACTGCA
This sequence comes from Herbaspirillum sp. GCM10030257, assembly GCF_042666555.1. Lineage (NCBI taxonomy): Bacteria > Pseudomonadati > Pseudomonadota > Betaproteobacteria > Burkholderiales > Oxalobacteraceae > Herbaspirillum > Herbaspirillum sp. GCM10030257. Next base: position 11,513 of record NZ_JBHTDH010000006.1, read on the forward strand.
TCCAAGTTGCTGCATCGGTGATGCTTTTCTTCTGATTAATAGGAGGTACTTATGACATTAACCAACAGATTCAAAGCGCTTTCATTTGTTCTGATTGCGTCGGCATCGTCACTGGTTCTTGCACAATCTTCAGGCGCAGCAGACAGCACAACCACACCGTCATCGACCGTGCGTTCGCAGAATGCGACTGGTGCGACGGGTGCCGGTACCGGCAGCGATGCCGGCATGGCAGGCGGCAACGGGACATCCATGTCGGTGCCGCCGAGCGCACCGAATCCGTCAAGTACTTCAGGTGCAAGCGGCACTTCATCCGCCGGCGCATCGGGTGCTACAAGTACTGATTCCACGTCATCGACCAGCCCAAGTGCTACAACCAGTTCCGGTACCAGCTCGCCCACGGCGACATCCGGTGCTTCATCGAGCGGCGGCGATACGGCGACGCCCAAGAAAGAAGTGAAAAAGGCCAAGCGCGCCAAGAAGACGGAATCCTCTGGCGCATCGGCTGGCTCGGGTTCGGAAACCTCGTCCGGTCAAGGTACTTCGCCTACCTCGAGCCAATAATGCGCATTGGTTCGGAAGTGTGATAAAGCGGCTTTCGGGCCGCTTTTTTTATGGAAAAAGAAAAGGAGAGAACGCCGCCAGTACGGCGGCAATTCAGATGAGGATGAAACCAGGACGTTATTGCAAACAGCGTAGCATCGCTGCTTAAGCTAGACCGATCCAGTTCGCTCCAACCTGGCTCGACTTAGTCGTGGTGATGCTTGTGCTTCTTTTCCTTGTGGCCATGCCCATGGCCGTGATGGTCATCGTGATGACCTCGTCCGTGCCCATCATCACGGCCACTACGGCCACCGCGGCCACGGTCATGGCCACCATATTCGGCGCTCTTTACAAAATACACCGGCTGGGCGCAGGCATTGTATTTATGGCAGTGCTTGCTCCATTTTTTTGCATGGCCGGGAGGAACATTCATGTAGATCGGCGCGACCGGACGCGGCTGGCGCACAATCACGACGGGTTGTTGGTAGACGACCGGCGGCGGCGTATTGCCGATGTTGACACGGCCGTAGACGCCCGGGCTGATTTCGCCGGCAACAGTTACGCCTACATTGACATCGCTCGCATGGGCAGACGACAGACCCAGCACGAGTATGGCGCCTGACACGGCAAATAGTTTGAATCGCATGGTAGCTCCCTGAGCGGTAATAATCCTTCAACATGCATCAATGCAAGTCCAGGAATTTGCCTTCAATGATAAACGATGCGTGGCAGCAAGATGTAACGATGTTGTATCAATATTTGGCATCCTGTATTTGTCGCGTTGTCCGTAATCTGTTTAAATGACAGCAAGATCCACATCCCGACTTCCATGAATCCAGCTCAGTCCCGTTCGTCAGCCGACGCTTACCAGCGCCCTTCCAAGCTATACCGCTATTCGCAGCGTCAATGGCTGGAACGCTCTCTCCAGTTGGGCGAATTCCGTCTACGGCCGCCGCCGACGGAAATGCAGATGACTGCGCCGGTCCAGCAAATCACACCTTTCGGTGCACGCCGGTCGGTTGCCGCGTCCACCTTTCTGACACTGAGCATGGCGAATTCCTGGGACGAAAAGCTCTTCGACATTTTCGGCGGCGCCGATACCTGCCTGGTCGTTCACGATGCCGAGCAATTTGGCGAACGGATACACCGTGCCGTGCAGCGCACGTTACCGAGCTGGGCTGGCATCGATGCGGCTATTTCATATGGGATGCCCAGCCCTCTGGGTGCGGCATTTTCCAAAGCCCGGCAGCTTGCCCTGGAAAAGGAATGGTTGTTTGCATGGAGGCCAACCCAGCACATAACGTCTTGTAGTCCAGTGGTCATCCGAATTGGAAGCATCGAAAGCATTGCCGAACTTCGCGTGCGCGGCGCCTGAAACGACTTGTTCTTCTCATGGCTTGAGCCGGCTGGCATAGCGCGCTTCGATATGTGCCGATGTGCCATCCTTACCCATGTCTTGCAGGGCATCATTGAGCCGACGTATCATGGTGTCCGACGCCGATGGATGGCAGGCCAGATAGAGCTGGCTGCGTCCGAAGGACAACGCCGGTACGATGACTGAAGCCAGGTTATCAGCGGCCAGGAAACGCGATGCGCGTGCCGGCGTCGATGCCCAGAAATCAATTCTTCCGGCGATCAGTTTGCGCGGATTAACCGCGTCGCTGGTTGCTGCTTCCACATGGTAGCCTTGCGCCAGCAGCCATTTGGTAATGACATCCTCCAGATACCCACCAATCACATGGTCGCGCACATCGTCGAGTTTGGCCGGCGCTGCCGCGTCTGCAGGTTTATAGAGTATCCATTCTGCCTCGGCAATTGGTCCGATCCACTTGAACAACGGCTCCCTGTCGGCGCTTCTTGCAGTGGAAAACACGCAGTGATTGCTGCGTGTCAGTGCCGACCGGTAAGCACGCGCCCACGGCATGATATGGATTTCCGGCTTAACTCCGACTCGCTGGAACGCTTCTAGCAGCTTATCGGTCGAAATGCCGACCACCTTGCCATTTTGACGCATGTTGTACGGCGGATTCTCTTCCGTCACTAGTTGCCAAGCGCAAGCAGCCGAGCACCCGAGGAGCTGCAGCACTGCAGCCAGCAGCAGCGGCATAGGACAATGCATACGGTGCTCCGTATGGATACGCAAGGATGGTGAGCGATTCAGTATAGTCATCGCCGTGGCGACTGACCATACCGGTGTCATTTCCAGCGCAGCCCTATCCTGAAGTGGATAGGCGCCTCACGACAGCATACGGCGATGATCTTTCAACGATACAGGGGCAGGCTGCAATGAAGCTACGTGCGTCCATTGTGCTCGCTGTCATTATCGGTTTGCTGATTCCACTCTTCGTCGCCAGTCTGGTCACTTTCAGGGAGAGGCATCATGCCCTGGACCAGCGTCGCGCTGCGGACCATCGGCGAATTGCCGAAATAATTTCGCTCGGCATGCAGGAGCCCTTGTGGAACCTCAGCCGGGATGCCGCCTATCCGTTGTTCGAGTCGGTATTGAGCGATGAACGGATCACCGCATTGACCGTGCGTGACAAGCAGTTTGGTGTTTTTCTGCGGGCAGAACATCCGGAGCGCAGGCTTGGCCGCCAGACGTCGATTGACCGCGACGTGGTCTATAACGATCGGGTGATCGGCTTCGTAACCGTGGAGATGGACAGCGGGCAGCTCGACAAAGAAATTGCACATATGCGCACGGTGTTTGTCGTCACAGCGCTTGGCCAGCTTCTGCTCAGCCTGATCCTCATCGTCGCCTTACTGCAACAGCGATTGCTTGCGCCTGTGCACCGGTTGATGGATGAGTCCCAGCGTCTCGCCCGCCGGCAGCTAGCCGAACCTTTCCATTGGCAGGGAGACGATGAGCTAAGCATGCTTGGCAACAGGCTTGAGAGTACGCGCCAAGCGCTGCAATCACTGTTCAGTGAGATCGAAGCAAAGAACCTTGCACTTGAACGCGACATCGAGCGACGCATGCAGGTTGAACGCGAGCTGCAACAGCACCGGTTGCATTTGGAGGAACTGGTCCGAGAGCGGACTACCCAACTGTCGGTTGCAAAGGAGCGCGCCGAAGTAGCAAATCAAACCAAGACCGCTTTTCTTGCCAGCATGAGCCATGAACTCCGCACGCCACTGAATGCCGTGCTTGGCTATGCACAGGTGCTCAGGCGTGACAGCAACCTCACCGCACGCCAGCAAAAGAATCTGGAAACTATCCAGCAAAGCGGTGAGCATCTACTGGCATTGATTACCGATCTGCTCGACCTGACCAAGATCGAGGCGGGCAAGCTCGAACTGTATAGCGGCGAATTTGCACTCCAGCCTTTTCTGCAGACGATCATCGACATCATCCGCGTCAGGGCAGAACAGAAGGGGCTACGCTTCAACTACGATACCAAGGGATTGCCGCGCCTGGTAGTCGCTGACGAACAGCGCTTGCGGCAAGTTCTTCTCAACCTGCTTGGAAACGCGGTGAAATTCACCGACAACGGAACGATCACCCTCAACGTCGAGCAGGTTTCAGTTAACGAAACGCGAGCGCAGCTCCGCTTCGAAGTGCGTGACACGGGTATCGGCATGGAGCCCAGGCAGCTCGACCGCATTTTTCAGCCGTTCGAGCAGGTAGGCGATCCACAGCGTCGCTTTGGCGGGACCGGGCTCGGCCTATCCATCAGCCGGCAACTGGTACATATGATGGGTTCCGAAATTTTCGTCGACAGCCATCCCGGAAGCGGGAGTGTATTTAGCTTCGTGCTCGATGTCGGCATCGGAGATGATCATGCAGTCGGCACGGAATCCGCCGTACCCGGTGCTGGTGGCGAACCCGGGCCGCAGAGCATGACGCCAGGCCCTGACTCCGAATCTGTGGACATGGCAGAGCTTTTCATCGTCTCGCTTCCTTCTGAAGAAATGAAAGAATTGCATCAACTAGCAATGGCGGGAAACATGCGAGCCATTCGTGAATATGCGGTTCATATCGCCAGCCTCGATCCGCACTATAAGCCGTTTGCCGACCGGTTACATGAACTGGCGCAGGGATACCAGTCGAAAGCGATCGTTAGTCTGGTAGAGCAACACATGCAACCTCGAACGCCGTCCTGAGTCATCACACTGCGGAATGTGGTGTTCTCTACTTCCAACAAGCTGATGGTCTTTCAGCGAGAAGTTTAGATTTCGCAAATTACTTAAGATAAATAAGCGGCAATGTTGCTGAAAGCGTAAAATTTATTTGTGCCAATGGTGTCTTGGCCTCTTGCAGGGGTACAGCACTGTTAAGCAACGATTACTTTGAAGGAGTATCACCATGTTGAATTCGAATATCAAAACCGTACGTAACGACATGAGAACCCTGATCAAGGAAGCACAGGATCTCTTCCGTGAAGCAACCCAGTCGACCGGCGGCAAGGCCGACGAATTGCGCGCCAAGGGACTTTCGCTGCTTGATACCGCAATGGACAGGGCGCAGGAAGTACAGAGCATGGCTGTGGAAAAAAGCAAGGTGGCGGCCCAAAGCACAGATGAATTCGTGCAAACCAATCCATGGAAAGCCGTCGGCATTGCAGCCGGTGCCGGCTTGGTCGTCGGCCTGCTGCTTTCACGCCGTTAATCGATGACTTCCCGCCACGCCGGTCCAGACGACAATCATCCGGGGCTGATAGCAGGTACTGCCGCCCTGATCAAAAACACCATCGGCCTGTTGCTGAGTCGCGTAGAACTTGCCGCCATCGAAATCGGCGAGCTGCGCGACAACCTTGCCAAGTTGTTGATGATTGCTGCCCTTGGCATCGTAATCCTGCTATTTGCCGTAGGTAGCTGGACAGCATTGGTCGTCGTACTGGCGTGGGAAGCTTTGGGATGGAAGATCCTGTTTCTGGTGGCGATGCTGTATTCCGCCGGCGCAGTTGCCCTCCTGGCCTATGCGCGTGTGATCATCGCACGGAAGGTGCTGGGGTTGCCCGCCACAATGGCCGAGTTGCGCAAAGACCGCGACGCTTTATTGTGATTTGTGATGGAAACGATCGTGAACCAGGAAGAGCGCAAGAAACAATTGATAGCGCAAGGCGCCTTGTATCGCGCTGAAATCATGATGGCCAAAGATGCCGTACGCACTGGATTGAGACCGCAAGCGCTGGCACGCGGCGCCACTGAGCAGCTTGCGATGAGCGTCTATTCGGCATTTCGAAATCAGGGTGGCGCGGGACTGCCGATTGGCAGGCTGCAGACCGCTCTGCCGTTGCTGATTACTGCGGCGTCCGGCCTGATGAAGTTTACATCGAGGAAATCATTCCTCAAGACCGTACTGAACAGCATTTTGGCGGCTGGTGTAACAGCTGCTGTGTCGGCTGCCGTGTCGCGCAAAAGACGTCGAGGGAGTAAGGAAGTGATGCGAAAAGGCGACGCAGTTTAATTCGATATGAGTTGCTGGATAATGGGATTCCAGTTCGACTTGTCTGTCGTCGTTATGCCCGGGCCATACTGTTAACCCCTCGGACTTTTGCGTAACAAGCCTCTCGATTTGTAACTTGCCGAACTAGCATCGGCGCATGGATGTCCAAAACTTGTTTAACTACGCAAGAGGACATGCAGATCATGCAAATGCGCAAGCAAATTACCGTTACTTCCCTTGTCGCTATTGTGACGCTCAGTGGTTGTGCCAATATGAATGAGGTACAGCGTGGCACGGCAACCGGCGCTGGCGTTGGCGCAGGTCTTGGCGCTGTGCTTGGTGCCGCGACAGGACCCGGTGGAGGACGTCGTACCGCAACAGGTGCGGCAATAGGTGGTGCTGCAGGCGCTGTCATCGGCAACATCTGGTCCAGCCGCATGGAGCAGCAAAAGCGGCAAATGGAGCAGGTTACGCAAGGGACCGGTGTGCAAGTGACCCAGACTCAGGACAACCGCCTCAAGCTTGACATCCCATCCGATATTTCTTTCGATACCAATCGCTCCGATATCAAACCGAATTTCCGTCCCATTCTTGACCGCTTTGCCACCGGGCTTGTCGAGAATCCGTACAGCCGGGTGACAATTGTCGGGCATACGGATAATACCGGCGGCGATGCGGTCAACGATCCCTTGTCGGTTAACCGCGCTGCACGTACACGGGATTACCTGACTGCGCGTGGTGTCCCGGCGAACCGGATCAATATCGATGGTCGTGGCTCCCATGAACCGCTGGTGGCCAACGATACCGAAGCCAACCGCGCCCGCAATCGCCGCGTCGAGATCTACGTGGGTGAACCACAGACGACTGCGCAAGCACCACAACCCGGACAGCCGCTGCCGCCACCACGCTAAGACAGTCCTGGGTTTTTACTCCGTACAGCTAATAAAAAAGCCGACCCTCGGGTCGGCTTTTTGCAGGCGGGCGGTTGAAGCCGCCTTGAATCCTGATTTACTTGCTTGCGTCAGCCATGTAGTCGACTGCAGCTTTGACTTCTTCGTCCGATGCAGAGGAGCCGCCCTTCGGAGGCATCATACCGGCTTTGCCTTGGAAGCCCTTGATTGCATGTTCGTACAGCGTTGCGGAACCTTGCTGGATGCGTGGCGTCCATGCTGCCTTGTCGCCGACCTTCGGCGCACCTGCAACGCCTGGACCGTGGCAGGCTGCGCAGCTTGCATCATAGACCTTCTTGCCGTCTGCTTTTGCTGCTGCGGGAGCAGCAGCGCTGCCGGCTGCGGCTACTGCCTGCGTTTGCTGCGACGGCGAGGATGCTAACGGTTGGGTAGCCGATGCGGTCTGTGCACCTGCTTCGCTGGCTGCGGGTGCAGCATTTGCCGAAGCGGCCGCCGGTGCCGCTTCCTTGACAACCGGTTCCTTCAGTTTGCCGCCCGACTGGTTTGCCATGAAGACCACGGCGCGTTCGACTTCCACATCGTCCAGATCCGGGTTGCCGCCTTTGGCTGGCATGGCACGGATGCCCTTGATCGCGTTTTCAACCAGTTTGGCCTGACCTTGGCTGATACGTGACGACCATCCGGCAGCATCGCCAGTTTTTGGCGCGCCCGCGGCACCCGTCGTGTGGCAGGCAGCACAAACAGCTTTATAAACAGCTTCGCCAGTTTGTAAAACCTTGGGTGCGTTGGCATCTTTGAGCGTGAAGCCGACATCGGCGACCGGCTTGAGACGCTCTGCGACCGCTTCCGGCGCCAGGCTGTCGGAGCCGGCCCCCGATTTTGACTCGTTGGAGACATACTGAACCAGCAGGATGATACAAATGATCGGTATCAGGAACGCAGCAATCACAGCAGCAACCAGCTGCTTCGGCGTCTTGATAACGGATTCGTGTTCGTTGTGTGCGTTGCTCATTATTCCCTCAGTACATTTTCAAAACCGGTGGGCGGGTGTGCAAATGGCCTGGGGCTCTCTCCAACTGCAGCGCAACACCTCGCAAAACCCTTGATTATAGTCGGAAAGCTCAGGGTGTGGAACGGAAATGCGCTGGCTGTGGCGTCGCGTAGAGGGCAAATCAAATGGAATAACCGTCGGGGCCGTCATGCCTGTACCTACGGTTATTAAGTGGTCGAAAGGATGGTGTGTGCAGAGAAAGGAACAAAGAAGTACAGGCTACTTCCGAGCCAGCTATAGCTCCACATGCAGGCAGCCCAACTAATGTTCAAAGACTAGCGTAGGGCTTGGATTCCGGCAAACGTCCAGGCTACAACAGCTGCGCCGATAGAAAGCATCAGATACCGGTGTTGGGATTGCAACGCACGCTGCTTTACCAGTTTGCTGCGGAAAGCTTCGTTACGCTTGCGACGCTGCCGGCGCGCTTTTGCATCGTTGGTTTTCTCATCCGCCATCAACCTCAGTTCATCGATATTCATTGTCGCCTCCCTTTTTTATTATTTTCTTGTCAATAAGTTCCACGCTATTGACTAGTCACAAAAAGAGCGGGGCGCTTGGTTCGAATCGGTCAAATGCGCAAAGAACAGTGTTTCCGGATGGATCTAAAGGCAAGAAATGATTAACTAGGAATACGTAACTTCTTCGTTCTTACTGGCGGCGTCGATCAGTCATCGCTGGATGGATGAGACCTCATGACCAGTTTGAATGCCGGTTTCCCCGGTACGAAATATGGCTGTCAGTGCGTTGAATACCCATTCTTTGCACAAGGAGGAATCCATGGCATTTATTGAGATGCACAGGCCAGTCGACCGTACGCATGGACGCGCCACCGGAAAACCGGTATCCTTCAGCCTCTTCACCGTTCCTCCTACGCGGCTGTAGCTCAGTGGATAGAGTATTGGCCTCCGAAGCCAAGGGTCGTGGGTTCGATCCCCGCCAGCCGCGCCATTAATTTCCTTCTTTATTCTGTTTGATCTCAACAACCTTGTGTTGAGTCAAGTCGCTGCGCAATAGCGGTAACTCCTTCGCGGTATCCTCATTAAATCAAGTTCCGACTCGGCAAGTTTGCCGCTTCGACGCGGTGCGTATCCCTCAGCACATCTTTATACGACTATCGCGTTGACTCTGAGTGCACAGGTAGTTCTTCGTCTTCTTTCCTTCCATGCCCTTCGGCCCATTGAGGCACGTGTTTCGAGCGTTGCTGCTTCGTTGATTACAAAGATTAAAACCAGATTAAGTAGCCAAAAAATCTTTGCAAGTGTTTGATTTTAAAAAATTTCTTCTTAATCTTTTGCGCTCGAAATACGTGTCTGCCGCGCTCCACAAACGAGCATCACACGCTCCACGAACGGGCCATGCTCGCCCGAGCGACGTGTCTCAACGGTTGGGGAACGATGGGTATCCACGCTCCAAACACGATAATTTTTATCTGCTAACGACGCAAAAACGAGTTTAAGGAATGAATTTTTGATGTCCGATACAAAACATCGCAGGCAATACCTTTGTTTTCGCCGGTTTTATCGCTCGAGAAACGAGGAATTTCGTTTGAGAGCCGCAGTTCACCTCGTTCGGCGCACGATAGAACATGTTTTGACCACGCTGGAACAACGATAATTGTGGTGTTGACTGGCGTTTTCCTCGCTCGGAATACGTGTGTTGAACACAACAGCCGGACGCTCACGATGTGCACGCTCGAAATACGATATCAATACTGCTTTTCAAACCGGTCAACGCCTGTCTAACGTCCCAATTTCGATCGCTCCAGGTATGTTGAAAACAGATTTGCCCACGCTCGAGCGACGATGCCAGTCTCCAGACAACATTCAGTGCGCGGACCCACGCTCGAGAAACGATGGAGTGCCTATTTGTACGCCACAATCGCTGCTCGACCCACGCTCGAGATACGTGTTTCAACGCTACAACGACGACGCTCCACGCTCGGGATACGCGTGCAGGCGTGATACCTTGCTTCCTGACAACGAAAATGGATGGAATGCCATGCCGCCGACAGGGATCAAGCACAAGCCGCTTAGCGATGCGCTGCAAAAAATTGAGGAAACGCTCGCAGCTAAACGCAAGGGCAGCGGCCGGCAGGTTCAGATGAGTCTCGACCCGAATGATGACGTGTCGGCCGATGCGGTGCGCCGCGACGTCGAGCAGGTGCTCAACATTATCCAGTTGCCTCTATGGGAAAACCAGGTACGCGGCTTACCGAATCCTCTCGCACGTTCCGCCCTGTTCAGCGTCGCTCGCCAGAATGAGCCACGTCAGCACCTGAAGGAAAGGCCGATCACGTCGGTCAAGGGGGTCGAAATCTTTTATACCGGCGAGGAGCTGCGCCAGGACGACGAAGACGTATTCCTGAACCTGGTTCATCTGGCGCGCAGCCAGCCGCTGGGTCACGAGGTATCCTTCACCGCCTATTCAATGCTTAAGTCCATGGGTTGGCCGACCTCTTCTCCTTCCTATGAGCGCCTGCGCCTGTGCATTCTGCGCCTGACCGCCAATGCGGTGGAGATCCGGTTTGATGCTGGTTCGGGCAAGCGTGGTTACGGTGGTACGCTGGTGCAGGAATTTACCTTCAAGGATGAGACCGACAGGCAGTGGAAGGTCAGACTTAATCCGAAGCTCATCACACTGTTCGGCGCTGATGCCTATACCCAGCTGGACTGGCGCCAGCGCTTGAAATTGCGATCACCGCTTGCGAAGTGGCTGCATGGTTTTTACTTTACCCACCGTGAACCCTTTGGCTACAAGGTCGAAACCTTGAAGGGCCTGTGTGGCTCGTCAGCGCAGCAGCTCTACCATTTCCGCAATGGTTTGAAGAAGGCGCTCGACCTGCTGGTTGAGCAGGGTTTTCTTAAGTCCTGGAAGATTGATCCGATGACAGATGTAGTCACCGTGGTGCGCGCAACGCGTGCTCAGCAAGTCGCGCAGCTGACTGCCTGATCCATCCTGCCGCTCCTGCCGCGATGGCTATCGTGTTTCGAGCGATGACTGCGTGTTGCGTCGACCCATTCCGGTACCTGAATAAGTAGTCCGGCGATCCTTAATCATTCGTCCCATCTGTCGGCCTGCCTGCTGTCGCTTTATTGCAACCTCAACAACACAATGAGGTAACGCAAATCCACGGCGGCACTATTTCTGCTGCCGTGGCGTCAAACAAGCAGTGAAGCGGCTGCATCTGCTTCCTGAAGTGTGCTGTAATTTAGTTGACCGCAAGGTCGACCATAACTCTAAAAAACGTACCACCAGGAGAGAACCATGAAAGCACTTGCAGGCGCACTCGCGCTCGTACTTCCCATGCTGTTGCAGCCCGCATTCGCGGCGACTGAGCAGCAAAACAAGATGGCAACCTGCAACAAGGATGCCGGCGACAAAAAGGGCGAGGAGCGCAAGGCCTTTATGAAGGACTGCCTGAGCAGCAAACCCAAGGTCAGCGAAGCGCAAAAGGCACAGCAGGACAAGATGAAATCCTGTAATGCCGAAGCCAAGGGCAAGACTGGCGACGAGCGCAAGAAATTTATGAGCGCTTGCCTGAAAAAAGGCTGACCTTGCTCCACGGGCCGCTGTTCGCTAGCGGCCCGATAAAGCCTGCGTCCACTTAGCTTGACGCAGGAAAAAGCATCTACAGCGCGGCATGCTTAGCAGTGCCGCCGGTGGACTGTTTTCTTCAGATTTATCACAGGCTGCTTGCAGCTTGCTATTCGGCAGAAAATTCCGCCGCCGCCTTCGCCGTCCATAAGGCTTTGTCATAACTTTCGAATGCAGTGTCATAACCTTCGGTCTCGCCGTTCGGTCCGACAAAATGGGTCCACCAGCCGGTATTGTCCTGGACTAGGACAATGTCGCCTTCCTTGCAGTGCTCGACTATCGTTTCGTTGCCGGACAACGTAACGATACGAATGCCGCGATGCTGAATCACTGTTGACATAGGCTACTCCAAATTGAGGTACGAACACGGAAACGGACATCTGGCGTATTTCGTACAAAAAATGCATCTTATTGCCTTCCTGTGTTGATTTTCAGTAGCGTTAAGGAAAACTTACCTTTGTTGCTGGCAGTATGTTGGCTTTTATGCAAGATGTGCTTCTATAGGTATTCCACAGCCGTCACTCCACATTCCTTTTCATGCGTTTCCACTAGGAACGACAATACGAGAGTAGTTTCATCAAAATGAGGTTACTTTTCAGATAAGTTACCCTTTGAGGAATCTACTCTCGTATCGTTTCAAAATCTTGCTCTGACGAGCTTTTTATGCATCTGCTTGGCGGCTAGGAAAGCCTTTCCGATGACTTCGCTGCAATGCAACTTGGGTAAATGCCAAGGTTCGGTGTAATATTCGAGCACAAAAAAATCCGCCTCAGGAAGGACGGGAGACAAACAAAAGCCCGCGCGATACAGATTGCGCGGGCTTTTCCTTTTATACCTCGCGTAACCTTGGACAAGTAGGGACAGTTATCACCGCCAGCTATACCGGTCATCACGATAATAAAGAAGACAGTATGCTGCAGCACATCTATAGTGAGAACTGTCTCCTCCAACTCTCCTAGAATTGGATTAACCCGCTACCGCAAGGTTGCGGGTTTTTTTTCGCCTGCGTTTGAGCGGCTGGGTGCCGGATTGGCCTTTAAGACGCGCACTGACGTTGCGCGTCTCGAAACCGGATGAACCACTAGACATTCTGGCATCTAATTCCTATATCCTCGTAGTACCCGGATAAACTAGATAAAAAACTGGACGGAGACCGCGATGCGCATGAGCGACGAAGAATACTTCCGCAGCTGTGTGGCCAAAGAACGCCATCTGGCGCAGCTGCTCGGGCATGAGGTCGAGGAATACTATGAAAGCGCTGGCGTCCTGTGGGAAGGGACGCAGGCAATGCCGCAATGGACGCGTGATTGGGCAGCTTGCGGACCGCTGATCGCACGTTACGGGATTGGGTTGCGTTTTGTCGCTGACGAAGGTAGCACGGAGCCGCATTGTGTGATCGCTGGTTCGTCGACCGTTCGCTTCTCAGATCATCCGTCGAAGGAACGCGCCATCATGACCGCCATTGTAAAGGCGGTAATCTGCCATCTCGAACATCACACTGGCCATAAGCATGGATCTTCGACGTCAGGACATCCTGTTTCGCCGATATCGCATCGATCTTGACCTTATCGGTCGGCACTTCGCGCTGTGTGCTGCGCTTCTTACCGGTTCCCGCCGTTTTCCGGCTTAGAATACCGGCCAATCCTCTTTCGCCCCCAGGAATCCATGTTCCAGCCGTCTCCCGATTTTTCATCCGACCATTTGTGTGTACCGGGAGCCGCAGCATGACCGAGCTGCCCACCATTAGCTGGGAAGAGAATGGCCAGCCGCATTCCGCGCGCTGGCGATCCGAAGCTGGCGTGACACCGCCCAAGAAGGTGGTGATTGCGGACGACCGGATGACGGCTGATAGTGCGTATCGGCTGGCATGCGAAGGCACTGCATTCCTGTGGCGCGGCGATTTCCAGAATGCCCGTCAGTTGCTGCAGGCACTTGCACGGCGTGTCGACCGCAAGCCGAAAAAAGGTCGCACACCGGCGCCATCTCTGGCGCAGACCTTCCACCTGCACCGGCAGGCGCAAGCGCAACGCGCACGCATACTGGGCATGCTGTTGTTGCCCTTTAATGCCGGCCATGAAATTCCACTGCGGCGCGCACCCGATGTGCACCTGGCCTGCGAAGAAGCTTATGGGGCGGCCGACGCGCCTTATGTCGCCTCGCTGCGCGAGCTGCTGGGTCTGATCGGCGCGCACGAATGGCGCAAGAAGGGGGTCGACATTCCTGCTCTCGGCGCACGTATCCATCCTTGTTATGGGGTGTTTTCGCCGGTGCGTGGCGAGTACGTCGACCTGGTGGCAAACGCACCCTTGCCGTCGACCGAACGTGCGTTTGATATCGGGACCGGCACCGGGGTGCTGTCGGCGGTGCTGGCCCGCCGCGGTGTGCGGCATATCGTCGGGACCGACCAGGACGCGCGGGCACTGGCTTGCGCGCGCGACAATATTGCGCGTCTCGGCTACCAGCAACAAGTCGACATCCTGCAGGCAGACCTGTTTCCACCTGGGCGTGCGCCTCTGATCGTCTGCAATCCGCCATGGGTGCCTGCGCGTCCTAGCTCACCGATTGAATACGCGGTGTATGACCCGGACAGTCGCATGCTGCGAGGTTTCCTCGACGGACTAGCTGGCCATCTCGAACCGAAGGGAGAGGGCTGGTTGATTTTGTCGGATCTCGCCGAGCACCTTGGTTTGCGCCCGCGCGCGCAGTTGCTCGAATGGATTAGCCACGCCGGGCTTAAAGTGGAGGCCCGCATTGATGTGCGGCCGCGTCATCCCAAGGCCGTTGATACTGAAGACCCATTGCATCAGGCCCGCGTCGCTGAAGTGACTTCGCTTTGGCGCCTCAGGCTTGCTTAGCGTTTTGCGACGCAAGTGTTTTCCAAAACGGCAAGAAACCTGACGGTGCTGCGCATTTTTGTGTCCAGCTAGTAAAATGGCGTGTCTTTGACGGGAAGTGATTCCTGTCAACAACAGCGTAGATCCCCGTTGTTACAGCGGGGCTCAATGCCGCCCCGTATTTGCCTTGGAGACGTAGTGAAACTTTCCACATTCATCAACGACAACATCGGACCGATCGTTGCGGAGTGGGAAACGTTCGCCTCTACCTTGCTGCCTGCTGCACGAACGATGACGCCGGTGGCGCTGCGCGATCATTTCCACGACATTCTCAAACGCATCGCGGCTGATATCGAGACACTGGCCGAACCGGGTCAGGCAGCAAACGAAGCACCCATTGCCCAGGCACGCTGCCATGCCGCAGCAGCCGAACACGGCGCGGTTCGCCATGCGGCCGGCTTCGAATTGCATCAGGTGAGTGCGGAATTTCATGCGTTGCGCGATAACGTCTTGCGTACATGGATTGCACACGACTTCGCGAAGGATGAGCAGGCATTCACACAGATGCTGCGTTTCAATGATGCCGTCGACAAGGCGATGGCGGATTCGCTGGCGCGTTATGCCCAAGAAGTGGAACGCTCGCGCAATATGTTTCTCGCCGTCCTCGGACACGACCTGCGTACTCCGCTGAGCGCCATCATCATGACCAGCCAGTATCTGGCGACACCCGGCATTTCGCAGGACAGGCTCAATGAAGCCGCTGTACGACTCGGGCGAAGTGCTGCGGCAATGAGTGCAATGATCAAGGACTTGCTCGAGTTCACCCGTTCGCGCCTGGGCAAGGGTATTCCTGTTTTCCCCGCGCCATGCGATCTAGGCAAAGTGTGTGCATCAGCGCTGGAGCAGATACGCGAGGCGCATCCAAAACGGCAATTCGATCTTGAAGTCTCCGGCCTCATGGATTGCGTTGCCGATGGGGAGCGCATTGGCCAGGTGCTGTGGAACCTGTTGAATAACGCCGTCCAGCATGGCGCGCGTAATCTGCCGGTGGATATCAGCGCCCATGGCGATGCCGATGCCATTACAGTGCAGGTGCGAAACCACGGACCCGCCATTTCCGCAGAAAGCCTGCAAGTGATCTTCAACCCGATGATTCATGTCGGTGACGACGACGATGACAGTTTGATGCCGCCTGCCAACCTAGGGTTGGGATTGTTCATCGCGCGCGAAATCGTCCACGCCCATCATGGAGAGATAAGCGCAACCTCATCGGACACCGAGGGGACAGTGTTTACATTTACCTTGCCTCGTTCAAAGAAGTAGCGTCTCAGGCGGATTGAAAGCAGTCCCTGAGTTTGCTGAGATATCTGCGATTGCAGGCGCAACGCACAATCATCATTACAATGCCCGCACGCACAGCCTGAAATCCGGGTCCTCTTCAAAGCGGCGCACCTCAAAGCCAAGACTGCGCATCAGCTTCAGCATTGGAACGTTGCTGGACAGGACCAGCCCCTCGATCTGCGACAGTCCCTTGCTGCGTGCCACATCCATGATGGATAGCAGCATGCGTGAGCCGATGCCCTGGCCGTTGAACTCATCCGCTACCGCCAGTGAAAATTCACAGGTGGTGAAATCCGGATTGGTGACATAACGAGAGACCGCAATGATGCGTTCGGTTTCCTTGAAGCCGCCTGCATCGTCGTCAGGCGCACGCTCACGACAGATCGCCACCAAGGCCATTTCACGGTCATAGTCGATGAGTGTGAAGCGCGCCAGCATCTTCAGCGACAATTCCCGCATCGTGGACACAAAGCGCATGTAACGGCTTTCCGCCGACAGGCGCCGCACAAAGTCCTGCAGCATTTCGGCATCGTTCGGATAGATAGGCCGTACGGTATAGCTGCCACCGCCACGCAATGGCCATTCCTCTTCGCGGTCTGACGGATAGGGGAGGATCGCCAGATGGGGATAATCTCCTGTGCCGCGCGACACATGGTCGATCACGACGCGTGCATCGACCACCAGCGATCCTGTTGCGTCAACGATAACGGGATTGATATCCATCTCGCGTAATTGCGGCAGCGAGCACACCATTTCGGATACGCGCAACAGGATCTGCTCCAGCGATTCGCGATGGGCCGGCGGTGCGCCACGCCATGTACCCAGCGTGTCGGCCGAACGGGCGCGATCTACCAGTCGCTGGGTAAGAAACTGATTGAGCGGCGGCAGTTCAATGGCACGATCGCCGATCAACTCGATCATGGTGCCGCCCGCACCAAACGAGATGACGGGGCCAAAGGGTTCATCCGTCGTGACACCGATATACAGTTCGCGACCACGCGGTTTGCCCGACATGTTCTGTACGGTCACCCCGTTGATGCGTGCATCCGGGCGCAGGCGCGCGACGGTGGCCATCATGTCATGCCAGCTGTCGCGCACCGTGGCCGCGTTCTGCAGGTTGAGCGCGACACCGAGCACATCGGATTTGTGTGGAATGTCCGGTGAGTCGATTTTCAGCGCGACCGGATAACCGAGCTGACTGGCGATCAGGATCGCCTCGCTGGCCGAACGTGCCAGCATGGTTTTGGTGACCGGGATATGGAAAGCGGACAGCAAGGCCTTGGATTCCATTTCCGTCAACACCTTGCGCCGTTCAGCGAGCACGCTCTCCACCAGGATGCGGGCACCTTCGAGGTCGGGCTTGGCCAGTGGCGACAAGGGTGGCGGTGTCTGGTGCAGCAGTTGCTGGTTCTGGTGGAAGGCAGCGATGTTGCTGAAGGCATCAACCGCCGCCTCCGGCGTGCGGAAGGTCGGAATGCTGGCGCGGCTGAGAATGGAACGTGCTTCCGCCGCCCGCTCGTCACCCATCCAGCAGGTAACCAGCGGCTTGCCGATGGAAGGCAGCAGATCGGCAAGCGCGCGTGCCACCGCTGCCGTGTCGAGATCCGGTTTGGGTGCGAGGATGACCAGGATACCGTCGATCTGGCTGCCTTTGGCACAGGCGGCGACCGCGGCATGGTAATGCGCGGCACCGGCGTCTTCGCCCAGGTCCAGTACCGATTCGAGATGGGCCAGCGGCGATAGCTCCTTCGCGAGCGCAAAAGCCTCTCCGCTGGTCAACGCACCAAGCTCCAGTCCGAGTTCATTGGTCCAGTCGGCGGCCAGCACACCCGGGCCGCCACCATTGCTGATAATGGCGAGGCGCTTGCCTGCCGGCAGATTGCGTCCCGATAAGCCCTTGGCCGCAGTGAATAATTGCACCAGCGTCCGCACGCGCACGGCCCCCGCGCGCTGCAGGGCGGCATCGAAGACATCGTCACTGCCGACGATAGCACCGGAATGCGTCAGCGCTGCAGTCGATCCGGCCGGCTTGCGGCCGGCCTTCAGCACAAATACCGGTTTGACATTCGCTGCCGCACGCAAGGCGCTCATGAATCGGCGCGCGCTGCGTATGCCTTCCAGGTAGACAACAATGCTTTGTGTCGCGCGGTCCTGCGCCAGGAAATCGAGAACATCGGCAACATCCAGCGCGGTACTGGCGCCGAGCGATACTACGGTGGAAAAGCCGACGCCGTTCTTGACCGCCCAGTCCAGGATCGAGGAGCCCAGTGCGCCGGATTGCGACACCAGTGCAAGCGAGCCCTTCTGTCCCAGCGGTCCAAGCGTACTGGCATTGAGTGCCATGCCGGGCCGCTGGAAGCCCATTGAATTGGGGCCAAGCAAATGAATGCCATGTTGTTTTGCAATCGTTTGCAGCGTACGCGCCAGCGCGGCGTCCACACCACTAGTGACGATCAATGCCGTCTTGCTGTGGATGCGGGCCGCGACTTCGAGCGCATCAGCCAGTTGCTCGTTGGGCAATGCGATGACGGCAAGGTCGGATTGTGACTGAGCAAGTTCGCTCAAGGTCCCACTCATGCCGATGTCGAGAAAGCTTACGCGGCCCGTATAACCGGATGCGCGTAATTGAGCGGCAAGCAATTTGCCATAAGCGGTTTGTGTGCTGCTTTGCTCGTCACCGGTGAAGACCACAATCGATGCGGGTGAAAACAAGGGAGAGAGAGTGTGTTTTTCCATGCTGTTCGCCAACACGTGTGATGGGTGCCAGTTTAACAAGACAACATTCAACGTGGTGTCGTTCTCGTAAAGCTTCTCAGCGCTTTCGTAACGTTGGGTTGAAGCGCTTTCAACCTTCATTCAAGTAGTCGCGACCCATATGCATTGCGTCATGCGATGCACTGCGAACAGAGCAATGGGAGCAGAAGTGGATTGTCGTTCCGACATGCTGTTGCTGCATGACGACTGCCATGGGTTTGTGTTCCAGCATTTCATTTGCAGCGCGATGCAATGCATGCACAATGGAAACATGCAATAACGCAATGGTAAAAAATGTCGAGCCCCGTTTTGCTTGTTCCCCGCTTCATGTCGTTGGCCGTGTGTTCAGCCTGTGCTGCCCTTGCCATGCCGGCCTCAGCCGATCCGGTTGAAATGATGTCTGGAGCGGCGGTGCAAACCACCCGCAGTGCGCTCGAAACGGAACGCAGTAATTCTGCTTACATCGGGCGCATTCGCGCCGACTATGCATACAGGTTAGGGATTACAGGCAAAGGCGTGACGATCGCTACGCTCGATACTGGCATCAGCCCCGATCATCGGGAATTTTCGCGGACAGGCAGGCTGCTGCGCGGCTTTAATGCGGTCAATGGCAGCAGCGATGTCACCGACCGTTCCGGACATGGTTCACATACCACCGGCATTATTGCGGCGGCGCGTGACGGACGGGGCATATCGGGCGTGGCGTACGATGCCACGCTGTTGCCGATCAAGGTTTTCCCGGATCGCGGTAGTGGTTCGACCGCGGCGCTCGACATCGGCCTGCGTTATGCAATCGGCAAGGCCTCGATCGTCAACATGAGCCTTGGCGCTTCCAGCGTCTATGATTCACGCGCAATGCAGCAGGCCGTGAAGGGCGGCTTGCTGATCGTTGCATCGGCCGGCAACGATGGCAGCCCGTCGGTTGGATGGCCTGCACGTTTTGCGCGGGAAGCCTGGGCCAACAACCAGATCATTGCCGTCGGCGCGGTCGATGCGTCCAACAAGATGGCGTCGTTTTCCAATCGGGCCGGCGACGTCGCCGCGTGGTACCTGGTCGCGTCCGGTGTCAGCATCTACTCCAGTTATCGCAACGATCAGTATGCGACCATGAGCGGTACCTCGATGGCAGCGCCGTTAGTCAGTGGGGCTGCCGCACTGCTGATGCAGATGTGGCCTTCGCTGCGCGCCGATCAGGTCGCCACGATCCTGCTGGTGACCGCCACCGATCTCGGTGCACCCGGTATCGATCCAATCTATGGACGCGGCTTGCTCAATGTGGAAAAAGCGATGCAGCCGATTGGCATGCTGACCACCACGACCTTCAACGGCAAGAGGGTCAGCGTCCTTGCCGGCCTTACCCAGCCATCATCAGCCACCAGCAAAATCTGGAGCCTGGCGACGTCCGGTCAGTTGCGCGTGGTCGGCAGGGATGATTTTGAACGAGATTTTGGCATCGACCTGGGCGCCACTGTGGCAAGACCGACATCATTGTCGCTGGACAGGGCAATCGGCGATATGGATCGCCGGATCGAAGTCGCCGAAAAAGTCCTCGCCGATGGCAGCGAATTGTCGCTGGCCTACGAAAACCGGCGACAGCAAATGGGCTTGTCGTTTGCCGATGCGCCGCGTCGCCGGCTAGCGGCGCTGTCGTTGCAACGGCAGGCAAGCAGCGGGATGGAAACCGCATTTGCGCTGGGCGGATATGCAGGCGCTTATTTCGGTGCTGCAGCACTGAAGCCGTCGTCATCCATGTCGCTGGCGGAAATCAGTGCATTGTCCAATCCCTATCTATCGTTGTTGCCAGCGACATCGCATGCAGGATTTGCCCAGGAATTTCATGGCGTGAAACTCAAGTTCGGCGTCATCGATGGTGGCAGCGACAATCTGCTGGTCGCCTCACCCGATATCTATCTGCCATCATCCGTCATGCCACGTGCAAAGGCGGGCGTGTTCGAGCTGTCCAAATCTTTCGATGGTGCAGCGGTGTCGTTTTCGATGTCGCAGACGCGCGAAAGCAATGCCTACCTCGGGTCGTATTCCAGCGGCATGCTGGGCCTGGCCAATCGTGCATCGACCAATTCGGTGCAGTTAGCCGGGGCGCTCATGCTGACCCCGAACCTGGCGCTGGCGGGGCAGGCTGCCTACGGCATCACACCGGGCGGACGTATCGTCGACAGCCTGATCACCGAAGTCACCGCAACCCGTACCAATGCGTTTTCGCTGGCGCTGGTCGGTGCCGATCGCTTCCGGGAGGGAGATCGCGTCAGTATCTCGGTTGCGCAACCGATGCGCACCTATGCCGGCAGTCTTGCGCTTGATGTGCTTGCCGCCAATCAGGCGCGCGAGCATACGGTATTCTCCATGGTGCCGACCGGTCGTGAAACCCGGGCTGAGCTGAACTACCGGTCGCCGGCCGGGAGGCTGGCGACTGTTGGCATGATGTTCATGCTGCGCCGTGATCCCAACAATATTGCCGATGCGCCTATGGATAAGCTGGCCGCGTTGCGCTATACCGCACGCTTTTGATCGCGTTGCCATTTTTGCCAATCGCGTGCTGAAGTCGCATGCCGCACATCGCGGCGCTGGACGCCGGGTGCGCACGGCGCTAATCTCGCAGCATCTGTATTCGGAGGCTTAACGCCCCATTTATGTCACGCGATACCGCATCAGAAGACCGTACTGTTCCACCGGCTGAAGGGGCTGGCAATTTCTGGAGCCGCAGCGAAAAATTCTCAAGCCAGGAAGAGCGTGCCTATCAGCTCGAAATGGATAGCGTACGTGAAGGCCGGATGATTAGAACCGGGGTGGCCGGTGTCGTGCTGTATGGCGCTTTTGCTATCAGCGACAAAACCATGGTGCCCGACATTTATCAACAGGCATGGGCGATACGCTTTCTGCTCGTGATTCCACTGATGTTGTTGTGCACTTTCACCGTGTACAAGCTGAAAAGCCTTGTGATGCGCGAGATCGCCATCTCGCTGTCCATCGTAATCGGCGGCGCCAGCCTGCCATGGATCGCCGGCCTCAGTTCACATCCCAACGCCATGCATTATCAGACCGGGGTCACGCTGATTATCCTGTTTGGCAATATCGTCGTGAACCAGCGTTTTCGGAGCGCCCTTTGGACGTCCGTGATCCTCGTCATCCTGTACGGACTGACGCTAAGCAATCTGCCCCTGATGCCGCCTCATGTACGTTTCAACAATTGGCTGTTTTGCCTGTCGGCGGTGGTGATCAGCCTGTTCGCCAATTTCCGCATGGACCAGGATCAGCGCCGCGCCTACCTGGCCCGAGCGCGCGAACATGCACGCAACGAAGAGCTGAGTCATGCGGTGGAGCTGCTTGCCAAGCTATCGGCGGAGGACGGCCTGACCCAGCTGGCCAATCGCCGCGAATTCGACCGGCGGCTTGGTATCGAATGGGGACGTGCGCGCCGTGAAAACTACCCGCTGGCCCTGATCCTGATCGACGTCGATAGCTTCAAGAACTACAACGACCACTACGGACATCCGGCCGGCGACGCCTGCCTGCAGCAGGTCGCTGGTGTGCTGCGTTCGGTCCCCAAGCGTTCGGCCGATCTGGTGGCCCGCTTCGGCGGCGAAGAATTCGTGGCCCTGCTGCCTGCCGCAAGCGCCGCCGATGCCGTGGCGATTGCTGAAAAAATGCGCCAGGGCGTGATCGATCTCCAGATTCCGCATGCCAGCTCGCAAGTCGCCCCCGGAGTGACCGCCAGCTTCGGCGTTGCAGCTTTGCTCCCATCCGACACCTTACAGCCGGCCGACCTGGTCGCAGCCGCCGACGCCGCGCTGTACAAGGCGAAAGAACAGGGCCGGAACCAGGTTGTGATGACTGAACAAACGATGGCAATGCGGCAATAGGGGCGTGTTGCCAACGCCTGTTGTGGCGCTACAATCGAAGGTCTTTGGTCGCTGATCCGCAGACTTCAGTCATCTCCGTTATCTTCGTTAACCCATTTCATGTCCACTCCTGTTTTTACCTATGGCTCACTGATGTTCCCGCAAGTCTGGAACCGTGTGGTACGCGGCAACTACCGCTCGGCACCTGCCACGCTTGCCGGCCATTCCCGCTTTGCCCTGAAGGACGAGACTTACCCAGGCGTCATCGTCCAGACCGACAGCAAGGTCGCCGGCTTGCTGTACTTCGAGGTATCGGCGCCCGATGTTGCTGCCCTGGATGCCTTTGAAGGCCACGAATACCGGCGCGTGCCGGTCGGTGTAACGCTGGAATCCGGCGAAACGGTCGAAGCGCACACCTATCTCTACCTGCTGCCGGAAAAGTTGTCCGATTCACCATGGTTGCCGGAAGCGTTCCAGATGGAGCGCTTCATCGGTTCGTATTGCCGTGAAAAACTGGGAGAGTAGAGCCGGTATAATGGCCGCTTTCCCCAATTGCTCAAGCCCGGCCGCGTGCCGGACGCTATTTTTCCCATGCTCGCTTCACAAAAACAACAGATAGTCGACCTGTTTCAGGCGGCGCTTGCGCCGATCATTGCCGGCACCGAACTGCAACCCAATGTCGTGCTGGAGCGCCCGCGCGACCCGGCGCACGGCGACATCGCCTGCAACATCGCGATGCAGCTTGCCAAGCCGCTCAAGAAAAACCCGCGTGAACTGGCGCAAGCCATCGTGGCGGCAGTATTGGCCAACAAGGGGGAGCTGATCGAATCGGCCGATATCGCCGGCCCCGGCTTCATCAACCTGCGCGTGGCGGCCGCTGCCAAGCAGGCGGTGGTGAAAACAGTGCTCGCTGAAACTGCACAATTCGGCAAAAGCAATGTCGGTGCCGGCAAGAAGGTGATGGTTGAGTTCGTATCCGCCAATCCGACGGGTCCGTTGCATGTCGGCCATGGCCGCCAGGGGGCGCTTGGCGATGCGATGGCGTCGCTGCTCGCTGCCCAGGGTTATGACGTCACCCGCGAGTTTTACTACAACGACGCCGGCGTCCAGATCGGCAATCTGGCACTGTCGGTGCAAGCACGCGCCAGGGGCTTCAAGCCGGGCGACGCCGGCTGGCCGGAATCGGCTTACAACGGCGACTATATCGCTGACATCGCCGCCGATTTCCTGCAAAAGAAAACCGTCTCTGCCAGCGACGGCGCGCCGGTTGCCGCCAGCGGCGACGTCGACGATATCGAATCGATCCGCAAGTTCGCAGTCACCTACCTGCGCCATGAGCAGGATCTCGACCTGTTGGCCTTCGGCGTCAAGTTCGACAATTACTATCTCGAATCCTCGCTCTACACCGAGGGCAAGGTCGCCTCGGCGGTCGATGCGCTGGTCAAGGCTGGCAAGACCTACGAGCAGGATGGCGCGCTGTGGCTGCGCACCACCGAATATGGTGACGACAAGGACCGTGTGATGAAGAAGTCCGACGGCACCTATACCTATTTCGTGCCGGACGTTGCTTATCACATCACCAAGTGGCAACGCGGTTACGGCAAGGTCATCAATGTGCAGGGCAGCGACCATCACGGCACGATCGCGCGCGTACGCGCCGGCCTGCAAGCAGTCGATATGGGCATTCCGCAAGGCTATCCCGACTATGTGCTGCACAAGATGGTGACGGTGATGAAAAATGGCGAGGAAGTGAAAATTTCCAAGCGCGCCGGTTCCTACGTCACCGTGCGCGACCTGATCGAATGGTCGGCCGGCGACGCGGTCAATGAGCAGGGCGAACGTGATCTGACACGCGGACGCGATGCGGTGCGCTTTTTCCTCATCTCGCGCAAGGCCGACACCGAATTCACCTTCGACGTCGACCTGGCGCTGTCACAATCCGACGAGAATCCGGTCTACTACGTGCAGTACGCGCATGCCCGCATCTGTTCGGTGATGGCACAGTGGGGCGGAGATGAAACCACGCTGAACAATGTGGACGTTTCGCCACTGACTTCGCCGCGCGAAGCGGCGCTGCTCGCCAAGCTCGCCGAATATCCGGAGATGCTGCAAAAAGCACTCGACGAACTCGGACCGCATCAGGTAGCGTTCTATCTGCGTGACCTCGCCGGCGAGCTCCACAGCTACTACAACGCTGAACGCGTACTCGTTGACGATGTGTCCATAAAGATGGCGCGACTGGCACTGATGTGTGCGACACGCCAGGTCTTGCGCAATGGTCTGGCGCTGATCGGGGTATCGGCGCCTGCGCGAATGTAGGCATGGGTCCGGCGCAGCGTTGTAGATTGATTGACGATTGATCGTCGATGAACGTCAATGTCCGGACCGATGTCGGTGTAACGTTATTGAGGAAGTATGCACAAGTACAACAGGCAACAGGGCGGAACAATTTTAGGCATTATCATCGGCTTGATCATCGGATTGGGCATTGCACTTGGTGTCGCGATGGTGATCACCAAGACACCGATGCCGTTTACCGACAAGTCGGGTCGGCAAAAGATGGCTGAGCCGACCTCGGGTCAGGTAGCCGATCCGAACAGGCCACTATATGGCGCCAAGTCGAAAAAACCAGCGGAAGAAGGAAAGGAAACCAAAGAAGCGCCAACCAACACCGCTGTGGCGCAGCCGACCGAGAAAAAGCCGGAAGTAAAGGTTGATCCGAAGCTCGATGCCAAGCAGGACAAGAAGGCCGATAGCAAGGCGCCGGTGTTCGACCAGTCGACCAGCGAAAAGCCGGCGAAAGCCGATGCCGAAGCCAAGGCGGAAACCAAGGCCGAGAACGTGGACGACAAGTGGAGTTATTATCTGCAGGCAGGTGCTTTCCGTGAGCAGAGTGACGCGGAAAACATTCGTGCCAAACTGGCATTGATGGGCGTGGAAGCGAAGATTTCCGAGCGTCAGGCCGATACCGGCGTGTTGTACCGGGTACGTGTCGGCCCGTTCAGCCAGTTGGACGCAATGAACAAGGTACGCGGGAAGTTGTCTGACAATGGTGTCGATGCCGCAATCGTGCGCATTGCCAAATGATCGGCTAAAGTAGCAAGCCTGCAAGATCCGAACAAGAACTTACCAGAGAAATTGAAGGAATTTTATGCGTTTTCTGAAACATGTACTGGCTGCACTGACCATCAGCTTGCTGGCGGCAGGCGCGCAGGCCGCCCCTGACAATCCGCAAAATGGCGTCGATTACCGCACACTGGAGAAGCCTCAGCAAACCGACTCCGGCAAGAAAGTCGAAGTCACTGAATTCTTTTGGTATTCATGTCCGCACTGCAGTGCGCTGGAGACCGACCTGGCGGCCTGGGTAAAGAAACAGGGCGACAACATCGTCTTCAAACGCGTGCCGGTCGCCTTCCGCGAGTCGATGGTGCCGCAGCAAAAGCTGTATTACACGCTGGAAGCCATGGGCAAGCTGGACGAGCTGCATGCCAAGGTGTTCAATGTTATCCATGTACAGCGCAAGCGTACCGACACCGATGCCGAGATCGCGGAATTCGTTGCCAAGAATGGTATCGACAAGCAGAAATTCCTGGAGGTTTACAACTCCTTTGGCGTGCAGAGCAAAGTCAAGCGCGCCGCCCAGCTGACACAGGCTTACCAGATCGACGGCGTGCCGCTGCTCGCCATCGACGGCCGCTATCTGACCTCGCCGGCCATCGTCAGCGCCAGCATCGGCAACAAGCCGGAGCCCGTATTGCATGCGGCGACTCTGCAAGTTGCGGATTGGCTGGTCAATAAGAGCAAGCAAGGCAAATAAGCCTGATCGGCCGATCCGCCGGAATGCAAGGCTTTCCGGCATGGACAAAAGTCCGTCCCTCATATGAGGGCGGACTTTTTTGTTTTTAACCCCCATTGAAGATTGCCCGGCGTTGCGGCGTAAAATTATCCAGAATGCAGCTTGGCAAGAGACAAGACATACCAACGCATCAGGGCCAACATGAAACCAGGGACAACATGAAACGCGTATTCATCACCGGCGCCTCCAGCGGTCTGGGGGCAGCGCTTGCTGCGCGCTATGCCGCCCAGGGTGCAGTGCTGGGCCTCGCTGCAAGGCGCCCGGACATGCTGCAATCGCTAGTCGCCGGTCTGCCGTACCCTGAACGACACCGGATCTTTCCGCTGGATGTTACCGATCATGCGGCGTTGCGTACCGCGGCTGCCGACTTCATCCATGCCTTCGGCGGTGTCGATGTCGTCATCGCCAACGCCGGCATTTCGCAAGGTACGCGGACCGAATTCCCGGAAGACCTGCCTGTGTTCGAGCGCATTGTCGCGACCAATGTGACGGCGACCGTGGCCACGTTCACACCCTTCCTGCCCGCGATGAAACGACAGGCCGCGGCCGGGAGCCACGATTGCCGCCTGGTCGGCATTGCCAGCGTGTCTGGCATCCGTGGCCTGCCGGGAGCCGGCGGCTATTGCGCATCCAAGGCAGCGGTCATCAGTTATTGCGAATCGCTGCGCGTGGAACTGCGCGCCAGCGGCATCAAGGTGGTGACCATCGCACCCGGTTACATCGACACCCCGATGACGCAGGTGAATGCCTATCCAATGCCTTTCTTGATGCCCGCGCTGCGATTCGCCGACAAGGCGGTCAGCACCATCGCGGCCGGCACCAGCTATCGGGTCATTCCCTGGCAGATGGGGGTGGTTGCCAAACTGCTGCGGGCAATGCCGAACTGGCTGTACGATGCGGCGTTTGCCCGTGCTCCGCACAAGGCGCGCAAGTCATGAGTTATACCGACGCCATCGGGCAAGTGCATGAAGCAATTGCCACCGGCATTGCGCCGCGCATTGTGTCGCTGGTGCCCTCGATCACCGAATTGCTGTGCGCGCTGGGACTGGCGCCCTTCTTGGTGGGGCGTACCGGTTTTTGCATCCACCCGGCGGAGGCCGTACGCGCAATTCCCAAGGTGGGTGGCACCAAAGATGTGAACATTGAAAAAATCCGCCGCCTCGCGCCGACGCACCTGATCGTCAACATCGACGAAAATGAAAAACCGACCGTCGACACGCTGGCGCAGTTCATTCCCCATGTCGTGGTTACTCATCCTCTGGCACCGCGCGACAATCTGGCGCTATACCGGCTGCTGGGCGGCATCTTCGGCGTCGCCGATCGCGGGGAAGCACTGTGCGACGCATTCGAAGCCGAGTACACCGCGTTGCGCGCAATGCCCAAGGGACCGCCGCAAACCCTGCTGTACTGCATCTGGAAGGATCCATGGATGACGATTTCGCGCGACACCTACATTGCGCAAATGATGGCCGAGATCGGCTGGCAGGCGTGGGCGCCAGCAGGCAGCGATGCGCGTTATCCGCGTTTTGAGTGGTCCGATGCCGTGGCGGCACAAATCGATGGCGTATTGCTGTCGAGCGAACCCTACCGTTTTACTGAAGAGCATGTCGATGCGTTGGAAAAGCAGATCGGCAAACCGGTTCTGCTGGTCGATGGAGAAATGATGTCTTGGTACGGCAGTCGGGCGGTCGCTGGCCTGCGCTATTTGCGTGCGCTGGCAGCAGGCGGATAGCCTGTCCAGAACGTCGAAGTCTGAGATTGGACAGGCACCTTACATCACCTGGCTTACTTTTGACGATTCATCCTTACCAGCATGCGGATAAATTCACGGGCCAGAGCCTGATGATGTTCATCGAGTCGCTGGAGGTCGCTGATCAGCTTGACGTCGGCCGATTCGAAGCGTGATGGTGCGCTCCCGCCTTCAAGGCCGGAATGCGAGGCCTCACCGCCAAAGCGCAGCCACTCCGCCGGGACGCCTAGCCACTGGGCCAATGCGCGCAGCTTTTCCTGGGTTGGAATTGCTTCACCTACCAGCCACTTGCGTGCCGCGTGCACCGTAATGGGGCGGCCGTCAAATCGGATGTTGAACTCACGTGCCAGTTGGGTGGGACTGTCCGGCGAATAGTCGGCATTACGCAATGCCTGCTGGAGCCGTTCGCTAAAGCCTTCTCGTTCGATTGATGGATTCATGACCGCGCACTATTCCATGACACGCCTTGACAGTCAGTCAATGTTTTAAAGGTACTTGTTGTGACGAAAGATGTAAAGGAAAGGTAACACATTCTTGGAAGCGTATTCTCTATTTTTAGTCATGGCGAAGGCATTATTGTCTTCTTAACTCGACAATACGCAAAGAAAAAGTCGTCGTACTCAACGCGATCAGTCGCCGTCGAAAAAATGACCGGGAAGGCGCCCATCGACATGAGTCGTTGACAGGCAAGGGCACCTGAAGACAGGGCATCTTCAAGTGCCTGGGGAGTTCAGGCTCAGGCGGCCTGGAAGCGGAAAATGCCGTGTTCGTCGACTACGCGTTTCAGGGCACCGTCGAACCACAGTTTGTGCAAATGCGCGAGCGCCTCGCCCAGCGCGAAGGTCATCTGATGTGCATCCAGCGGACGACGGAACATCACCGGCACGATATCGGCAGCCGACTGCGGCGTCGCGCAGGCGACGACCACCTCTTCCAGCCGGTCGCGATGATGCTCGCCCAACTGCGTAATGCGCGTATGCAGGCCGCGGAAAGGTTTGCCATGCGATGGCAATACCAGCGTGTCGGCCGGCAGGTCCGCAAATTTTTGCAGAGAATCGAGATACAGCTGCACCGGATTGGCTTCCGGCTCGACCGCGAACACCGAGACGTTGGTAGAAATACGCGGCAATACCATGTCGCCGGAAATCAGCAGGTTCAGCTCCGCACAATACAGCGCCGCATGTTCAGGCGCATGACCAAAACCGGTAATGACGCGCCACTCATGCGCGCCGATACGGAAAGTCTGCTGGTCCTGCATGCGGACGTAGGCATCCGGCACCGCCGGCACCAGCGTCGGGTAATAACTCTTGCGTGTCTTCAGCCGCTCCAGTGTGTCCGGATCATTCAGGCCATGACGCTGGAAATGTGGAAGCATGGCGGTGCCGTCGACGCCGGGCAACGAGGCCGACATCATTCGTGCAAAACCGTATTCGCCGGTCGTCATCCACAGCGGCGCATTCCATTTATTGCACAGCCAGTCGGCGAGACCGACATGATCCGGATGGCAATGCGTAACAATGACACGCCGCACTGGTAAGCCGTCGAGTGCGTAGGCAAACACCGATTCCCAGGATGAGCGGGTCGCATCGTTGTTGATGCCGCAATCGATAACGGTCCAGCCGTCACCTTGTCCCCCCGCTTCATCGCGATCGCGCAGCAGCCAGAGGTTGATATGGTCGAGCGCAAACGGCAAGCCCATCCGCAGCCAGAACACGTCCGGCGCCACCTCCAGCACGGTTCCGGGGGCGGGAAGGGTATCGCCGAAGGCGTAATTCAGTTGAGATTCCTGCGGATTCATCAGTGCATGCTCCAAGACAAAAGTTCTGGCGCTGCATGTTCACAATCGGGTAAAGCGCGCCTACAATACGCTTTACGTTAACGTAAACTGCAGTTCCTGTTCAGTGATTCTAACCAGATTCGTTTTCCGCTGCTGACGACCCCCAGAAAGCGCCATGCCGACCTATACCATTACCGAACTTGCCCGTGAATTCGACATCACGCCGCGCGCCATTCGTTTCTACGAAGACCAGGGCTTGCTGAGCCCCAAGCGGGAAGGTGTCGGCGGCCGCACGCGGGTCTACAACGCCAGCGAGCGTACGCGCCTGAAGCTGACGTTGCGCGGCAAGCGGCTCGGCCTTAGCCTCTCTGAAATCAAGGCGTTGGTCGATATGTACGAGTCGCCGAAGGACACTACAGCCCAGCTCAAACGCTTTCTCGCGGTGCTTGCGCAACATCGCGAAACTTTGGAGCGCCAGCGTGAAGATATTGAAGTCACACTCGCTGAACTCTCCGCGCATGAAGAAGAATGCCGACGTCTCCTGGCTGGCGAAAAGCCCGCAAGAAGTACCGAAAGGAAAGCATCGGCACGGCGTGTGAAGGACGCAGCATAAGCACCTGTAAACCGTATTTTTACCGTATCTGCTTTACGTTTACGTAAACGTCAGTTTAACGGTATGATTCGCAACATCGCGCTATCCCGTTTCAGTATCGATAACTCCAACAACGTGAGGACGACATGATCCATTTGCCCGGCTTGACCTTTGATCACGGCGAAGACATCGCCGCACTGCGCGAAACCGTGCAGCAGTTTGCGCAGGCTGAAATCGCGCCGCGCGCCGCCGAAATCGACCGCAGCGACCAGTTCCCGATGGACCTGTGGAAAAAGATGGGCGACCTCGGCCTGCTCGGCGTCACCGTCAGTGAAGAATACGGCGGCACCGACATGGGCTACCTTGCCCACATCGTCGCGATGGAAGAAATTTCGCGCGCTTCCGCCTCGGTCGGCCTGTCTTATGGCGCGCACTCCAATCTCTGCGTCAACCAGATCAATCGCAACGGCACCGAAGAACAAAAGCGCAAATACCTGCCCAAGCTGATTTCCGGCGAGCACGTCGGTGCCTTGGCGATGTCCGAGCCGAATGCCGGTTCCGACGTGGTCAGCATGAAGCTGCGTGCTGAGTGGAAGGGCGACCGCTGGGTGCTCAACGGTACCAAGATGTGGATCACCAACGGCCCTGATGCCGACGTACTGGTGGTCTACGCAAAGAACGATATTGAAGCCGGCCCGCGCGGGATGACCGCTTTCCTGATCGAAAAGGGATACAAGGGTTTTTCGATTGCGCAAAAGCTCGACAAGCTCGGCATGCGCGGCTCGCACACCGGCGAACTGGTGTTCCAGGATTGCGAAGTGCCCGCTGAAAACGTGCTCGGCGGCTTGGGCAAGGGCGTCAATGTGCTGATGTCCGGTCTGGATTTCGAGCGTACCGTACTGTCCGGCGGCCCGCTAGGCATCATGCAGGCTTGCATGGATGCGGTGGTTCCCTACGTTCACGAGCGCAAGCAGTTCGGCCAGCCGATCGGCGAATTCCAGCTGATGCAAGGCAAGATCGCCGACATGTATTCGACCATGATGGCGTGCAAGGCGTATGTCTATGCCGTCGGCCAGGCGTGCGACCGCGCGAAGAACCCGGAAGCGGTGCGCGCGTTGCGCAAGGACGCAGCCGGCGCGATCCTGTATTCCGCGGAGAAGGCGACCTGGATGGCAGGCGAAGCGATCCAGACGCTGGGCGGTAATGGCTATATCAATGAATATCCGGTAGGTCGTCTGTGGCGTGATGCGAAATTGTATGAGATTGGTGCGGGAACGAGTGAGATTCGGCGGATGCTGATTGGACGCGAGTTATTTGCGGAGACGAAGTAGGTAAGTGGCGCTTCACTCACTGCAATCCCACTGCAGTACGGTTCCCTCCCCCTCGTAGGGGGAGGGGTAGGGTGGGGGTATGAAGGTCGAGCTATTGGAGTCTTGTGCTCAACCTCCTTACCGCCATCCCAACCTTCCCCCTCGCCGGGCGCCCCTAAAAGGGGGAAGGAGCCCGTAGTCAACGCACCACCGACCGGAGCGCCCATGCATGCACCCGATCCAGACTATAAACACGTCGTCGAACGCGGTTTCCGCGAGGCGGCTTTTTTGAACGACATCGGCATCACCCTTGTCGACTGCGGCCCCGGCTGGTGCGAATCTACCCTTCGCATCACACCAAGGCACTTGCAGCACACCGGCGTCATCCACGCCGGTGTGCAATCGACTTTGGCCGACCATACGGCGGGTGGTGCGGCAATGACGGTGACACCGGCGGATGGTGTCATCCTGACGGTGGAATTCAAGATGCAGTTATTGCGTGCAGCACTGGGTGACAGCCTCTGGTGCCGGGCGCAGGTGCTTAAGCCGGGCAAGGCGTTTCATGTGGTGGAGTCGGAGGTGTATGCGATGAACGGTGACAAAAAAACCCTGGTCAGCAAACTTGGTGGCACGATGGCCGTTGTGCCGCGCAATGTTTCGTAATCCACCCTAATGATTTCCCTGGTGAAATTCACCGGCCGCACACCAACATCATGGATTGCGCATGACCTACGTATTCCTCGTATTCTTACGGTACCGCATTTGATGAATTACCGATTACTATCCCGGCCATGACCCCTCTGCATCTGACCACTCCGACGCTCACACATCGTGGCCTTTCCACTGCTATCGGCAAGCGCGTGCTGCTGAAGATGGAAAGCCTGCAGCCATCCGGTTCGTTCAAGATGCGCGGCATCGGCTTGTTCTGCCAGCGCGCGGCCGAGCGTGGAGCCAGCCATTTTGTCTGTCCTTCCGGCGGCAATGCCGGTTTTGCCGCCGCCGTGGCCGGCGTGTCGCTTGGCATGCACACGACCATCGTCGTTCCCGAAACCACGCATGAATCGGTACGCCTGAAAATCCGGGCCATTGGTGCCGAGGTCGTTGTGCACGGCGCGGTCTGGGATGAAAGCAATCTGCATGCGCTGCAACTATGCGAGAAGGACGGCACCATCTATGTGCCGCCTTTCGACCATCATGACATTTGGGACGGCAATGCCACGCTGATCGATGAAGTACGCGCCGACGGCATGGATTTTGATGCTGTTATTTGCGCGGTCGGCGGCGGTGGCCTGATGTGCGGTGTGCTCGAAGGCTTGCATCGCAACGGCCTCGCCCACGTTCCGGTGCTGGCTGTGGAAACAGAGGGGGCGGCCTCGCTGCATGCCGCAATGCAAGCCGGCGAACTTGTCACCTTGCCGGAAATCAAGTCCATTGCTACCTCGCTCGCTGCAAAACGCGTCGCGCGCCAGGCATTTGAATGGACAAAACGCCATGACGTGCGCAGCGTGCTCGTCAGCGATGCGCAAGCTGTCAGCGCCTGCCGCCGTTTTGCCGACGACATGCGTATCCTGGTCGAACCGGCCTGCGGCGCCGCCTTGTCTGTGGTGTATCACTGCGCACCGGCGCTGGCGCCTTTTGAAAAACCACTGGTGGTCGTCTGCGGCGGTATCGGCGTGGATTTGGCTAAACTGGAGGCCTGGAAAATCCAATTCGAGCGTTAGCCATGCCCCAGACCGCCTTTCCCAAGCTTCTCAGTTCCCAGATCGCGTTCGATATCGCGCGCACCATCCTTGACGGCTTCGACAAGCACTATCGCCTGTTCCGTGCCGCCAGCCAGGATGCCAAGCGCTATTTCGAAACCAGCGATTGGAAAACGGCACAGATCAAGGCCAGGGAAAGGATCGCGTTCTACGATGCGCGTGTTCAGGAATCCGTGCAGGCGCTGGAAGATGAATACGACCGCGAGGAAATCGACGACGAAGTCTGGCGCGAGGTCAAACTGCATTACATCGGTCTGCTGATCAACCACAAGCAGCCGGAACTGGCAGAAACCTTTTTCAATTCCGTGTGCTGCAACATCCTGCACCGCACCTACTTCCACAACGATTTCATTTTCGTTCGGCCGGCGGTATCGACTGAATACATCGAGCCGGACGGCATGCTGCCGACCTACCGGGTCTATTATCCGGCCAGCGACGGCTTGCACTACACGCTCAAGCGCATTGTCACCAATTTCCAGCTGGCGGCGCCCTTTGCCGACCTCGATCGCGATGTCAGCTTCGTGGAGGCGCGCATGCGCGCGATGTTCGGTTCCGATCTGCTGGAACCGAACCACCAGATCCAGGTGCTGGCCACGCTGTTCTACCGCAACAAGGGCGCGTATATCGTCGGCAAGGGCATCAACGGCAATCGCATTTATCCGTTTGTCGTACCGATCCTGTACAACCGCAAACGCGAGCTGGTGCTCGACACCGTGCTGTTCGACCCGACGCTGATCACAGTGCTGTTTTCGTTCACACGCGCTTATTTCATGGTCGACATGGAAGTGCCATCCGCGTATGTGCAATTCCTGCGCACGCTGATGCCGTACAAGCCGCGCAGCGAAATCTATACGATCCTCGGCCTGCAGAAGCTGGGCAAGGCAGCGTTTTACCGCGATTTCCTGCACCATCTGCGCTATTCATCCGACTGCTTCGAATCGGCACCCGGCATTCGCGGCCTGGTCATGGTGGTGTTTGCGCTGCCGTCGTTCCCGTATGTGTTCAAGGTGATCAAGGATTATTTTCCGCCACCAAAGGAAACCACACGCGAACTGGTCAAGGAAAAATACCTGCTGGTGAAAAACCATGACCGTGTCGGCCGCATGGCCGACACGCTCGAGTATTCAAGCGTCGCCTTTCCGCGTGCACGTTTCTCGCGCGAGCTGCTGGCCGACCTGAAACAGGTTGCACCTTCCATCGTCGAGGAAGAGGGCGATGAAATCATCATCAAGCACTTGTACATCGAGCGCCGGATGACGCCACTCAACATCTGGCTGTCGGAGGCGGACAAGCGCGGCGATCATGCGGCCATCGAGCATGGCATCGTCGAATACGGCAATGCGATCAAGGATCTGGTCGGCGTCAACATCTTTCCCGGTGACATGCTGTACAAGAATTTTGGCGTCACCAAGCATGGCCGCGTGGTGTTCTACGATTACGACGAAATCGAATACATTACCGACTGCAATTTCCGCCAGATCCCCGCGCCACGCAACGAAGAAGACGAAATGTCCAGCGAACCGTGGTACTCGGTCGCGAAGAACGATGTATTCCCTGAGCAGTTCGGTACCTTCCTGCTCGGTAATCCTGAAGTCAGAAAATACTTTTTAAAACACCATGCCGACCTGCTCACCCCGCAGTACTGGCAGAAAGCCAAACAGCGAATCCTGGAAGGCCATGTGGAAGACGTATTCCCTTACCCGCAGGAGTTGCGTTTCAGCTACAAACCCCTCACCCCCGCGGCACAAGCCGCTTGATCTCGGAGACCCAAGATGAACAACGATCCTATTGTTATTGTCGGCGCAGCACGTACCCCGATGGGTGCTTTTCAGGGCGACTTTTCCGCGTTGTCCGCATCGGACCTCGGTGCCGCTGCGATCCGCGCAGCGGTCGAGCGCGCCAATCTCGAACCGGCCCATGTCAACGAAGTCCTGTTCGGCAACTGCCTGATGGCAGGCCAGGGCCAGGCACCGGCACGCCAGGCCGCCATCAAGGCCGGCATCCCGACGTCGGCTGGCGCCGTCACCTTGTCCAAAATGTGCGGTTCGGCGATGAAGGCCGCGATGATCGGCTACGACTCGCTGCTCGCAGGCAGCAATGATGTCGTGATCGCCGGCGGCATGGAATCCATGACCAACGCGCCCTACCTGATTCCGAAGGCACGTGGCGGTTACCGCATCGGCCACGGCATGATGTATGACCACATGATGCTCGACGGTCTGGAAGACGCGTATGACAAGGGCCGCGCGATGGGCACCTTCGCCGAAGAATGTGTTGCCAAATACCAGTTCACCCGTGAAGAGCAGGATGCCTACGCGATCGAATCGGTCAAGCGTGCACAGACAGCGACCAGCGACGGTTCCTTCAAGTGGGAAATCGCGCCGGTCACGGTTGCCGCCAAGGGTGGCGATGTCGTGATCGACAAGGATGAAGGTCCGCTGAAAGCCAAGCTCGACAAGATCCCGTCACTGAAACCGGCCTTCAAGAAGGACGGCACGATCACAGCCGCTTCCTCGTCGTCGATCAACGATGGCGCCGCCGCACTGGTGCTGATGCGCGAATCGACCGCCAAGAAACTGGGATGCAAGCCGATCGCCCGCGTGCTCGGCCACTCCACCCATGCGCAGGAACCGAACTGGTTCACCACCGCACCGGTTGGCGCGATCGACAAGCTGTACAAGAAGCTGAATCTGACCACCAAGGACGTCGACCTGTTCGAGATCAACGAAGCCTTTGCCGCCGTGCCGATGGCCGCGATGAAGGAACACGACATCCCGCACAGCAAGATCAACATCCACGGTGGCGCGTGCGCACTCGGCCATCCGATCGGCGCATCCGGTGCCCGCATCATCGTGACGCTGATCGGCGCTCTGCAGAAGACCGGCGGCAAGCTGGGTGTGGCAGCGCTGTGCATCGGCGGCGGCGAAGGTACGGCGATGGCGATCGAGCTGGTGTAAGCGACTGCTCGATCGCCATTCAGTCGCGCTCCTGCTGACGGCTCCTTCCCTCTGGTAGGGGGAAGGTTGGGATGGGGGTGTTAGGGTTGAGCACAAGACTTCGATAGCTCGACCGCACTACCCCCACCCTAACCCTCCCCCTGCATGGGGGAGGGGACTCGACGGAGGGCGTAGCGACCGATTTCCTACACGCTCCGTTACCCAACCGATACCTACCACCACCATGCCCACCGCACTCATTCTCGGCGCTTCACGCGGCATCGGCCACGAAATCGTCCGCCAGTTGCGTCGCGCCGCAACCTGGAAAGTCTTCGCCACCGCACGGGATGACGCGGCGTTGGCGGCATTGCGCAATGAGGGCGTTCAGGCACTGAAGCTGGACGTGACCAAACCCGAATCCCTTGCCGGGCTAGGCTGGCAGCTCGACGATGAAAAGCTCGACCTCGCCATCTACGTGGCCGGTGTCTACGGTCAGGGCGGGCAGGCAACGTCGCCGCCGACCGCGGAAGATTTCGATGCGGTGATGCATACCAATGTCCTCGGTGCGATGCAAGCAATTCCATTGATCGCACCGCTGGTCGAAGCCGCGCAGGGCAAGTTTGCTTTCATCAGCAGCGGCATGGGCAGCATCGGCGAAGTCGAATCCAGCCACGGCTGGGTCTATCGCGTGTCGAAAGCGGCGCTCAACATGGCGGTCAGAAGCGCCTCGCTCGACTATCCGAAAGCCAGCTTCGTCGCGCTCTGTCCCGGCTGGGTGCGTACCGACCTGGGTGGACCCAACGCCACGATCGCGGTCGAAGAAAGCGTCACCGGACTGCTGCGCGTGATCGCGGCACTTGAACACAAGGACAGCGGCAGCTTCCGCAATTACGCGGGACGCGAGCTGGCCTGGTAAGAACAACGAAATAACGACAGGGGAAGTCCATGGTTTTATCCGAACAGCATGAAATGATCCGCGACGCGCTGCGCAGCTTTTCGCAGGAAAGGCTCGCGCCCAATGCCGCGCGCTGGGATAAGGAGCACCATTTCCCCAAGGATGAACTGAAAGGCCTGGCGCAGCTGGGCGCGTTCGGTGTCGCGGTACCGGAAGAGCTGGGCGGCGCGGGTCTCGACTATGTGTCGCTCGCGCTGGTGCTGGAAGAGATCGCGGCCGGCGACGGTGGCACGTCGACAGTCATCTCGGTCAATAACTGCCCGGTCTGCAGCATCGCGATGATGTATGCGAACGACGAGCAGAAAGAACGGTTTCTCAAGCCGCTGGCGCGCGGCGACATGCTCGGCGCATTCTGCCTGACCGAGCCGCACGTCGGCAGCGATGCCTCCGCATTGCGCACCACCGCGATCCGCGACGGCGATCATTACGTGCTGAACGGCGTCAAGCAGTTCATCACCAGCGGCAAATATGCGGATGTGGCGATCGTGATGGCGGTGACTGACAAGGCGGCAGGCAAGAAAGGCATCAGCGCGTTCTGGGTGCCGACCAATACGCCGGGTTACATCGTTGCACGACTCGAAGAAAAGCTCGGCCAGCATTCATCCGACACCGCGCAGATCCTGTTCGAAAACTGCCGCATTCCCGCGAAGAACCTGATCGGCGACGAAGGGCAGGGCTACAAGATTGCCTTGTCCGGGCTCGAAGGCGGACGCATCGGCATCGCTTCGCAATCGGTTGGCATGGCGCGCGCAGCATTCGACGCGGCGCTTGCTTATGCAAAAGAGCGCACCAGCTTTGGCAAAACGCTGTTCGAGCACCAGGCGGTGCAATTCAAGCTGTCGGACATGGCAACGCAGATCGAAGCGGCGCGCCAGCTGATCATGCACGCGGCCAGCATGAAGGATGCTGGCAAGCCCTGCCTGAAGGAAGCTGCGATGGCCAAGCTGTTCGCCAGCGAAATGGCGGAACGCGTGTGCTCCGATGCAATACAGATCCATGGTGGCTATGGCTATGTCAGCGATTTTCCGGTCGAACGAATTTATCGCGACGTGCGGGTGTGCCAGATTTACGAGGGTACCAGCGATATTCAGAAAATACTGATCGGCCGCGCACTGGCTTGATGGTCGATTCGTCTGTCAGGTTGGAATGATATTCGTAGTCATTCTTAGCAAGCTCTCATCGCACCGCAAAGTAAAAATTCAAGGAGACAAAAATGAAAAAAGGCTACAAGGCACTCGTTGATGAAGCGATGGCGGAGATCAAGACTTACACCGTCGCCGAAGCGCTGGAGAAATACCAGGACCCCAATGTCCAGTTCGTCGACATCCGCGATCCACGAGAACTCGAGCGGGAAGGTGTTGTTCCCGGCGCGTTCTCCGCGCCGCGCGGCATGCTGGAATTCTGGGTCGATCCCGAATCGCCGTATTACAAACCGGTATTCGGCGAGGACAAGGAATACATCTTCTTTTGCGCCGGCGGCCTGCGTAGCGCTCTCGCCACCAAGACGATGCAGGACATGGGCCTGGACAAGGTTGCGCATATCGAAGGCGGATTCGGTGCCTGGAAGGCGGCCGGCGCACCGACGACAGAGAAACAGAGAAAGTGAAAGAGAAGGATGCCACTGATGCCACGCATGCCACGATTTGACATGATCGCCTTCGACTGCGACGGCGTGCTGGTCGACAGCGAACCGGTAACTTGCGGTGTGCTCGCCGACATGCTGAACGAACTTGGATGGCAGATATCTCTGCGGGAAACCATGCACGCCTTCGTGGGACGTCTGGTGCGAGACGAAACGGAAATGATCGCCGCCAATATCCGCAAGCCCATGCCGGTCGATTTTTATCAGCAGTTCGTGGAACGCCGTAATGCGGCGCTGCAGGCTGGCATCGAAGCAGTGCGCGGTGTGAAGAGCGCGATCGAACAGATCGCTGCAGCCAGCATGCCGTTCTGCGTTGCCTCCGGTGCCGACCGCGCAAAGATGCATCTGACGCTGGGGCAAACAGGATTGCTGCCGTGGTTTGACGGAAAAATATTCAGCGGCATGGAAGTCGCCCGCACCAAGCCGGCACCCGATGTCTACCTGCTCGCAGCGCAGACGATGGGCATGGCGCCGCGGCGTTGCGTCGTTATCGAAGACACGCCGACCGGTATCGCAGCAGGTCTCGCCGCCGGCATGACCGTATTCGGTTATGCCGAACATTCGGACCCGCAGCTCTTGCTCAATGCTGGCGCCAGCCGTGTTTTCAGCGACATGGCGGAACTGCCGCAACTGGTGCTCGCATGAAAAAAGCGCTGAGCCCAGCTTGCCCCTGCGGCGGCAATGACTATGCAGGCTGCTGCGGCCGTTATATCGATGGCAGAGACGCCGCACCAACAGCCGACCTGCTGATGCGTTCGCGCTATACCGCGTATGTATTGCGCAACGAGCCGTATCTGAAAGCCACCTGGCATGCCAGCACCCGTCCCGTCGAACCGGTAGCACAGGACGAAGGCATGAACTGGCTAGGCCTGGAAGTACGTCGGCATGTACCCGACGGCGACCAGGCAACGGTGGAGTTCGTCGCACGCTACAAGGTCGGCGGGCGGGCTCACCGGCTGCATGAAATCAGCCGCTTCGTACGCGAAGACGGCAAGTGGTTTTACGTGGATGGCAGTTTTCCCGACTAGGCATAGACATTGAGCGCTGTCTCGCCTCACAAAGGTGCTGACGGAACATGAAATTCGCAAGACAGGAGAATGGACATGGCGCAACTGGAGACAAGCATCGACCGCGGCAGTACCGACATCCCGCTGATCGAGCAGACAATTGGTGATTTCTTTGACGCGATGGCCGCACGCGTTCCCGACAACGCGGCACTGGTGTCCTGCCACCAGCAGTTGCGATACAGCTATCGCGAACTGCAGCGTGAAGCCAACCGCCTTGCCAGCGCTTTGCTGGCGATCGGCATGGGACCGGGCGACCGCGTCGGCATCTGGTCGCACAATAATGCGCAATGGCTGTTGACCCAGATCGCGACCGCCAAAGCGGGCATCGTGCTGGTCAACATCAATCCCGCCTATCGCATCGCCGAACTGGAATATGCACTCAACAAGGTCGGTTGCAAGGCGCTGATCACAATGACCAGCTTCAAGACCAGCGATTATCTGGCGATGGTGCGCGACATCATGCCGGAAATTGCTGCCAGCTCGCCCGGCCAGCTCAAGGCGTCCCGCGTGCCTTCGCTTTCCACGGTGATCCATCTCGGCGAGAGCGACGAGCCCGGCATGATACGGTTCACGGACTTGATGGCCAGGGGCAATCCGGACGATGCGGACCTGAAGGGCATTGCCGGCACGCTGCGCAACACCGATCCCATCAATATACAGTTCACCAGCGGCACCACCGGCTTTCCGAAAGGCGCCACGCTCACGCACCGCAATGTATTGAACAACGGTTTCTTTATCGGTGAAGCGATGCGCCTGAGCACAGAAGACAGGCTGTGCATCCCGGTACCCTTGTATCACTGCTTCGGCATGGTGCTCGGCAACCTCGCCTGCCTGACGCACGGCGCGACCATCGTCTATCCGAACGACGCCTTCGACCCGCTATCGGTGCTGCAGGCGGTACAGGACGAGCGTTGCACAGGACTGCATGGCGTGCCCACCATGTTCATCGCTGAACTCGACCATCCGCGCTTTGCAGAATTCGACTTGTCCACGCTGCGTACCGGCATCATGGCCGGTTCACCGTGCCCAATCGAAGTGATGAAGCGCGTGGTCAGCGACATGCACATGAGCGAAGTCACCATTGCTTATGGCATGACCGAAACCAGCCCGGTCAGCTGCCAGAGCACCACCGATACGCCGCTCGAAAAGCGTGTGTCAACGGTGGGTCGGGTACAGCCGCACCTGGAAGTGAAGATTGCCGATCCCGAAAGCGGCAAGCCGGTTGCCATCGGTGTTACCGGCGAGCTCTGCACGCGCGGCTACTCCGTCATGCATGGCTACTGGGACGATCCGCAAAAGACCGCGGAAGCCATCGATAGTGAAGGCTGGATGCATACCGGCGACCTGGCGGTGATGGATGCGGAAGGCTATGTGAACATTGCCGGCCGCATCAAGGACATGGTGATACGCGGTGGCGAAAACATTTACCCGCGCGAGATCGAGGAATTCCTGTACCGCCATCCCGCGGTGCAGGATGTGCAGGTCATCGGCGTGCCGGACCGCAAATACGGTGAAGAACTCTGTGCATGGGTGATACGCCGGCCCGGCGCCAGTGTCACGGAAGACGAACTGCGCGACTTCTGCAAGGGGCAGATCGCCCATTACAAGATCCCCCGGTATATCCGCTTCGTGGATAGCTTTCCAATGACGGTCACCGGCAAGGTGCAGAAGTTCAGGATGCGCGAGCTCATGAAAGACGAGCTCAAGATCGATGAAGACAAAACCGCTTAAAAAACGAGCAATAACAAAGGACGCAAATATGCCGCAAATAGAAAGCAAACTGTCGCCGCGCAGCGAAGACTTCAAAGCCAATGCCGCCGCCATGCAGGCGCTGGTCGACGACCTCAAGGCCAAGGTGGAAAAGCTGGCATTGGGCGGTGGGGAAGACGCCCGCAAGAAACATACTTCGCGCGGCAAGCTGCTGCCCCGGGATCGCGTGCAGATGCTGCTCGATCCCGGCACGCCTTTCCTCGAACTGTCACAGATGGCTGCTTACGAGATGTACGACAATGCAGCGCCGGCGGCCGGCGTGATTGCAGGCATCGGCCGCGTGGCCGGCCAGGAATGCATGATCGTCTGCAACGATGCGACAGTAAAGGGCGGCACCTACTACCCGATCACGGTCAAGAAGCATTTGCGCGCGCAGGAAATCGCCGATCAGAACAACCTGCCCTGTATTTACCTGGTCGACTCGGGCGGCGCCAACCTGCCGAACCAGGATGACGTGTTTCCGGACCGCGATCACTTCGGCCGCATCTTCTTCAACCAGGCCAATATGTCGGCCAAGGGCATTCCGCAGATCGCAGTGGTGATGGGTTCCTGTACCGCCGGCGGCGCCTATGTGCCGGCAATGAGCGACGAATCCATCATCGTCAAGGACCAGGGCACGATCTTCCTTGGCGGTCCTCCGCTGGTCAAGGCGGCGACCGGTGAAGTGGTCAGTGCCGAAGATCTCGGCGGCGGCGATGTGCACACCCGTCTGTCGGGCGTGGTCGATCATCTGGCAAAGAACGACATGCATGCGCTGTCGCTGGCACGCACCATCGTCGGCAATCTCAACCGCCGGAAAAACCATGCACTGGTATTGCGCGAACCGGTGGCGCCAAAATTCGATCCCAAGGAATTGTATGGCGTGATCCCCACCGATACCCGCAAGCCCTTCGATGTGCGGGAAGTGATCGCGCGTATCGTCGACGGCAGCGAATTCGATGAATTCAAGGCACGTTACGGCACCACGCTGGTGTGCGGCTTTGCGCATATTTTTGGCATGCCGGTCGGCATCATCGCCAACAACGGCATCCTGTTTTCGGAATCGGCACTGAAGGGCGCCCACTTCATCGAGCTGTGCTGCCAGCGCAAGATTCCGCTGGTTTTCCTGCAAAACATCACCGGCTTCATGGTCGGGCGCAAGTACGAAAACGAAGGCATTGCCCGCAACGGCGCCAAGATGGTGACCGCGGTATCAACGGCCGCGGTGCCGAAGTTCACGGTGATCATCGGCGGCAGCTTCGGCGCCGGCAATTACGGCATGTGCGGACGCGCGTATTCGCCACGCTTCTTGTGGATGTGGC
The DNA here is from genome assembly GCF_042666555.1 of Herbaspirillum sp. GCM10030257. Taxonomy (NCBI): domain Bacteria; kingdom Pseudomonadati; phylum Pseudomonadota; class Betaproteobacteria; order Burkholderiales; family Oxalobacteraceae; genus Herbaspirillum; species Herbaspirillum sp. GCM10030257. Next base: position 54,500 of record NZ_JBHTDH010000006.1, read on the forward strand.
CGAATGCGCGCATCTCGGTGATGGGCGGCGAACAGGCGGCGAGCGTGTTGGCCACTGTCAAGCGCGACGGTATCGAAGGCAAGGGCGGTAGCTGGAGTGCCGAGGAAGAGGAAGCGTTCAAGCAGCCGATCCGCGAACAGTATGAACACCAGGGTCATCCGTACTATGCGACGGCAAGGCTATGGGATGACGGCGTGATCGATCCTGCCGATACGCGGATGGTACTGGGATTGGGCATCAGCGCATCGCTGAACGCGCCGATCCCGGAATCGAAGTTCGGCGTGTTCCGGATGTAACAAGTGGAGATCGATGCGATGCGGATTGCTGACACGCATGCATCAGCATGCCTGCACGCTCGCGATTTCCCGTCGTCTGAAAAAATTCGTCAAGACCGGCTGCACGTTGAATGCGGTCGACGACCACATTGTTTGGAAGGAATAACCTCATGAGCTGGCAAACCCTCGATGTCGATGTGCAAGGCGGTGTCGCTACCGTGACCCTCAACCGGCCGGATGTACGCAACGCCTTCAACGAAACCACGATTGCCGAAATCACCCAGGTGTTTGGCGAGCTGGGCAAAGATGCCGCATTGCGCGCAATCGTGCTCGCCGCGAATGGCCCCGCATTCTGTGCGGGCGCTGATCTCAACTGGATGAAAAAAATGGCCGGCTACACGCACGAGGAAAATCGTGCGGACGCCGCGCAGCTTGCCGACATGCTGCACACCATCTACACCTGCCCCAAACCGGTGGTCGCGAAGATCCAGGGAGATTGCTATGCCGGTGGCATGGGTCTGGTTGCCGCCTGCGATATTTCCATTGCCGTAGAGACAACAAATTTTTGCTTGAGCGAGGTAAAACTCGGCCTGATTCCTGCGACAATCTCGCCCTACGTGATCAAGGCCATGGGTGAAAACGCGGCCCGCCGCTACTTCCTGACGGCAGAACGCTTTTCCGCGCAGGAGGCGCAACGCATTGGTTTTGTGCATTCGGTTGTTGGCGCCGACGCGCTGGATGCTGCGGTTGCCGATGTCGTCAAGGCCTTGGTGTCGAATAGCCCCCATGCGGTCAAGGAAGCCAAGCGACTGGTGCAGGATGTCGCGGGGCGGCCGTTGAGTGATGCGCTGATTGCGGATACAGCGGTGAGGATTGCGGATATTCGCAGTTCGGAGGAGGGGAAGGAAGGGGTAAGGTCGTTTTTGGAGAAGCGGAAGCCGGGGTGGTTGGTGTGAAGCTGTTCTTTCAATCTCTTGCCCCAAACAAGTAAATAACAAGTCCCTTCCCCCTTTTAGGGGGAAGGTTGGGATGGGGCGGGCCGCGTAGGCGTGTGAGGGTTGAGCATGGGACTGCGACAACTCGACCGCATCACCCCCACCCTAACCCTCCCCCTAAGAGGGGGAGGGAACCTGACGGAGTAAGTAGAGAGGCAGGATGGTTGAATCAATCACGCGCATCAAACCAACAACCACGACCAATGCCAGAACACTGCGCACAGGTATGACCTTAGCTGAGCAACGGTTATGGCATGCGATACGAGGCAGGCAATTACAAGGACACCGCTTCCGCCGGCAACATCCAATCGGCCCTTACATCGCGGATTTTGCGTGCGTTGAAAAGCTGCTACTGATTGAATTGGATGGCGGCCAGCATCAGGATCAGATTGAATACGACCTGGAACGAACGACATATTTAAATTTGCAAGGCTGGCACGTAATGCGATTCTGGAACAACGAGATATTTGAAAATTTCGACGGCGTCTTAAGCAGCATTGACGACACATTGAACGTAGCACCCGCAGTGCAATCATTTTCGAAATGAAAAAACGCCAGCCAACGCCAAGCAACAAACCATAGTCTCTGGAGCAGTATTGAACACAATTGAACAATCTGACTGGGTCGCCCGCAGCCTGAAAAGCGTCTGGCACCCATGCACGCAGATGCAGCACCATGAGACGGTACCGCTGGTGCCGGTCAGCCATGGGCGCGGTGCATGGCTGTACGATGCGCAAGGGCGGCGTTACCTGGACGCCATCAGTTCCTGGTGGGTCAACCTGTTCGGTCATGCCAACCCGCGCATCAATGCCGCATTGAAGGATCAGCTGGACCTGCTAGAGCATGCGATGCTCGCAGGCTTTACCCACGAACCGGTCATCAGGCTGTCCGAACAGCTGGCGGCTCGCACCAATCATGTGCTCGGCCATTGCTTTTACGCGTCCGACGGTGCTTCCGCAGTCGAGATCGCGCTGAAGATGAGTTTTCATTTCTGGCGCAACAGTGGCCAGACCGACAAGCGCGAATTCGTTTGCCTGAAAGGCAGCTATCACGGCGAGACGATCGGTGCGCTCGCGGTCACCGATGTGCAACTGTTCCGCGACGCCTATGGGCCGCTGCTCCAGCAGGCGCACGTGGTCCCCTCACCCGATGCGCGTCAGGCGCAGGATGGCGAAGCGCCCGCCGATGTTGCCCGCCGTGCGGCGCAAAAGCTCGAAGCGCTGTTGCAACAACGCACCGGAAAAATCGCCGCTGTGATTGTCGAACCGCTGGTGCAATGCGCCGCCGGCATGGCGATGTACGATCCGGTCTACCTGTCGGAGCTGCGCGCCATCTGCGACCGTCACCAGGTACATCTGATCGCCGATGAAATCGCAGTTGGCTGCGGTCGGACCGGCAGCTTCTTCGCCTGCGAACAGGCGGCAATCTGGCCGGATTTCCTTTGCCTGTCCAAAGGGATCAGCGGCGGCTATCTGCCGTTGTCACTGGTGATGACGCGCGACGACATCTATCAGGGCTTTTACGACACCGATGTGCGGCGCGGTTTTTTGCATTCGCATTCCTACACCGGCAATCCGCTCGCTTGCCGCGCGGCGCTGGCGACGCTGGCGATTTTCGATGAGGACGATGTCATCCATCGCAACAAGGAACGTGCGGCACGCCTCGGCAAGGCACTGGACGTGTTCGCCACCGATCCCCGCGTGGAGCATGTACGCCAGCGCGGCATGATCTGGGCATGCGATGCAAGGACCGACGACCCGGCATTCTCGCGCAAGTTCTTTACCGCAGCGTTGCAGCATGAACTCTTGCTCCGCCCCATCGGCCGCACGCTCTACCTGATGCCGCCTTACATCCTCGACGACGAGGAAACCGCCTTGCTTGCACAGCGTACGCATGCGATATTCCAGCAAGTGATCGGAGTCTGAACATGCAACTCTTGTCCGATCTCGAACAGCAACTCAATGCACTCGATGCGCAGCAACTGCGTCGCCGCCGTCGCATTGCCGACACGCCATGCGCGCCGCATGTGACGGTCGACGGCCGCAAGCTGCTGGCTTTCTGCAGCAATGATTATCTCGGCCTGGCGTCGCATCCGCGCCTGGTGGAGGCCTTGCGTGAAGGCGCCTCCCGCTATGGCGTCGGTAGCGGCGCGTCGCATCTGATCAGCGGGCATTCGCGTGCGCATGCCCTGCTGGAGGAGCGGCTCGCCGACTTCCTGTCGCCGCACCTGGAGCAGGCGCGCGCCCTGTACTTTTGCACCGGTTACATGGCGAATCTTGCGGTACTCACCGCGCTGGCAGGGCGGGATGCGGATCTGTTCTCCGAATCGCTGAACCATGCTTCCCTGATTGATGGTGCTCGCTTGTCGCGCGCCAGAGTGCAGGTCTATGCGCACGGTGATAATGCCGCGCTTGAAGTCCTGCTCAAGTCCAGTACCGCAAAAACCAAAGTCGTCGTCACCGACAGCGTGTTCAGCATGGACGGCGATCTCGCGCCCTTGCCTGCACTGCTTGCGCTTTGCGAGCGTTATGGTGCCTGGCTGGTAGTGGACGACGCGCACGGGTTCGGTGTACTCGGTACGCACGGGCGCGGTGCGCTCGAACATTTCAACCTGCGTTCTCCCTACCTGATCTACATGGGCACGCTGGGCAAGGCGGCCGGTGTCGGCGGCGCCTTCGTTGCCGCGCACGCCACCGTGATCGAATGGCTGGTGCAGCGCGCGCGGCCTTACATCTACACCACCGCAGCAGCACCCGCGCTGGCTCATGCGCTGATGACCAGCGTCGAATTGATCAGCGGACACGAAGGCGCGATACGCCGGGCGCACCTGCAGCAATTGGTCGGTCAGTTGCAATCGGCATTGCACTTGCAGCGCTGGACATTGCTTGCCTCGCAAACGGCGATACAGCCAGTCATCATTGGTCGCAACGACGAGGCGCTACGTGCCGCCGCCGCCTTGCAGGAACAGGGCGTATGGGTGCCGGCGATCCGCCCGCCGACGGTGCCGGCCGATACCGCGCGCCTGCGCATCACGCTGTCGGCCGCACATACCGCAGCCGATGTCACACGCGTGGCCGAAGCGATCAATGCGGTCGAAGCCGGAGTGCCTGCATGAACAAGCCCGCCTACTTCGTCACCGGCACCGATACCGAAATCGGCAAGACGCTTGCATCGAGCGCCTTGCTGCATGCGCTGGCGCAATGCGACGTGCGCGTGGCAGGGATGAAACCCATCGCCGCCGGTGCGGAACTGCGCGACGGCGTGCTGCATAACGAGGACGTCGATGCACTCGCCGCCGCCGCCAATGTGACGCTGCCGCTGGAATTGACCACGCCATATTTGCTGCAGGATGCCGCAGCCCCGCATATCGTCGCCGCACAGGAAGGCGTGCGCATCGATCTGATGCATATCCGCCTTTGCTATGAACGCGTCGCGGCCAGTGCCGATGCGGTGGTAGTCGAAGGCGTCGGTGGATTCTGCGTGCCCTTGTCGGATACCGCCAATACCGCCGACCTCGCGCAACAGCTCGGTTTGCCGGTGATCATGGTGGTCGGCATGCGCCTCGGCTGCCTCAGCCATGCCTTGCTGACTGCCGAAGCGATTGTCGCGCGCGGCTTGCCGTTGGTTGGCTGGATCGCCAATGTGGTCGATCCCGGCATGCGTCATCTTGATCACAATATCGACGCGCTGCGCACACGCATCGCCGCGCCGCTGCTCGGCTGCATTCCGCGTCTGCCCGCGCCATCGGCTGCACGGGCCGCCGCGTATCTGGATTTTTCAAGCTTGCCCCACTGGCCAGTGCCGGCCCGGCAAGTCCTGTCTCACTCTGAAGTAAAGGAAGTCTGATGTCGTCACAAGCCATTACGTTTCATGAGATTCGCACGCCTGCCGCAGTGCGTGTTGCCGCCGCGCAGGCATGGCCCGAAGAAAAGGTGCTGGAACTGTTCAACTTGCCGTTCAACGAATTGATGTTCCGCGCGCAGCAAGTGCACCGTGAACATTTCGATCCGCAAGAAGTTGAGCTGGCCACGCTGCTGTCGATCAAGACCGGTGGCTGCCCGGAAGACTGCGGCTACTGCCCGCAAGCCGCACGCTACGACACCGGGGTCACCGCACAGAAGCTGCTGGAACTGGAAACCGTGCTGGAAGCAGCACGTGCCGCCAAAGCCCATGGCGCGACACGCTTCTGCATGGGCGCTGCCTGGCGCAGCCCCAAGGACCGCGACCTCGACCACGTGGAAGCGATGGTGCGTGGCGTCAAGGAACTTGGCCTCGAAGCCTGTGCCACGCTCGGCATGCTGGAAGACGGCCAGGCCGAGCGCCTCGCCGCTGCCGGTCTCGATTACTACAACCACAACCTCGATACCGCGCCCGAGTTCTATAACGACATCATCACCACCCGAAATTACGAAAACCGCCTCGATACGCTGGACAAGGTGCGCAATGCCGGCATCAAGGTGTGCTGTGGCGGCATCGTCGGCATGGGCGAATCGCGCAAGCAGCGCGCGGGACTGATCGCGCAGGTCGCCAATCTCGATCCGTATCCGGAGTCGGTGCCGATCAATCACCTTGTGCAGGTCGAAGGCACACCATTGCATGGCCTCGATCCGCTCGATCCGCTGGAATTCGTGCGTACCATCGCGGTGGCGCGCATCACCATGCCAAAGGCGCGCGTGCGCCTGTCGGCCGGCCGTCGCGAGATGGGCGAAGCAGTGCAGGCGATGTGTTTCCAGGCAGGGGCCAACTCGATTTTCTATGGGGACAAGCTGCTCACTACCGGCAATCCGGACGCGGATGCAGACATGGCCTTGCTCAACAAACTGGGGATGAAGATCAAGCATACGCAAGTCGATGCGAAGCTTGCAGTGAACGAGTAAAGAAAGACTTCCCTTCCCATGCAGGGAGGGGACCAAAAAAAGCATTACAACAAGAGACACCCCAACCGCCACCCAAAAGGAGATAGCGTGTTTAACAAGATCCTGATTGCAAACCGCGGCGAGATCGCTTGCCGCGTGGCCGCCACCGCACATCGTCTCGGCGTCAAAAGCGTCGCTGTGTATTCGGAAGCCGATGCCAATGCCAAGCATGTCGCCGTCTGCGACGAGTCGGTCCTGATCGGCCCGCCGCCGGCCAAGGAAAGTTACCTGCGCGCCGACAAGATCATCGAAGTGGCGCTTGCCACCGGCGCCCAGGCCATCCATCCTGGCTATGGCTTTTTGTCGGAAAACGACGAGTTTGCCGAAGCTTGCGCCAAGGCCGGTCTCGTGTTCATCGGCCCGCCGGCATCGGCAATTCGCGCGATGGGTTCCAAGTCGGCTGCGAAAGCGCTGATGGAAAAAGCCAATGTGCCGCTGGTGCCTGGCTACCATGGCGACAATCAGGATGCCGACTTCCTGCAGGAGCAAGCCGACAAGATCGGTTACCCGGTACTGCTCAAGGCCAGTGCAGGCGGCGGTGGCAAGGGCATGCGCATCGTCGAGAAGAGCGCCGACTTCAAGGCCGCGCTCGAATCCTGCAAGCGCGAAGCGATCAACAGCTTTGGCGACGACAAGGTGCTGGTCGAAAAATACCTGACCCGCCCGCGCCATATCGAGATCCAGGTGTTTGCCGATACCCATGGCAACTGCGTCTACCTGTTCGAACGCGATTGCTCTGTACAACGCCGTCACCAGAAAGTGCTGGAAGAAGCCCCAGCACCCGGCATGACCGAAGAACGTCGTCGTGCAATGGGTGAGGCAGCAGTTGCCGCCGCCAAGGCAGTCGGCTACGTCGGCGCGGGCACGGTGGAATTCATCGCCAACCAGGACGGGTCGTTCTACTTCATGGAAATGAACACCCGCCTGCAGGTCGAACATCCAGTGACCGAAATGATTACCGGTCATGATCTGGTCGAATGGCAATTGCGCGTCGCCTTCGGTGAAACGTTGCCGAAGCAGCAGGATGAACTGCGCATCCACGGCCATGCGCTGGAAGCGCGCATCTATGCGGAAAACCCGGAGAAGGGTTTCCTGCCATCGATTGGCACCTTGCAGCATATGCACACGCCGCAAGCGGTCAGTTTTCAGCTTGGCAATGGCATCGTCCCCGGCAATCCGGCTGCGGTGCGTATTGATTCCGGCGTACGCGAAGGCGATGCGATTTCACCGTTCTACGACCCGATGATCGCCAAGCTGATTGTCTGGGGCAACGACCGCGAAGAAGCACTGGCCCACATGTCTCAAGCCCTGTCGGAATTCCAGGTGGTCGGCCTTTCCGCCAACGTTGCTTTCCTCAAGCGCCTGGTGGAAAGTCGCCCGTTCTCGCAGGCCGACCTCGATACCGGCTTGATTGAACGGAACCACGATGCGCTGTTCCCGCAGGCGGCACCGGTATCGCTGCAGATCCTCGGGCTGGCAGCCGCCTCGCTGTTGTCCGCAGAGCAAAACGACGGTATCGCCGCCAACGATCCCTGGGCCAATACCAGCGGCTGGCGCATGAATGCGGCGCTCATGCGCACACTGGAATTTGCGGAAGAAGCCACAACATATCCCGTATCGGTCAGTTATCGCGATGCCGGCTGGAACATCGGCATTGGCCAACCCTCATCGGTGATGACCCTGGTCGAGCGCAAGGGCCAGCACTTGGTGATCAAGGTGGATGGCACGGCGGTACGCGGCACGGTGGTGCGCGCAGCCGATGTGTTCCACGTGTTCACCGGCGGTGCGCATTATGTTCTCAATTACAACGATCCTCTTGCGCATGCCGGTGAAGCGGAAGCCGAAGGTGGCCGCCTGACAGCACCGATGCCCGGCAAGATCGTCGCGCTGCTGGTCGACAAAGGCAAAACTGTGGAAAAAGGTGCACCATTGCTGATCATGGAAGCGATGAAGATGGAACATACGATTGCCGCGCCGGCGAATGGGACGGTGGAAGAGTTGTTGTATGCCGTCGGAGATCAGGTGGCGGAAGGTGCGCAATTGCTGGCATTCAAGGCGGCTTGACGCACCGCTGCCGTCAGACGCATAAAGAAGTTCCTTCTCCCTACGCGGGCCGCCGTGAAGGGGGAGGAACGGTCAGTGAACACTACATTCCGAGAGATAAAAATGACCCTGCCCAGCAAAGTCAAAATCGTCGAAGTCGGCCCGCGTGACGGCCTGCAGAATGAAAAGGAAACCATTCCGGCTTCCGTCAAAATCGAACTGGTCGACCGCCTCACCGACGCCGGCTTCGTCAACATCGAAGCCGCCTCCTTCGTCTCGCCGAAATGGGTGCCGCAGATGGCAACCTCGACCGAGGTGATGGCTGCGATCAAGCGCAAGCCCGGCGTGGTCTATTCCGCGCTGACGCCGAACATGAAAGGGCTGGAAGCCGCCATCGCCGCGAAGGCCGATGAAGTCGTGATCTTTGGCGCGGCATCCGAAGCCTTTTCGCAAAAGAACATCAATTGCTCGATCGCCGAATCGATCGAGCGCTTCCGCGAAGTCGCACAGGCAGCCAAGCAGCACAACATCCGCCTGCGCGGCAGCATCAGCTGCTCGTTCGGTTGCCCTTACCAGGGCGAGGTGTCGCCGGAAAGCGTGGCCGACGTCGTGCGCCGCCTGCGCGAACTCGGCTGCGATGAAATCGACATCGCCGATACCATCGGCGTCGGCACGCCAAGGAAAGTGCAAACCGTGATGGAACGTGTCGCGAAGGAATTTCCGATTGAGCGTCTGTCCGGCCACTTCCATGACACCTATGGCCAGGCGACCGCCAACATCTACGCCAGCCTGGAAGTCGGCATTTCGATTTTCCATTCCTCGGTCGCGGGACTTGGCGGTTGCCCGTATGCCAAGGGTGCGACCGGCAATGTGTCGACCGAAGATGTGCTGTACCTGATGAACGGCCTCGGGATCGACACCGGCATCGATCTCGACAAGGTGGTCGACGCCGGCCAGTTCATTTCGCAGCATCTCGGCCGCAAAGCCGTGAGCCGCGCGGGCAACGCGATTGCGGCAAAGCGTCTCGGCTAACAGGGAACACCAAAGAAGTGGGCAAGCTGGAACTTCCTGTACTGTTGTCCGACATCAGTGCCTGCCGCCGCTGCGAGGCCAATCTGCCGCACGGTCCGCGTCCGGTGGTGCAGGCGGGCGCCAGCGCCAGGCTGCTGATTGTCGGGCAGGCACCGGGACGCAAGGTGCACGACACCGGTATCCCGTGGAATGATCCGTCGGGCGACCGCTTGCGTGAATGGCTGAATCTGTCGCGCGACAGTTTTTATGATGCATCCCGGGTGGCCATCGTGCCGACCGGTTTTTGCTATCCCGGCAAGGGTCGCAGCGGCGACTTGCCGCCACGGCCGGAGTGCGCGCCGACCTGGCATGCACCGCTGCTGCAAGCGATGCCTGATATACAACTGGTGCTGCTGATCGGCCGGTATGCGCAAGAATATTATTTGCGCGAGAATGCCAAGGCAACGCTGACCGACACGGTGGCGGCATTCCGCGACTACCTGCCGCGCTACTTGCCATTGCCGCATCCCAGCCCGCGCAACCGCTACTGGTTCACCATGAATCCATGGTTCGAGCTGGAGGTATTGCCGATCCTGCGCGAGCGCATCGATACCTTATTCAAGACTGCACAATGAGTACAACACCAAAACTTCCCGATTCCGCGCAACGCGTTGCCGACCTGCTCGCCGCACTCGGCCATGACAAGCCAGTGGTGATGTTGCCCGAAACCGGCAAGACTTCGGCCGAAGCGGCTGCCGGCCTTGGCTGCGGCGTGGCGGAAATCGCCAAGTCCATTGTTTTTCGCCGCCTGTCCGACGACGCGGCGGTGATGGTGGTCGCCAGTGGCGTCAATCGCGTCGATGAACAGAAGGTCGCGGCAATCGTTGGGCCGCTCGGCAGGGCCGATGCCAGGTTTGTAAAAATGCGCATCGGTTACGCGATCGGTGGCGTCTGCCCGATCGGGCATGTGGAAAAGACGATCATGCTGATCGACGAAGATTTGATGAAACTGCCCAGCGTCTGGGCAGCGGCAGGACATCCGCATGCAGTCTTCAACCTCACGCCCGCGCAACTGCGCGACATGACCGGCGCACCAGTTGCCGACGTCGCCCTGCGTACTGAAACGGAATCCGCATGACGGTGAACTACGATCCGATAGCGGACAACGGCACCGGTACGGTCCCTTCGCCCTGCATCAATATCTGCAAGATGGACCCGGCTAGTGGCTTGTGTGAAGGATGCTTCCGCACCATCGACGAAATCAGAATGTGGAGCACGGCGACCAATGACACGAAGCGTGCGGTGTGGGTAGAGATTCGGCGACGGCAGGAAGACTTGTTTTAATAAAGGACGGTTCCCTCCCCCTCGTAGGGGGAGGGCTAGGGGCGCCCGGCGTAGGGTGGGGGTGATGCGGTCGAGTTGTCGCAGTCCTATGCTCAACCCTCACACGCCTACGCGGCCCGCCCCATCCCAACCTTCCCCCTACAAGGGGGAAGGAGCAAAAGGAGCAACACCATGCAAAAAATCGACTGGTACTTCGACTTCATCTCCCCTTTCGCCTACCTGCAAAGCGAACTGCTCCATACGCTGCCGAGCGACGTGCAAATTAACTTCAAGCCGGTTCTGTTCGCCGCCTTGCTCGCGCACTGGGACAATCGCGGTCCCGCCGAAATCGTGCCGAAGCGGCAATGGACCTACGAGCACTGTGCCTGGCTCGCGCACAAGCATGGCATCCCGCTAACGATGCCTGCCCAGCATCCGTTCAACCCATTGCCGCTGCTGCGCCTGTGCATTGCCTTCGGCAGCACGCCGGAAGTCGTGCAACGTCTGTTTCGCTGGGTCTGGCGCGAAGGCAAGCTTCCCAGTGAAAGCGACCACTTCAGCCAACTGTTGAAAGAACTGTCGGTCACACCTGAAATGCTCGATACACCCGAGGTCAAGCAACAACTGCGCAACCATGGCGAGCAGGCAATTGCCGCCGGGGTGTTTGGCGTGCCGAGCACGGTAGTGGATAATCGTTGTTTCTGGGGATTGGATGCGACCGACATGCTGCAGGCGTACCTGCGCGGCGATCCCTTCTTCCGGTCCGAGCCCTTCCTCCGCGCGGGCAATGTGCCGCAAGGCGTGCAACGTAACAAATAAACAATGACTCTCGATTTCTACAAACCGCAGCAACCTCTTACCGGTCCCGCATACAGCCTCTGGTTCAAACTCCTGGCGACGGTCGTCACGATCCTGCTCGCAACATACGGGATGAATATCGCGATCCGTTTTCCGCTGATGCAATACGGTTTCGGCGTCAAGGCTTTGCTGGCCGGTGCCGCGCTGATGCTGATCATCAGCTACTACTGGTTCCTGCGCTCGACCATCACGATCAACGAGTCCGGCATTACGCAACGCTGGATGTATAACCGCCATGTCGAATGGCGCGACATCCGCAGCGCCAAGATGATCGGCATTCCCTATCTGTCGGCCATCTTCCCGCCGCGCCTGGTGGTCCGCACCGGTAATTCCTTCACGACCTTCAACGGTGGTTCGCAATCCATCCTGGTGGAATTCGCCAAGATCTCGCTTGCCTATCAAATGAAAAAATGAAACTTCCCGCATCGATGGAAGTGTTCGAACGCGGCTGGCTGTCGTCGAACAATATTCTCTTTGTCGGCCGTCATGAGACCGCGCTGGTGGACAGCGGTTATGCGACCCATGCTGCGCAAACCGTGGCCCTGGTCGAGCATGCGTTGCAGGGCCGTCCGCTGGACCGGCTGGTCAATACGCATCTGCATTCCGATCACTGCGGCGGCAACGCCGCGCTGCAACGTCGCTTTTCCTGTCGCACCGCGATTCCCGCGGCCGAAGCGGCCAAGGTCCAAAGCTGGAACGAAGAGGAGCTGACATATGAAGCGACCGGCCAGCAATGCGAGCGCTTCCGCTTCGATGAGACGCTGACGCCGGGTGATGTAATGACGCTTGGCGACCTGCCATGGCAGGTGCTGGGGGCGCCCGGGCACGATCCGCATTCGCTGGTGTTCTTTTGCCCGGATGAAGGCATCCTGATTTCCGCCGATGCCTTGTGGGAGCACGGCTTCGGTGTGGTCTTTCCCGAGTTGGAAGGCGAGTCCGGTTTTGCGGAAGTGCGCGCGACGCTGGACATGATTGCCGCACTGGATGTGAAGCTGGTGATTCCCGGGCATGGCGCGCCGTTCAGTAACATTGGCAAAGCCCTTGAAACCGCTTACTCGCGGCTGGAATATTTTGCCGCTGATCCGGCACGTAATGCGCAGAATGCGATCAAGGTTTTGCTGAAGTTCTTGCTGCTGGAGAAGCAGAGCTTGCCATTGGCGCAAGTGCCGCAACTGATGTCGGAAATGTTTTTGTTCCGCGAAGCGAATCAGCGCTTTTTGCACAAGGATGAAAACGAACTCGCACAATGGGCGATCGAGCAACTGGTGCGGGTCGGAGCGGCCGAGGTGAGTGGCGAGGCGCTTCGGAATCGGGATTGAGAACAGGTGATGCTGGCCCTGTTCTGATCCGCCCCCCTCACTACGCCGTCGCCACACGCACTCAACCGCCAAATTCGGCCGCTACAGCGCCTCAGCCGGTCAAGCCGTACGCTGCTCCCTGTCCTTCTTGTTCTGCGCCTCGATCCGGTCGCGCGCTTCCTTCCACTGCTGTTCGGACCACGAACGCAATTCATAAAAATTGCCGCCGGTCGCAAGATGGTTGCCGCCATCCATCATGATCGCCTGACCGGTCAGCCAGTCGCAGCCATTGCTCATCAGGAAGGTCGCCAGGTTCTGCAATTCTTCCATCTTGCCCGCGCGTCCCATCGGGTTGATCGCTGCGGAACGCGCGCCGGGTGCTTCCCCCGGGTTCAGGCGTTTGCTCATGCCTTCGGTCGGGATCTCACCCGGGCCGATTGCATTCAGGCGTACGCCATACTGCGCCCATTCGGTGGCGAGCGACATGGTCATCGCATGAATCGCGGCCTTGCTCATCGATGAAGGGACGACGAAGGGACCGCCATTCAGCACCCAGGTGACGATGATCGACACCACGCTGCGATAGCCGTCTTCCGGTTTCCATTGTCCCTTTGCCGCCATCTCCACCCAGCGACGTCCGACCGCATGCGTGACGTAGAAAGTTCCGTGCATCACGATATTGGCGATCGCATCGAAGCCGCGCGGCGACAGGGCGGACGTTGGCGAGATAAAGTTGCCGGCCGCATTGTTCACCAGCCCGGTCAGCGGACCCTCGGCAAAGATCTGCTCGACCATGTCATCTACTGCCGCAGCATCGCGGATATCAATGCCGAAGGTTTTCACCGAACCGCCATAGGTCGCCATCATTTCCTTCGCAGTCTCGTCGCAGACCGGTTTGCGACGGCCGCAGATATAGATGTCAGCGCCGAGCGATAAATATTTTTCCGCCATTGCGCGGCCGAGGCCGGTGCCGCCACCGGTCACCAGAATGCGTTTGCCTTGCAGCAGTTTGGGTTCAAACATGGTTGTCTCCTTGAATGAGAATGCGGGAAGCTTCGTCGGCGATCGTTAGGTGATCGTTATTTCAGCTCGTACTTGCCTTCGCTGAAGGAATGCAGTGGCGCGAGATCGTCGTATTGCGGTCCGCGACCCTGCTGCTTGGCGGTGAAGGCTTCCACCAGGTTGCCGGTCTGCCAGATGCCGGATTGCAGCCAGCCCATCTGTTGCAGAGCATCATGGGTTGAATGGTCGCGTGCATAGTGGATTGCCTGCTTGCTGCCCCAGATCGCGACCGGCGGTTTTTCGGCGATTTCGCGGGCCATTTGCAGAGCGGCTTCGAGCATTGTGTCCTGCGTATCGAATATTTCATTGACCAAACCGACTGCGAATGCACGTTGCGCGGGCAGACGGCGGCCGGTGTAGGCCATCTCGTGGACGATGCCTTCCGGGATCAGCTTGGGCAGGCGCTGCAAGGTGCCGAGGTCGGCGGTCATGCCGATGTTGATTTCCTGGATGCAAAAGAAGGCATCGGCAGTGGCGAGACGGATGTCGCAGGCGCTGATCATGTCGACGCCACCACCGATGCAGCCGCCCTGGATGGCAACGATGACGGGCATGCGCAGTTGTTCGATCAGGTTGAATGCCTGTTGCATGTCGGTGAGTTGGGGGACGATGTTGGCGCGGCCGGCTGCCGTGCTGTCGTTGAGCGAGATGCCGCTGTCGGCGCCGAAGACGTCGAGGGCCATGCCGGCGGTGAAGTGCTTGCCGGTCGAGGAGATGACGAGTGCCCTGGCGGTGGCTTCACGGTTCAGGGTGGTGAGGGCGTGGGTGAGTTCGCGCCAGAGCGCGGGGTGCATGGTGTTGAGGGTGGCGGGGCGGTTGAGGGTTAGGTGGGCGATTTTGTTGGTGATGGTTAGGGTGAGGCATTCGTAGTTCATGATGGCTCCTTTGGTTTTTGGTTTCTCGTTATGTTTTTTCTTCGGTGATGCAGCACATTCTTTTCTTCGAGGGTGCTTGCCGGGACTGGCCCCGGCGGGCCACCTTCTTTCTTTGCTTCGCCAAAGAAAGAAGGCAAAGAAAGGCGACCCCGGTGCCGCCGCCCTTCGGGTTCCCAAAAGAGTGCGCGCCAAAACGGGAAGCGAAACAAACTCGCCTGCGGCTCAGACAGGTTTCGCTTCTTTATCCGTTTTGACGCGCACTCTTTTGGCGTCGGCACAGGGGAACAACCACCACAGCCTCTATGCGCGACCTAGCCAAGTGCTCCAACCTTCGCGCCTTCGCCTCCCAGTCCCTTCCCCTTTGCAGGGGCGCCCGGCGAGGGGGAAGGTTAGGATGGGGGTAGTGCGTTCGAGTCAGCGGATCTGCTTGCTAAAGCAGAAAGCAGAAAACCGTCGGATGCTGAACAGAACAATGCGCCAATAAATGCACATCAACCTCCACCTCACGCCACTTCCTTCTCCCCCATCTGCAACGACCGCAACACCGCATTCACCGCCGCATTAAACAACTCATCCGCCCGCTCGGTCTTCAGGTAATACCCCTTCAACTCCAGACTCACCGCACCATGCATCGCCGCCCACAGCAAGCGCGCCGCGGCAGTCGGATTCGAAGGCGGCAACGTCCCATCCTTCATCGCCGCATCAAACGTCTCGATCAGCACAGCCAGCGACTCCCAGGCCTGATTGCGCGACTCGACCGGCGGTACAAAGCCGGCAATCGCATCACCAAACATCACCATGTAATAACTCGGATTTCGCTTCGCATACTCGTGATATACCCGCGCGTGCAAGAGCAGCGGTCCCAGACCTTCGGTATCGGATTTCTTTTTCGCTGCCTGCGCCGCCGCGGCAAATTCCGTTTTCAGGCGCGCAAACCCTTCCAGATACAACTCGTTGGCAAGGCCATCCTTGCCGCCGAACAGCGAGTAGAGCAGGGTGGTCGAGCAGTTCACCGCATCGGCGACGCGCCGGACCGTCATCGCCGCCGGACCTTCTTCGGTCAGCAGCCGCGTAGCTGCTTCCAGCATGCCTTGCCTGAGCGTGCTGCGTAATTCTTCCTGTGCCTGGCGGAAATCAACCACCGGTGTTTTTTTAGATTTCATGTTCCAGAGGCGTTGTGCAAAAACGTTGTTTTTTCTGATAACATCATAAACAGAAAATAAAAAAACGCAATCGGCCAATTGAAATCAGCCGACAGGCGCATGACAAATCTTGCAACGAACCTAGTTACGTAACCCGGAACGGTTCGGGGCCATCTCCAAGGAGTTTTCATGAGCAACAATCATTTGCCGGCGGTTTTGCAGAACCTGAGCCTGCCCGTTATTGCATCGCCAATGTTCATTGCCAGCGGCCCGGAACTGGTCAAGGCCCAGTGCAAGGCCGGTATCGTCGGTTCGTTCCCGGCACTGAATGCGCGTCCGGCGGAATTGCTGGATACCTGGCTGACCGAAATCCAGGCTGATCTGGAAACCTTCAAGCGCGCCAATCCCGGCGCCAAGGTCGGCCCGATCGCGGTCAACCAGATCGTGCATCAGTCCAACGACCGCCTGGCACATGACGTTGAAGTGTGCGTGAAGCACCAGATTCCGATCATCATTTCCAGCCTGCGCGCGCCGCCGAAGGAAATGCTGGATGCGATCCATAACTATGGCGGCATCGTGCTGCACGACGTGATTTCGATCCGCCACGCGCAGAAGGCGCTGGAAGCCGGCGTCGATGGCCTGATCCTGGTGGCCGCAGGTGCCGGTGGCCATGCGGGCGCATTGTCACCGTTCGCGCTGGTCGGCGAGGTGCGCAAGTTCTTCAAGGGACCGATCGCCTTGTCAGGTTCCATTGCGACCGGCGATGCGGTGCTGGCTGCGCAGGCCATGGGCGCCGATTTCGCTTACATCGGCTCGCGCTGGCTGGCGACAAAGGAAGCGAATGTCGACGACAACTATCGTCAGGCAATCGTGGAATCGGCCGCAGCCGACGTCATCTACACCAACCTGTTTACCGGCGTGCATGGCAACTACCTGCGCAAGTCGATCCTCGCCGCAGGACTGGATCCCGACAACCTGCCCCAAGCCGATAAATCGGCAATGAATTTCGGCTCCGGTGGCGGCAGCAAGGCCAAGGCATGGCGCGATATCTGGGGTGCCGGTCAGGGTGTCGGCTTGATGGATGCGGTCATGACCGTGCCGGAAGTGATGGAGAAACTGACCGCCGAGTACGTGGCCGCGAAAAAGCGGATCGGCGTATAAGACAAGGAAGCCGGCGAACTCGCGGGAGTCGGCCGGCTTCTTCGTTCAGGCGGGGATGTGGATCTGGATGTTAAAACAAGGGTGTTAAAACAATAAGGCAGATCCTCTGGAAAATGCTTAGCCGCCCGTCTTGATCGCCCAGATACTCGGGAGGTTACGCCAGTAACCATAGGCATCCATGCCGTAACCCACGACAAACTTGTTCGGCAGCGTCAGGCCGATATAGTCCGCCGCCACCGGCTTGGCCTTGCCGATATTCTTGTCGGCGAACACGGCCAGCACGACTTCCGCCGCACCCATTTCCAGCAGGCGCTCCTTCACATGCGCCAGCGTTTCCCCTTCGTCCAGAATATCATCCAGCACGATGACCGTGCGGTCTTGTACGTTGGAACGCGGAATCACTTTCCACTCGATCTTGCCGCCCTGATCCTTGCTGCCATAGCGGGTCACGTGCATGTAATCAAATTCCAGCGGAAACTTCAGCCGTGTCAGCAACTGGCCGCAAAACACCACCGCGCCGCCCATGACGCCAAGCACCAGCGGGAAGGGAGCGCCTTCATTATTGTCGAAGCGCTCATTCAGCTTCGCTGCGACATCGTCGACGGCGCGCTGGACGGCGGCATCGTCAAAAATCAGTTCGGCGTCATTGAGCAGCGCGCGGGCTTTGTCACGGTGAAATTCAGAATCGATATAGGTCATGGCACGGGGCCTCACATCAAAAAATAAACGGGTACTGCATGCAGCCAGTCGTCATGCTAACGCAGACCCGGCGGGCGGCCATCATATGACGCCGGCGCGGGTGTGGCAAGATAATGACAAGCTGACCATTTCAAACCATGCAATGGAGAAAATAATGAAGAAAGCCTACGTTGTCGCGGAAATCAACGTGACCAACCCCACAGATTATGAAGGATACCGGGCCTTGTCGACCGAGGCCGTCAAGCAGTATGGGGGGCAGTTCCTGGTACGTGGCGGACAGCGCGACCAGCGCGAGGGCGAGGACGCGACCCACAATGCCGGCTGGCGCACCGTGATCGTCGAGTTTCCGTCGCTGGAACAGGCGCAACGCTGGTATCAATCCCCGGAGTATCAGAAAGCGATGGTAATTCGACAAGCCAATTCGGTTGGACGCTTGTTCATCGTCGAAGGTGCCTGAACGCAAGCTTGATCCCAGGCAGGGCCGCCGACGTTAATGCCATCGTGCGGGAATCTTTCCTGCAGATTCGCCTCGAACAGGATGACATTCTTTCATGTGAGGGAGCGATGAAGACCACCTTGAAGCAGCACCAGGTAACTACCCAACGACCTTACCGGGACGGTTCGACGCCGCGGATGCCCCACGAGCGCGACGAATCGAATGACAACTACGACGACAATGTGCGCGACGATATGAAGCAGGCTTACGAGGACTTGCAGAACGGCCAGGTCGATACCGACCTGCGCGAGACCGGTGGCGTTGACGAAGTCGTCAACGACCGGCCCGGCACATCCCCGGACAAAGTTGTGAAAAAGTCGTTTTAATGCTGGTTTTAATCCGGTAACACTGACGCACTAAAGCAGGATCGGCAGGGTGCAGCGCACCCGCCATCTCATTGGTATTTGCGCGCGTCCTCGATTACCTTGCCGTCGTTCGGCAGGCTGCCGCGCGCCACCAGTTGCACATCGCCGCGCAACTTGGTGACATCCCTTATGGTCTCGACGACCTCGGACGCCGCCAGCGTGGCCGGATCGTCCACTTCGCACTGCAGTGTCATCACATCATTGGCCATCTCTCCGGACACCACCAGCCGTGCGCGCCCGATCTGCGGATGCCGCCTGACGATTTCCGCCACCTGCGATGGATGCACGAACATCGCCCTGACCTTGGTGGTCTGGTCGGCCCGCCCCATCCAGCCTTTGATGCGCACATTGGTGCGGCCACAGGGGGACAAACCTGGTAGTACCGCGGACATGTCACCGACGCTGAAACGAACCAGTGGATAGTCGGGATTGAAAGACGTGACGACCACTTCGCCGACTTCGCCGTCCGCAACCGGGTCACCGGTGCCGGGACGTACGATTTCCAGGATCAGGTCTTCATCAACCACCATGCCCGGATTCACCTGGCCGTCAGTCTCGGTTTCGTAGGCAATGCTGCCGATATCGGCCGAGCCGTAGACCTGCAACACATGCGGCACGCCGTTGTCCTGTAGCCATTTGCGCAGTGACGGTGGCAGTGCCTCGGCGCTGACCAGCGCACGCTGCACACTGCTGAAATCCGCACCCATCTCTTGCGCCTTTTCAATGATGAGCTTGAGGAAGGAGGGGGTGCCCGCGTACGCATCCGGACGCAGGCTGGCAATCGCCTGCACCTGCATCTCGGTCTGGCCGACGCCCGCCGGAATGACC
Source organism: Herbaspirillum sp. GCM10030257 (assembly GCF_042666555.1). NCBI lineage: Bacteria > Pseudomonadati > Pseudomonadota > Betaproteobacteria > Burkholderiales > Oxalobacteraceae > Herbaspirillum > Herbaspirillum sp. GCM10030257. The sequence goes on from NZ_JBHTDH010000006.1 coordinate 73,847, forward strand.
GCGCATCCCAGCCTGGCTGCGCCGCCCTCGACCATGAAGGCCGCCGGCGTGAAATGATAAGAAAAACAATTCTGGATGAGTTGTCCGGCGCGCAGGCCGAGCGCCGCCATCGGCCGACCGAAGCGCCACCAGTCCTGGCTTTGCCCTTCCGGATCGAAGATCGGCCCCGGCGACATGAAAACATGCCGCATGCCGGCGAGCGCGGTGTTGGTCAGCCCACCAAAGGGCGCGTCCTGTTGCTGCAATTCCTTCAACTCGGATTTGCGCGTCACCGGCAATTGCGCGAGTGCCTGGCGTGAACAAATATCGGCCGCATTGACGCCGGACAGAATCCTGCCCCAGCCCGGCGCGGCTTGCGCGCGCGCCACGAGTTGCGGCAATTGTTGCATCAGGCTGCGTTCGCGTTCCTGCGGGTCGCGGATTTCGAGGGAATCAAGAGTATCAAGAATGTGGGACATCGCTTGGCTGCCGGGTCGATGGGTAAATGATGGGAGGAGGTAGCGCCTTGGGCCTTATGCCACTTATCCGGGTTATGCCAGCCAGCGCTTGCGGCGCTTGTAGCTCTTCACGTCCTTGAAGCTCTTGCGCTCTTCGCCGCCGACGCCGAGGTAAAACTCCTTGACGTCTTCATTGTTGGCGAGGTCGCGCGCTGCGCCGTCCATGACGATGCGTCCGCTTTCCATGATGTAGCCGTAGTCGGCGTACTTGAGCGCCATATTGGTGTTCTGCTCGGCCAGCAGGAAGGTCACTTTTTCTTTCTTGTTCAGGTCTTGCACGATATCGAATACTTCTTCGACAATGCGCGGCGCCAGACCCATCGACGGTTCGTCGAGCAGCACCATGCGCGGGCTGGTCATCAACGCGCGGCCGATCGCGCACATCTGCTGTTCGCCGCCGGAGGTATATGCGGCCTGCGAAGTACGGCGCGTTTTCAGACGCGGAAAATAGGTGTACACCTTGTCCAGGTTCGCCGAGATCTCACCCTTGTTCTTCAGTGTGTAGGCGCCGGTCAACAGGTTCTCTTCGATGGTCAGGTGGGCAAAGCAATGGCGGCCTTCCATCACCTGCACCACGCCGCGCTGCACGAGTTGCGCCGGCGACAGGTTTTCGATGCGCTCGCCGCGCAACTGGATCATGCCCTTGGTCACTTCGCCGCGTTCGCCATGCAACAGGTTGGACACCGCGCGCAGCGTCGTGGTCTTGCCCGCGCCATTGCCGCCGAGGAGGGCAACGATGCGGCCTTCCGGTACATGCAGCGAGACGCCCTTGAGCACCAGGATCACGTGGTTATAGATGACTTCAATGCCATTGACTTCCAGCAGGTTGGCGGCTTGCGCCGGAGCGCTCACAGGCGCGGAGGACAGCACGGCGGACGGCATAGGATTTCCTTCTTGCGATTCGTTTGACCGGTGAGGCAGCCGTACCCGCTACACGATGAAAGGCGTGTAGCGGGTACAAACATCAGCAGCTACGTGGCTTGATGTTCTTTTCCTTCGAGTACTTGTCTGCGTACTCTTTGACCAGCGGGTCGATCATGGTCTTGTCAGCCTGGTACCAGTCGGAAGTGATCTTCCACTTGGTGCCGTCCCACTGCACGATGCGCGCCCAGTCGGCGCCCATGTGATTGGCGCAGGAGGTCTGCACCGGGCGCATGATTTCGCTAAAGCCCAATGTCTTCAGGCGGTCCGCGCTCAGGTTCAGGTTTTCAAAGCCCCAGCGCACCTGCTCCGGTGTGAGCGCCTTGCCCTTGCCGTACTTTTCCTGCGCGGTACGGATTGCTTCCACCTGCATCATCGCGATCATCATGCCGCGGGTATGCGCCAGCGTGCCAACTTCGCTGCCATCGCTTGCGGTGCCCTGGCCCTTGTCGTACACCAGCTTCTTCAGGTCCTCATGCACCTTGTCGCGTGCCGCGCTGTTATGGATGGTGATCGCGTTATAACCCTTGGCGCCGTCGCCGATATCCTTGACATCATGATCGGAGCCAGCCCACCAGATTGCGTACATCTTGTCGCGCGGATAACCAGTGGACTGCGCTTCGCGAATCGCCGCTGGTGTCATCACACCCGCGCTCCAGAGCAGTACATAGTCGGGACGTTGCTGGCGTACCTGCAGCCAGGTCGACTTCTGCTCGACGCCGGGTGGCGTTACCGGGAACAGCGACAGCGTGAAGCCATCTTTTGCCGCGCGCTTCTGCAACAGCGGGATCGGTTCCTTGCCATACGGCGAGTCGTGATAGACCAGCGCAATCTTCTTGCCTTTCAGATTGCCTTTCTCTTTTTTCATGATGTCCTGGATCATCACGTCGGCGGCGGTCCAGTACGTGCCGAGCAGCGGGAAGTTCCATTCGAACACGGTGCCGTCGCTTGATTGCGACAAGCCATAACCGAGCGTCTCGATCGGCATCTTGTCAGCGTAGGCCTTGTCGGTCAGCGCAAAGGTGATGCCGGTCGACTGCGGGTCGAAACCGGCAGCGCCGGTGCCGCGCGTTTTCAGACGCTCGTAGCATTCGACGCCCTTGGCAGCGTCATAGGCGGTCTCGCATTCTTCGTACGTGAGCTTGACGCCGTTGACACCGCCATCGCGTGCATTGATCAGTTTCAGGTAATCCTGCTTGCCGTTGGCCCAGGGAATGCCCAGTGGCGCGAACTGTCCGGTGCGGTATACCAGCAGAGGAATGAATTGCTCGGCCGATTGTGCATACGCGAGCGGCGCCGCGGTCAGGGCAGAGAAGCCGGCTGCCGCAATGGCGGCGGTAGCAGCGATGGTCTTCAACATCATTTTTGTCTCCTTGTTGTAAGCGCACGCTTGGTGCGAGATGAAAACGTTAGCCGGGTTCGATTAATGCGGGAACGGCCAGACCCGCAGTTTTTGCCGTGCGGTAAGCCACAGCCGGGCAAGGCCATGCGGCTCCACGATCAGGAAAAACACAATCAACGCGCCAAAAATCATGTGTTCCAGATGCGATGCGGTCGCTGTCGACAAGGGCAGTCCCAGCCAGTGCGGTATCAGGTTCAGGAACAGCGGCAGCAGCACCATGAACGCCGCGCCGAAGAAACTGCCGACGATCGAACCCAGTCCGCCGATGATGACCATGAACAGCAACTGGAAGGATTTCTCGATATTGAACGCCGATGGTTCCCACGCGCCCAGGTGGATGAAGCCCCACAGCGCCCCGGCGACGCCGACGATGAAGGAACTCACCGCGAACGCCGACAGCTTGGCAAACACCGGGCGAATGCCGATCACCGATGCGGCCACGTCCATGTCGCGGATTGCCATCCACTCGCGCCCGATCGCGCTACGCACCAGGTTTTTGGCCAGCAGCCCGATAACCAGCACCAGCGTCAGGCAAAACAGGTATTTCGAGACCGGTGTATCGAGCGTGAAACCGGCGATCTGCAGGGTACCGACACTCACCGAACCAGAGGAAGAATTATTGGTTACCCAGGGCACGCGGTTGGTGAACCAGTCGATGAAGAATTGCGCGGCCAGTGTCGCCACCGCGAGGTACAGCCCGCGGATGCGCAGGCTGGGCGTGCCGAAGATCACGCCGATGACGGTGGCGCACAGGCCGCCGCCGATCAGTGACAACAGCAGCGGCATGCCTGGAAAGCGTGCATGAAAATTGAATGCCGCGTAGGCGCCGACCGCCATGAACGCGCCGGTACCGAGCGAGATCTGTCCGCAGTAGCCCACCAGGATATTGAGTCCGATGGCCGCCAGCGACAGGATCAGGAAGGGAATGAAGATTGCACGGAATACATAATCGCTGGCCAGTCCTGGCAGGACGATGAAGGCGATCGCCAGCAACAGGCCCATCGCGATGCGGTCCTGCGAGATCGGGAAAATCTGCTGGTCGAGGCGATACGTGGTTTTGAACTGGCCGTTTTCGCGATAAAACATGATGCTTGTCTCCAATGCGTCCGTGATTCCGGCGCGGGTTGTTTCTTGCTGTTTTTTTCGTGTTTCCTGCTGGTGCTTGCCACACCTGACTACACCGACTACACCCGGTCGATGATCTTGTCGCCGAACAATCCCTGCGGCCGGACCAGCAGGAAGCCGAGTGCCAGCACATAGGCAAACCAGTTCTCGATGCCGCCGCCAAGGAAGGGCCCGAGATAAATTTCAGACAATTTTTCGCCGGCGCCGATGATCAGCCCGCCGATGATCGCACCCGGCACCGAGGTCAGTCCGCCGAGAATCACCACCGGCAGGGCCTTCAATGCCACCTGCGAAATCGAAAACTGCACGCCCAGCTTGGAGCCCCAGATGATGCCGGCCACCAGGGCCACGATACCGCCGACTGACCAGACAATGACCCAGATGCGCGACAGCGGGATGCCGATCGACTGCGCTGCCTGGTGATCGTCAGCCACGGCGCGCAATGCGCGCCCGGTCGCGGTCTTCTGGAAAAAGATCGACAGCGCGGCCACCAGCGTGGCCGCGATCAGTGCCGCATACAGGTCTTCCTTGCTCAGCAGCAGGCCGCCTTCGAAGGTGTTTTCCATCACCATCATCGGTTCCTTCGGCATGCCGACATCGATCTTGTAGGTCGCGCTGCCGAACAGCAGTTGTCCGGCGCCATCCAGGAAATAACCGATGCCCAGCGTTGCCATCAGCAAGGCGATCGGCTCCTGATTGACCAGCTTGCGCAGCGCCAGCCGTTCGATCAGCCACGCCACGCAAATCATCAGTGCGATCGATGCGGTCAGCGCCAGTGCATTGGACAGGAACTTGTTGCTCAGCCCCAGCCAAGCGGGGATCCATTCGGCAAACCGTGCCATCGCCAGCGCGGCGAACAGCACCATCGCGCCTTGCGCAAAATTGAATACGCCGGATGCCTTGAAAATCAGCACGAATCCGAGCGCCACCAGCGCGTACAGCATGCCGGCCATCAGTCCGCCAAAAACCGTTTCAATAAAAAATCCCATGATGCTTTTCCTTGTTCGCGGATGAGTGCGTGACTTGGGTGATCTATAGCTTGCGTCAGTTAATGCGCGGTGCCGAGGTAGGCAGAAATCACGTCGTCGTTCTTGCGTACTTCGTCGGGTGTACCGTCACCGATCTTCTTGCCGTAATCCAGCACCACTACCCGGTCCGAAATATCCATCACCACGCCCATGTCATGCTCGATCAGCACGATGGTGGTGCCGAACTGGTCATTGACGTCGAGAATGAAGCGGCACATGTCCTGTTTTTCTTCGACGTTCATGCCGGCCATCGGCTCGTCCAATAGCAGGATCGACGGTTCGGCGGCCAGCGCTCGACCCAGTTCCACGCGTTTCTGCAAGCCATAGGGCAGGCGGCTCACCGGCGTCTTGCGGATGTGCTGGATTTCCAGGAAATCGATAATTTCTTCGACCACCTTGCGATGCGCAATCTCTTCGCGCTGCGCTGGCCCCCAGTACAAGGCCTGCATCAGGAAGTTGGTTTGCATCTTCAGGTTGCGACCGGTCATGATGTTATCGAGCACGGTCATGCCCTTGAACAGCGCAATGTTCTGGAAGGTGCGGGCGATGCCGCTCTTTGCTGCCGCATACGTGTTCATGTCGCGGCGCTGCTGGCCGCGATATGTGATCACACCCTCTTGCGGACGATAGACGCCGTTGATCACATTGAGCATCGAACTCTTGCCGGCGCCATTGGGTCCGATGATCGAACGGATCTCATGCTCACGCACGTCAAAGGAAATGTTGGTCAGCGCCTTCACGCCGCCAAATGACAGCGATATGTTTTGCAGGTCCAGGATCACATCGCCGATGTTGCGATTGCTGTTCATGTGCTTACGCTGCCTTTTTCAATGACGAAAATGTCTTCACATCGACGATGCGCAGATCGGCGGCCACCATGCCGGTGCGGCCATCTTCAAATTTGACCTGGGTTTCAATATATTGCGAGGTACGGCCGCTGTACAGGGCTTCGATCAGCACCTTGTACTTTTCACCCACGAAACGGCGACGCACCTTGCGCGTGCGAGTCAGTTCTTCGTCATCGGCATCAAGCTCCTTGTGCAGGACCAGGAAGCGATGGATCTGCGTGCCCGACATCATGGGTTCGTTGGCGAGATCGGCGTTGACCTTTTCCACGCACTCGGCGATCAGGTCATAGGTTTCATGTTTGCCGGCCAGATCGGTATAGCCCGAATACGCAATGCCGCGCCGTTCGGCCCAGTTGCCGACTGCGTCGAGATCGATGTTGATAAACGCGCATACCATGTCGCGCTGGTTGCCAAAGGCGACCGCTTCCTTGATGAAAGGGAAAAACTTCAGTTTGTTTTCGATATAGTTCGGCGCGAAGATGTCGCCGCTGTTCATGCGGCCCACATCGGCGGCACGGTCGATGATCTTCAGGTGGCCGTCTTCATCGAAGATGCCGGCGTCGCCGGTGTGGAAGTAGCCATCGCTGTCAATGACTTCCGCGGTGGCATCCGGCCGCTTGTAGTATTCCTTGAGCATCGCATCCGATTTCACCAGCACTTCGCCGTTCGGCGCAATCTTCACTTCCACGCCTGGCGCAGGCAGGCCGACGCTGTCGAACTTGATGTTGCCGTTCGGCTGCAGGCAGACATAGGCGCAGGTTTCGGTCGCGCCGTACAGTTGCTTGAGATTGACGCCGATGCAACGATAGAAACGGAACAGGTCAGGTCCAATCGCCGCACCCGCCGTATAGGCAATGCGCACGCGCGACAGGCCGAGTACGTTCTTCAGCGGCCCGTAGACCAGCAGATTGCCGATGCCGTAACTGATGCGGTCCATCAACCCGACTGGCTTGCCATCGAGAATATCGGAGCCGACCCGGCGCGCGACTTCCATGTAATGATGAAAAATCTTGCGCTTGATCGCACCCGCATCTTCCATGCGGATCATGACGTTGGTCAGCATGTTTTCAAAAACACGCGGTGGCGCAAAATAGTAGGTCGGGCCGATTTCACGCATGTCGGTCATGACCGTATTGCCCGATTCCGGGCAATTGACGGTGAAGCCGGCTACCAGCGCCTGCGCAAACGAGAACAGGTGATCGCCGCACCACGCCATCGGCAGGTAGGACAGGATGTCTTCCTCGTCGGTCAGCTTGTCGAATTCAATGCCGCCGATGGCCGCCGACATGAACGCATGGTGGGTCTGGCAGACGCCTTTCGGCTTGCCCGTCGTGCCCGAGGTGTACAGCATCACCGCGGTATCCGTACTGCTGCCGGCGTTGACTTCCTGCATGAAAAATTCCGGATGGGCGCGATCGAAGTCGCGGCCGAGTTGCTGCACTTTTTCAAAGGAACTCAGCTCGGGCCGGACGTAGTGCCGCATGCCACGGTCGTCGTCAAAAATGATATGCGAAATCCGGTTCAGGCTTTGCTTGATTTCATAAAGCTTGTCGACCTGCTCCTGGTCTTCCACCACGGCGAAGTCGATTTCCGCGTCGTCGAGCACGAACATCATGTCTGCCGCCGGCGCATCCTGGTACAGCGGTACCGCGACGCCGCCGAGGCATTGCGCGGCCAGCATGGACCAGTACAGGCGCGGCCGGTTGTCGCCGATGATCGCCAGACTCATGCCGCGCTTGAAACCCATGGCGGCCAGGCCGCAGGCCAGTGCGCGCACTTCATCGGCTACCTGCGACCAGGTCCAGGTCTGCCAGATGCCGAGGTCTTTTTCGCGAAAGGCTGGTTTACCGGCACGTTGCTGTGCGTGCTGCAGCAGGATGCGGGGGAATGTGCGTCCGCCCGGCTTGGTTGTCTCTTCCATCGTCCCGCTCTCTTATAACAGGTGAACCGTCATGAAGGATCGAATGCGGAGCGCCGGCCATCTGTCCGTTTGGCTGGTCAGGCGATGCAAGCCCACCGGACCACTCTGTGCGCAGCTATACCCGCACGGTGGAAGTCGGCTTACAATGTCTCCGTTATTTTCTTTGTTGTCAGCATACTAGACAGCGAAGCTGCTGTGCGCTGTCATTTGACTGACAATCCTGATCAAAATAAAAAACTATCGTTGATGCATCGCACCATGACCGTAGAAAAACGCACGCTGAAACAGGCCTTGCGCGAGACCATCTGGGCTCGACAGCTCAGCCCGGAACAAATGGCGCGCGTCGAGGCCGATACCGTCGAGCAGTTTGTGCCGAAAGGAGGCTACGTCTGCCGCAAGGGCGAAAAGGTCGATGCCTGGCTGGGTGTGATCGACGGGCTGGTCAAGATGAACAATCTGTCGCCAGAAGGTAAATCCATCACCTTTACCGGCCTTTCCAACGGCAGCTGGTTCGGCGAGGGTACGGTGCTCAAGGGCGAAGTGCGCAAGTACGACGTCACCGCCTTGCGCGACAGTCGGATTGCGCGCATGCCGGCCTCTACCTTTATGTGGTTGCTCGACAATAGTTTGCCGTTCACCCGCTTCCTGTTAATGCAGCTCAACGAAAGACTCGGCCAGTTCATCGGCATGGTGGAGGTCGACCGGCTACTTGATGTGGATACACGTGTTGCACGCTGTCTCGCCGAAATGTTCAACGCCCATCTTTACCCGGGAGCCAATCCCTTACTGCAGATTTCCCAGGAGGAAATCGGCTACCTGTCCGGCGCCTCGCGCCAGCGCGCGAACCAGGCATTGCAGGTGCTCGAAAAGGAAGGCTTGCTGAAGGTCGATTACGGCGGCATACAAATTCTCGATCTGGACGGCTTGCGCCGCTTCCGGGCCTGATGCTCTGATACGCTTGCTGCGCCCAGTTGACTCACAAGGATTTCATGAATAGTTTTCTTGCCGACCTGCCATCGCTCGAATTGCTGGCGGCGTTTTGGTCAGGACCGGTGGTTGCCACCAACCTGATCGTTTTCTTCAGTTTGTTCGGTGCCTTGCTGCTTGGCCTGCTGGTCGGCTACGAACGATCGTATCGCGGTCGTGCCGCCGGCATGCGCACGTATGGACTGGTCTGCATGGGCTCGGCCGCGCTCACCGTTATCGCAGGCTATCCGAATGACTGGTACGGCGGACAGGTCATCGTCGGAATGGGCGCGGATCCGACCCGTATCGTACAAGGCATCGTCACCGGCGTCGGCTTCCTCGGCGCGGGCGTGATCATGAAGGAGGGCTTCAATATCAGCGGCCTGACCACGGCGGCGTCGATCTGGGCGACGTCCGTGATCGGCGTGCTGGTAGGTGTCGGGTTCTACCTGTCGGCGATGCTGCTGGCCTTCATGTCGGCATTCTGCATGATCGGTGTGCCACGCCTGGCAAGCCGGTTGCCGACACGGCAGGCGATCGCGATTGTGATGCGCTTCAAGGAAGGCGCGGCACCCAGTGAACAAAAGTTGCGCGAAGCAGCCATGAATCGCGGATATGAAATTGCCGGTGGTTCAATTTCCATTGCAATGCAGAATGGGAAAATCGAATGGCATTTCGTTGCGGTCGCTTACAGCAAGAGCAGCGGTGCGCCGATCAGCGTGCTGGCGCGCGATATGTCACAGGTGGAAGGTCTGGAGAGTTTCCATCTGTCGCATGCGAGGAATTGATTGAATCGAGAGGAAATAAAGCAAGATAGCCGGCAGGCTCCTTCCCCCTCTTGGGGGGAAGGTTGGGATGGGGGTAAGCTGGTCGAGCCAACACCGTTGATAACTCGACCGCATTACCCCCTCCCTAGCCCTCCCCCTGCATGGGGGAGGGAACATGACGGAAGGTGGTAAGGGACCTAACGGTGGGGACGCTTAGTATGTCCCATAGCCAGACGCAATCTCAACTACTCGCCAACCCCACCGCATGCTCATCCGGCGTACCACGCAGATGCGCGCGCATCCTGTCGGAAATGACTTCCACCATCTTGTCGTTGAACGCCGGAATATCTTCTGGCGTGCGGCTACTGATCAGATTGCTGTCGACCACCACTTCCTGATCGACCCAATTGCCGCCCGCACTCCGGATATCCTGTTCCAGTGCCGGAAAACTGGTCAAGGTCCGTCCCTCCACCATGCCGGCCGATACCAGCAGCCACGCACCATGGCAAATTGCAGCGATGGGCTTGTGGTCTTCTTCCATGTTTTGCACGAAACGCTGGGCTTCGCCCATATTGCGCAGTGCTGCAGCATTCACTTTCCCACCTGGCAGCAACACCGCATCGAAAGCTTTTGCATCGGCTTCACGCAGCAGCAGGTCGACCGTGAATTCATCGCCTGGCTGGTCGTGATGCATACCCTTTACCTTGTCAAACTTGTCTGACACGATCCGGGTCAGTGCGCCGGCGGCTTCCAGTGCCTTTTTCGGTTCCGTCAGTTCTACTTGCTCGAAGCCATCGGTGACGAGGATGGCGACGTTCATTCCGTTCAATAGCGGATCCATCTCATTTCTCCTGAACCAAAATCAGGTGGAGTAACGGCTTCCAAAAAAGTTCGGAAAAGCACGTTGGGCCCTGCGTCTGCACAGCAGACGTGCAGATAATTCCTCGGTGACTGAACCCATGGGCAACCAGTCCGTCTTTTATCCTTGCCTTGATTGCCGCTGTGCATGACTAGTACGCTTGAGTAGGAAGAAAATTTGATTTTGCTCGTCCGGATGTAATGAATTTCGAACCGGTAGGAAAAAGCTTGGTCAAAAGTTAACGAATCCGGTCCTCGCTAACCGAATCTTCCGAGCGCTGATGCCGGTTAACCCGCTTTGCACGGAGCTCATCATGACCCTTTATCGCCATATCTTGCTTGCCGGCACAGCACTTGCCCTGATTGCCGGTTGCCAGAAAACACCCGAACCGAAAACCTCTGCCAATACCGGCACGAGTACCGCTGCCGATACGTCGACCAATGCAGCGGCCAACACGTCCGCCAATACCGGTGCGGCTGAAAACACCGGCAAATCGGTCGCTTTGCCGCCCAACCAGACGCCGGCTTCCGATGCTGCGATACCACCCAAAGTCGCGAACGCACCCAACAGTGGCGACGCCAATACGCCAAATCAAGCCAATCCCGCGGCGTTAAGCAAGGGACAGGAGCAGAACACGTTGCCGCATTCAGGGCAGGTGAATAATCACTCTACGCCTGATACCACCGGTCCCGCCAGCAGCAGTGCCAGCCCTAGCGGCGAGAAAAAATAACGGAAAAGGCGGAGCGACCGAGCAACAACTCGCTCCACTTTCTTACCGCCCGGCCGCAGGGAAGAACAACTGTTGTCCGTCCAGCCGGAATTCGGCAATGCGTTGCTGACCGGCTTCTGAAGTCATCCACTCGATCAGCTGCATTGCGCCCTTGTAGTTGGCGTCTTTGTGGCGTGCGGGGTTTACCGCGATGATGCCGTAGGGATTGAACATCTTCCGATCGCCCTCGACGTTGATGGCAAGGCCGGTTTTAGCCCGGTAGGCTACATAGGTGGCGCGGTCGGTCAGCGTGTATGCCTGCAGTTCGGCCGCCATGGTCAACACTTCGCCCATGCCCAGGCCGGCGGACACGTACGCACTGCCGGTCGGCCTGGCGCCGATTTCTTTCCAATAGGCTTTTTCCATCTGGTCGGTGCCGGAATTGTCGCCGCGCGAAATGAAGCGCGCCCCGGACGAGACAATTTTCCTGAGAGCCGCGTGGACATCGCGCATGCCCTTAATCCCTGCCGGATCCGACGTGGGCCCGACCAGGATGAAATCGTTATACATCACATCGCGTCGATTGAACCCATGTCCTTCCGCGACGAACTTGTCTTCGGAAGGACGGGCATGGACCAGGGTCACGTCGACGTCGCCATTCTTCGCCAGTTCCAGCGCCTTGCCGGTACCGACCGAAATGACTTGTACCTTGAGCCCGGACTTTTGTTCAAACGCCGGCAGCAGGAATTTGAGCAGGCCGGAATTCTCGGTACTGGTCGTCGTGGAAAGCCTCACTACCTGCTGCGCCATCGTCAGCGGTGCGGCAAGCAGCAGTGCGGAAAGCAGGGCGGCGATACGGACGCGCATGGTGTCGGACTCCATTTGAAAATTGATTAGACCAGCTAGGCGACACGGATACGCTGCTGTCTCGCCTGCAGCCGCCCGTCCCTAAGCTTCAGCCGCTGCACGCCGGGCAGCGCAATCAGGTCGCGGTCATGGCAGGCCATGATCACGCTGCTGCCGCTGGCGGTCAGCGACGGGATCAGCGCAATCACCTGTTCGCGCGCTGCGCCGTCAAGGTTGGCGGTCGGCTCGTCGAGCAACAGTAGTTTTGGCACCAGCACCTTGGCGCGGGCCAGCGCGATGCGCTGCTTTTCACCGCCAGACAGTACGGTCGGCTTGCAGTCACGCAGATGACCGACGCCGGCCCATTGCATCGCTTCCTCGACACGGCGTGCGACTTCGGCTTTCGGCACGCCGCGCGATACCAGTCCGTATCCGATGTTGTCTGCCACGCTGGTCGAAAACATCACCGGATGCTGGTGCACATAGACGATGGCTTCACGCATGTCGCGCGGATAGGGCGCCAGCCGGACTTCGCTGTCGAGAAAAGTCACGCGCGCCGCATCCGCCGGTTCCAGTCCCGCGAGCACCCGCAGCAGCGTGCTCTTGCCCGCGCCGTTGAGACCTGTCAGTACATAGGCAGTCGCCTGCCGGATCTGCAGTTGCTCGATATTGAATAGCTGGCGCTCGCCAAAGCGCTTGGTGAGCTGGTGCAATGAGAGCAGCGGAGTCATGCCGCCCCCCTTGCCGTGCGTGCATCACCTTGCAACAATACCAGCGCCGCATTGATCAGCAGCGCAATGGCGACCAGCACCATGCCAAGCGCGATACCTTGAGCAAATTCCCCCTTGCTGGTTTGCAAGGCAATGGCGGTGGTAATGGTCCGCGTGTCGCCTTCAATGTTCCCGCCGACCATGATCGCGCAGCCGACTTCCGAGATCACCCGGCCGAAGCCGCTGATGATGGCTGCCATCACGCCAAAGCGTACTTCATACAAAACCGTGCGCATCACGCGCCAGGGTGACGCGCCGAGCGTGACGGCGGTTTCCGCCAGCCGGTTGTCCGCGGCTTGCACGGCAGCCAGGGTAAACGCCGTCATGACTGGCAAGGCAATCAGCATTTGTCCGGCGATGATGCCCGACTGCGAAAACAGCCAGCGGAAGTCACCCAGCGGTCCCTGGCGCGATAGCATCAGGTAGAGCAGCAAGCCGATCAGTACGGTAGGCAGCGACAATGAGGTCTGCACCAGCCAGATGGCGACGCGTCGCCCCGCAAACGTCCGTGCGGCGATCAGGTAACCGAAGATGACGGATGCCGGCGTGGCCAGCAGCAAGGCGAGGACGGTAGTTTTGATTGATACCCAGATGACTTGCCATAGCTCTGCATTCCCGGACAGGAGCAGGGCAAAAGCGTCACGGATGGCGTCAAGCAGATGCATAGGATACGAATATCACGCTGGGGCGGCGAATGGGGCGGTGTCCACAGGGGAAACTCCAGTCCTCGCCCCTAACGCCTGAAACATCAGAATGGGTATAAGTTTGCCAGAGATCGGCGCGTTGCAATGCCTGAAAATGCTGGCGTCAGTTGCCAGTCGGTTGCCACTCAGTTGTCATATACTCAAGCCCTTCCCGCCGATGCACCCGATGTAACCGAAACCAGTGCCACGCCGGCACAGGTGACCGCAATGCCGATCACGCTCAGCCAGGTCGGCACCACGCCAAACATTGCCCATTCCAGCAATACCGCCACCACAGGCGTCAGAAAGAACAGGCTTGTCACCTTGGCAGCATGGCCGCGACGCATCAGTGTGTGCAGCGCATTCACGGCCAGGATGGAGGCAAAAATCACCAGCAACACCACCGACCACAGCAATGGCCAGCTCCAGTGGATCACAAAGCCTTCGACCGACCATGCGAGCGGCGCCAGCACCAGCAAGGACAGTACGAACTGGATGAAAGCCGAACTACGCAAGTCGGCCGTCCTGCAGAAACTGCGCTGGTACAGCGTGCCGCAGGTAATTGCCACCAGCGATACGCTCACTGCCAATAGGCTCGCCGCCCCCGCCGCATTGAAGTTGATCTTGTGCCAGACCACCAGCGCGACACCGGCCAAGCCAAGCAGCACCCCCAGCCATTGCTGCGGCTTGAGGCGCTCACCCATCAGCAAATGGGCAATCGCCGCGGTAAACAGCGGCTGTGTCGCCAACATCAATGCAGTGATGCCCGCAGACATACCGAGGTATTGGGCGTAATGGCTGCCGCTGAGGTTGATTGCATGCATCATCAGGCCAGCGATACAGACATGCAAAAACTCACGCGGACCGGATGGCCATGATGGCCGCGACAGTAGTACCCAGGGAATCAGGCACAGTACGCCAAAGCCGTAACGTAATGAGAGAAAAGTGAATGGCGCTGCGTATTGCAAGCCGGTCTTGCTCGCAAGGTAGCCTGAACCCCAGACGATCACAAAAAACCAGGCCAGCAGGCTGTCGAGGCGTTGCGTAGATGGCATTAAATGAACGTCCGTGCCTTCAACACCGCCTGCCGGCAGCGCATACCGCAAGTACCGGCATCAGGCGACCCGCAGCACGTCGGCCAGATGCGGTTCCATGATCAGGCGATCGCGCCCGGTCAGCGCCAGGAAATGCTTGCCGGTGCAACGCGCCAGCAGGGTCATGCCCAGGCGTTCGGCCACCATATGGCCCATCTGCGTGGTGCCCGAGCGGGACAGCAGGAAGGGAATGCCCATCTGCGCGCCCTTGATCACCATCTCCGAAGTCAGCCGTCCGGTTGTGTAAAACACCTTGTCGCCCCCGCTGATATCGTCGAGCCACATGCGGCCCGCAATCGAATCGACTGCGTTGTGGCGTCCGACATCCTCGACGAAATACAGCATGTCGCCGTCGGAAGAAAACAGGGCGCAGCCATGCACCGAGCCGGCCTGTTTGTAAATCGATTGCTGGGTACGGATGGTATCGACGATCTTGTAGAGCGTCGACTGGCGCAGCCTTGCCTCGGCCGGCAGGGAAATCTTGTCGACCTCATCCATCAGGCCGCCGAATACCGAGCCCTGGCCACAGCCGGTGGTGACCACCTTTTTCGAGGTACGTTCTTCGATGTCGGCAATGCCGGTAAAGGTTTTGACGGCGACCGCATCGACTTCCCAGTCGACCGTGACCGATTCAATATCTTCGATGGACTTGACCAGGCGCTGGTTGCGCAGATAGCCGAGCGTCAATGCTTCCGGTGCGCTGCCCAGCGTCATCAGCGTCACTAGCTCGCGCTTGTCGACATAGACTGTCAGCGGCCGTTCGGAGGGAATTGAAATGGTGGACAACCTGCCGCGTTCATCCATCACCTCGACTTCCTGCGTGAGAGGGGCGGCGGCATTGGTCAGGTGAGGACGGCGTGGCATGCTTCGGACTTTTCTGCTGCGAACAGCAACGAGTGTATCAGCGAATCCGCTCTTACTTCTTGGCAGGCGCGGCGGGCGTTGCGTTGGTATTGGCCGGAGCATTGGCATTGGCCGGGGCATTGGCCGGAGCAACACTCGCCTGCGGGCTTGCGGGGGTGCCCGAGGGCGCGGCGGCTGCGGCGGTAGTGCCTCCGGCTGCAGGACCCGGCGCGGCGGCAGGCGTCGCAGCGGTCGTCGGCACATAAGGACCGGGATCGGCGCATGGCGGGGTTTCCACGGTCGGCTTCTTCGCCCCTTCCTTGCTCTTCAGATATTGTTCAGCGATCTTATCCTGTGCTTGGCAAAGTTTGTAGGCAGCGACCTTGTCGCTCCAGGCGGTCTTGTCCTTGGCGGCATCGGCGGCAGCCTTGGCTTCAGGCGTTGGCGGTGGCAGTTTTGCCTGCACGACGGAAGCGCCGCAGGCCAGTACGATCAACAGGGCAAAGCTTTTTTTCATGATGTCCTCTCTTGCCTTCCTTCAGACCAGATTTTTGACTTCAGGCTTTTGATGGCCTGGCCGGCAGCGCATCGGCCGGCCTCTCCTGGGTACGCACACGCGGAATCTCACCGCTTTCGACCTGCCGGTACCACAACTCATGGTGTTCCTTGGCCCAGGTATCGTCAACGTAGCCGGTACGCATCGCGGCGTACGCGCCTTCCATGCCGATGGTACCGAGGTAGATGTGTCCGAACGACATCGCAACGAACAGTACCGCGGCGATCAGGTGAATGATGTTGGCAATCTGCATGGTGCCGCGCGTGTAAAGGATGCCGGGCACCAGCATGTTGAGCACAAAGCCGGACGCACTGACAATCAGGCCAAGCAGCACGACGCCGCCCCAGAACCAGAGCTTTTCGCCGGCATTGAAGCGACCCGCACTGACATGTTCCTTGCCGACCATCCCACCCATCCGCACCAGCCATTTGCCGTCGCCGCGCTGCGGAAAGTTGTCCTTCACATAGATGACGAACATCACGATCAGCGACAACGAGAACAAGGGGCCGACAAAGTTATGAATGTTCTTGCAGGCATAGGCAAGCCAGCCAAACAGCGTGTGGCCGAACACCGGCATCAAGATGTATTTGCCGAACAGAAGGATCAGTCCCGACACCGCCAGCGCCAGGAAAGTGATCGCCACGGTCCAGTGCGAGATACGCTCAAGCGAAGTGAAGCGCTCGATCAGGCGGCCGGTGCGCCCTTCCTTGAGTTTCACCTGGCCTTTGACGAAGTAGATGATCGCCAGCACAACGATGGCGAGGACCAGCAGCCAGCCACCGAAGGTGGTCAGTGGGCCGTTACGGTATTGTCGCCATGCTTCGCCTGCGGTGACCGCCCGGTCCTGGCCTAGAAATTGTGCCTTGGGCTGGATTAGCACGCCCATTTCCGCACCGGGCAGGCTGGAATAATTGTTCGTGCCTTCCTTGACGATGCGCCAGGTCGGCGCGTTGTTGCCAGGCTGGTCGCGCGTGCGTTCGGCCTGGTTCTGTTTGAGGATGTCGACCGACTCCACATTCGGCGCGGCGGACGGCGCCGTGGCCGCAGGTGCGGAAGCGGGAGGCGGCACCGGTTGGGCGGCGGGCGCCTTGGCATCCTGTGCGATCGCGATACCGGCCGACAGCATCGTCGACAGGGTGAGGGCGGTAATCCATTTGTTCATGATGTTTCCCTTTGACTGAGGGGCATTCCTGCTACCGGCCTGCTCCTTCCCCCTTTTAGGGGGAAGGTTGGGATGGGGGTAAGCTGGTCGAGCCAACACCGTAGATAACTCGACCGCACTACCCTAGCCCTCCCCCTGCATGGGGGAGGGGACCGGTCAGCGATGGGAAGATACTTGCTCCAATATCGTTTCGCCTGCCGTCAATTCACTTTCACATACTCATTCTGCGTCTGTCCGCGCGTCTGCAGCTGCTTTTCCCAGCTTTTCTGATCGCCGGGCGACCAGCCAGGGGCGACATAAGCATTCTTTGGACCTTTCCACGGCGCGACATCGCCGGGGTTGGTCGTGTCCTTGCTCATAATTTGATCGTTTTCGCCGCAGCCCGCCAGCAAGGCTGCAGAACCAGCCAATCCCGCCAGTATCAATGCCAGTCTCATGATTTCTTCCCTTCCGGCTTGACTTCCCCATTCGGTGCCTTGCCATAGGCAGTGCCCCAGCCCCAGACTTCGCTGCCCTTGCCGCGACGCATGACACGGTTACGGAAGATGTCCGCCACCATATCGCCGTCGCCGCCAAGCAGCGCCTTGGTCGAGCACATTTCCGCACAGGCCGGCAGCTTGCCTTCGGACAGGCGGTTACGGCCGTACTTGTCGAACTCGGCCTTGGAGCCGTTTTCCTCCGGGCCGCCGGCGCAGAACGTGCACTTGTCCATCTTGCCGCGCAGGCCGAATTCGCCGCTGGACGGGAATTGCGGTGCGCCGAACGGGCAGGCATACGAGCAGTAACCGCAGCCGATGCAGGTGTCCTTGTTGTGCAGGACCACGCCTTCGTCGGTGCGATAGAAGCAGTCGACCGGGCAGACCGCCGCGCAGGGCGCATCCGAACAATGCATGCAGGCGACCGAGATCGATTTTTCCTGGCCGATCACGCCGTCATTGATGGTGACCACGCGCCGGCGGTTCACGCCCCATGGAACTTCATGCTCGTTCTTACAGGCAGTGACGCAGCTGTTGCACTCGATGCAGCGCTCCGAGTCGCAGATAAATTTCATTCGTGCCATGTCGTCTCTCCGTCAGGCAGTAAAGCGTTCGATGTTGCAAATCGTGGTCTTGGTTTCCTGCATCATGGTCACCGAGTCGTAGCCGTAGGTGGTCGCCGTATTCACCGCTTCACCGCGCACCACCGGCGCCGCACCTTCCGGGTAATACTCGAGCATGTCCTTGCCCTGCCACCAGCCGGAAAAGTGGAAGGGAATGAACGCCGTGTCCGGACCGACACGCGGCGTCACCAGGGCCTTGACCTTGAGGCGGGCACCGGTCGGCGTCGACACGATGACATAGTCGCCGTTGCGAATGCCGCGGTCTGCCGCCGCTTTCGGATTGATCTCGACGAAGTTGTCCTGTTGCAGTTCGGCCAGCCAGGGATTGGAGCGTGTCTCTTCGCCACCGCCCTCGTATTCGACCAGTCGCCCCGACGTAAGGATGATCGGGAATTTTTCGTAGAGCTTGGTCTCGACATTCTTTTGCTGCAACGACTTGTACAGCGTCGGCAGGCGCCAGAACCCCTTCTTGTCGTCGTGCGTCGGATACTTCTCCACCAGATCGGCGCGCGTGCCATACAGCGGCTCGCGATGCAGCGGTACGGGATCAGGGAAGTTCCACACCACCGCGCGTGCCTTCGCGTTGCCGAACGGGTGCACGCCATGCACCTTCATGCAGACGCGCTGGATGCCACCAGACAGGTCGGTCTTCCAGTTCTTGCCTTCGGCCGCTTTCTTTTCGGCGTCGGTCAGATCGTCCCACCAGCCCAGCTTCTTCAGCAGTACGTGATCGAATTCCGGATAGCCGGTCGTAATCTCCGAGCCGGCCGAGTGCGAACCATCTTCCGCCAGCAGGTTGATACCTTCGCGCTCGACGCCGAAGTTGGCGCGGAAGCAGCCGCCACCGTCCATCATGTGCTGGTTGGTGTTGTACAGGATGTGGGTGCCCGGGTGCTTGAGTTCCGGCGTGCCGTAGCAGGGCCAGGGCAAGCCGAAGTAATCGCCGGTCATGTCGTAACCGGTTGCAGCGTCCTTGCCGCCCTTGCAGCGCAGCGTCTTCACATCGAACAAATGCATGTTGCGCATGTGCGCCTTCAAGCGCTCCGGCGACTGGCCGGTGTAGCCGATGGTCCAGGTGCCGCGATTGATTTCGCGCAGCATGTCTTCCGGTTCCGGCTCCATCATGCCGCCCTTGCCCGGCACCAGCTTGATCTTGGCAACCAGCTCCTTGCCGAAGCCGAGTTTTTCCGCCAGCTGATACATGATCATGTGGTCGGTGCGCGATTCGAACAGCGGCTCGATCACTTTCTCGCGCCACTGCAGCGAGCGGTTGGACGCCGTTACCGAGCCGGAAGTCTCGAACTGCGTGGCCGCCGGCAGCAGGTACACCGCACGATTGGGATTGAGTTCCTGGCCGTCGACCTTCATGGCCGCCATCGCCGCGGTGGCCGATGGATAGGGATCGATCACGACCAGCATGTCGAGCTTGTCGAGCGCCTTCTTCATGTCCAAACCGCGTGTCTGCGAGTTCGGCGCATGGCCCCAGAACAGCATCGCCTTGACGTTGTTGTCCTGGTCGATCAGTTCATTCTTTTCCATCACCGCATCGACCCAGCGCGACACCGTGGTGCCGGACTTTTCCATCATTGCCTGTGACACGAACTGCTTCTTGATCCATTCATAGTCAACGCCCCACACGGCCGCCCAATGCTTCCACGAACCGGTTGCCAGGCCGTAGTAGCCAGGCAGGGAATCGGGATTGGGGCCGACGTCGGTCGCGCCCTGCACGTTGTCATGGCCGCGGAAGATGTTGGCTCCGCCACCGGCGACGCCAACGTTACCCAGCGCCAATTGCACCAGGCAGGAAGCACGCACCATCGCATTGCCGATCGAGTGCTGGGTCTGCCCCATGCACCAGACCAGCGAGGACGGGCGGTTTTTCGCCATGGTCTCGGCCGCCTTGAAGACTTCCGCTTCCGGCACGCCGCAGGCCTCTTCCACCTTGTCCGGCGTCCACTTCATCACTTCCTCTTTGACCTTATCCATGCCGTAGACACGGTCATTGATGTACTGCTTGTCTTCCCAGCCATTCTTGAAGATGTGGTACAGCATGCCGTACAGGTAAGGAATATCGGAACCGGAACGGATGCGGATGTACTGGTCGGCCTTTGCTGCGGTACGGGTAAAGCGGGGATCGACCACGATCATCTTGGTGCCGGTTTCCTTCGCGTGCAGCATGTGCAGCATCGAGACCGGATGGGCTTCAGCAGCGTTGGAGCCGATATACATCACCGCCTTGGCGTTCTGCATATCGTTGTAGCTGTTCGTCATCGCACCGTAACCCCAGGTATTGGCGACGCCGGCGACCGTAGTCGAGTGGCAGATGCGCGCCTGGTGGTCGGTGTTATTGGTACCGAAGAAAGATACGAACTTGCGCAGCAACGCGGATTGCTCGTTATTGTGCTTGGACGATCCAACGAAAAACACCGAATCCGGACCGGATGTCTTCCGGATATCCAGCATCCTGGCGGAAATCTCGTTGAGTGCCTGGTCCCAGCTGATACGCTGATATTTGCCGTTGACCAGCTTCATCGGGTATTTGAGACGATACTCGCCGTGTCCGTGCTCGCGCAACGCCGCACCCTTCGCGCAATGTGCGCCGAGGTTGATCGGTGAATCGAACACCGGCTCCTGTCTGACCCAGACACCGTTTTCGACGACCGCATCAACCGCACAGCCGACCGAACAGTGGGTACAGACCGTACGCTTGACTTCGATCTTGCCGCCGGCAGCCTTGTTGCCATCTGCCGCGCGGGCTTTTTGGATCAGGTTAAGCTGCGATGCAGCAATGCCTGCACCGATGCCGATTCCCGAGCGCTTCAGGAAGGTGCGGCGGTCCATGGTCGGCAAGGCGCGCGACAAGCTTTCCGACAGGCTGGACGTAAAACGATTGGGCGAGCGCTGGCCTGACTGGCCTTTGCGAGTCAACAGCATGATCGTCTCCCTCGACGGTTAGATGGTGGTCGTCCGGTAATACTTTTTAACGTGTTCCGTCAGGCGGTAACCGTCACCCTTCGGCTCGGAAGGAGCCGCTTCGGTGACTTCCGTTATGGCGGTTTTGGAGGAAATTTTTGCAGCAATGCCAGCAGCAGCTGCGAGACCCAGGCCGGCGAAGAAAGTCCGGCGGGCAATCTTGGTTTGATCTGCCATATCTGTCTCCTGATGGTAGTAGGATGAAATGCAATCCTTGCTACTTTTTGTTTTGTTTCTTCAAGTTAGCACAAATTTTTGAGAATTGCATTGCAATGGAAAATTTGTCTATACAAACTGATTATTCCGCAAACGTTCATGCATAAATGACAATTCCAGACTCCGCAGGCGAACTGGGGACAGGCGTTTTATGCCATATCGAATGCCTGCATCTCTACTTCAAAAAACGCCTTTGCCAGCCGGGCGACCGGCGCATAAAAGACCGCCTGCGGATTGGCTTCGATTGCATCGCACAATTGAGAAACCCAAGGCTGCAGGTGCTGCCCGAAAAACTGCTTCTGCGTCACCAGGTTGGCATGCGTCACGTCGTCTGACGCAATCAGGTAGCGCATGACTTCACATAGCGTCGCGATATGGTCTTCACTCTCGCTGACGTGCTGCTCCCGTTCCAGTCCCAAGCGGGCAAGATCGGTACGCAAGGCAGCCAGCGGCTTTTCCATCATGAATCCCGCAAGGTAATACGAGCCGTACAGGATGATCTCGGGTTTGCCAACACCGATGAACAGCGAATCATATTCGTCGCGTACCTGTTCCGCGCTTGCCGACGCACAGGCAGCAGAGACTTCTCCCCATGCCTGCTGCAACACACCGTCACCCTCATTGGGCGCTGCGGCAATGGTTTCCAGCATGTGCTGTGATGGCGGCGCATAGAACAGCGAAGCCAGCACGCCGTAGAGGTCGGCCCGTGCGGTTTCCTCGCCCTGGTCGGGCGCTTCAAATTTCAGGGGCTGGGCAGTGGTCATCATTTGCTTGGTTGCATCCTGCTTGGTGATTCGATTGCTGCAAGGCCGGAACGCTTGAATCAGCGTTTCAATGAATGCTTAAATCTATCGCTTCAATTCCAGAATCGACGTTTCCTTCTTGTTTTCCATCATGTCGATCACCCTGCAGTCCGAGCACATTTTCAAACGGTCGATATTGCCTGCGAAAGCGCCATGCAACGACAGCTTGGACACCATGGTTTCGATCATGCGCAAGGTGCCGAACGGTTTGCTGCAGCGGATACAGTGATACGGCTGCGCCTCATTCAGCGTGGCCGGCTGCCTGGCCGCATCACTGAGCAGCAGGCGCGGCGACAGGCTGATCGCGTTTTCCGGACAGGTCTTTTCGCACAGACCGCACTGCACGCAATTCTTTTCAATGAAGCGCAACTGCGGCAGATTGGGATTGTCGAGCAGCGCCGATTCCGGGCAGGCGCCGACACAGGACATGCACAATGTGCAGGCCGAAGCGTTAACTTTCACCTGACCGAAGGGCGCGCCAGCAGGCAGGGGAATCTCTTCCTTGGCTGCCGGTGCATGCTTGAGCAAATGCTCGAAAGCAAAATCCAGCGTGCTGCGTTTTTCCGCACCGATGTTGTACGTGGCGCGCATGGCAGGCACCTGCGCCGGCTGCAGCTTGTGCAACTGGGCATCGAGTTCCGCCGGTGTCGTTGCGCGCAGCAAGACAATATGCTGCCCCTGGTAGCCTAGACCCGACAGGATCGTTTGCGCAATCCCGATCTGCGCTTCCAGCGCGTCCAGGTATTGCGGTGCTTCGTCGCCGGTGCTCAGCACCAGCACGTTGGTGGCGCCGTAGCACAGTGCGCTCAGCCAGGACTCCATGCCGACCGATGCCACATGATGCAGGTCGACCGGCATCACGCGCGCAGGCATGCCTTGCACCGAGCCGATGGCAGCCAGCCGGCCGAAACGGTTGATCAGATCCGCGCCCTGTTCCTGGTTATGCAACAGCAATGCTGCCTGTTTGCCGCCGGCTTTTGCATACGTGGACAGCAAGGTCTTGATCCGTATGCCGAGATCGGACGCACGTGGATACGCATAGCTCAATGCGCCGGACGGACAGACCGTGGTGCAGGCGCCGCAGCCGACACACAGGTTGGGATTGACCTTGATGTGATTGCCGTTGTGCGCAATCGCTTCTGCCGAGCACACTTCGACGCAGGCATTGCAGCCGACCGTCTGGTTGCGGCTGTGTGCGCAAATCTTTTCCTTGTAGACGAAAAACTTGGGCTTGCTGAACTCGCCGACCAGCTGGGTCAGCTGCATTGCCTGTTCGGTTTGCCTGAATGGGTCGGCACCGGGCGCGAAATAGCCCTGCGGCGGCTGATGCAGTGTAATCAACGGCTGATCGGACAAGTCGAACACCAAATCAAATTCGCCGCTGCGCGCGGTGTCCTCGCGCTGGAAGTCGATTGCACCGATCGCACCGCAAGCCTTCACGCAGTCGCGGTGCGAGGTACAGGCAGCCAGGTTGATCTGGTAGTCGAGGCCGATGGCATTTTCAGGACAGGCGTTAATGCAGGCATTGCAACGCGTGCACAATTCCAGGTCGATCGGGTTGGCCTGCTGCCAGGTGATCTTGAATGCGCCGAGCCAGCCATCGATACGAACGGCGGTGCCGGAATACGTCGGATAATTGCGATCCTGAAGCAGCGTGTCCGCATTGCCGGAGGTCACCAACACATTCACGCTGAGCTGGCTGCTCAATCGCTTTGCCCAAGGCAGTACGCGATCGGCGGGACCGACCAGCAGCACGTTGCCGCTGGAATCGTACTCGACGGTTGGCACCGGTTCTGGATCAGGCAATGCGGCGTCGGCAAGCAGTGCCGCCATTTTTGGCAGGGATTGCTTGGCCTCTTTGCCCCAGCCGCCGGTTTCTCGCAAGTTGACGAAGCGGATCGGCGCGGCCGCCGGCTTTTGCTCTGCGAGCTCGGAAAATAGCGCCTGTTCCTGCGTACAGCCGACGACCAGCTGATCGCCACCTTGTGATTGCACGCTGTCAAGATAAGCGCCGACCTCGCGCCTGCACAGTTGCGTCGCGGGATGAATGCTGCAGTCAAGCGCGGCGCCAAGTGTTGCGCCTGCCGCCGCGTCAAGCGGCATCGTCTGGTTACAGCTGCAGACTTTAAACTGGGTTGTCATGTGAAGCCTGGTCCGGGGTGTTGTCTACGTCATCGTCGATGTCGGATGATGCAAGTTCGTTATCGACTGCTTTGTGTTCAAGCTGCTCTGCTTGCACGCTCGCTTCCTCTGCCGGCGGCGGTGTCTGCAACAGGCGCATCAACGGATGCTCCAGTTGCGACAGCGGATCGAGCAATCCCTTCGCATGGTTGAGCGCGGCCAGCATCGCGGGTGGAATGGGATCGAATTTGTTGTAGTCCTCGATATAAACATCGAGGCCGTCCATCACATTGAAATGTGGATCGGTGAACAGTTTTTTCATGGCGGAGCGCCGCACATTTTCATCGACCCCACGCGCGACGAACGGCGTGAAGTCGGAGTCGGATGTGAGTGTCGCGACATCTTCAATGGTCGGCGGCGGCTTCGGCAACGCATCCGTCACCGGCTGCGATACCGATACAGATGCCGGTACTGCGATGGCGGCCTGTTTTTCCTCAGCCGCTTCCGCATTGCGTTTGCTCCAGCGCGCAAAGAAGCTTTCAGCTTCCATGGCTGCCTCCTTCGGCACGTGCCATCTGATCGACGCCGGCGCCGCCTTCAAACGAAGGTTTGCGCCGCTTCTTTTTGACTTCGGGACGATAGTGCTGCTGAACGAAGGCGCCCAGATGCGCGACGATGTCCGGCGAGGCCGGCAGGGTATCGACCTGTTCGCCGCCATCCATCAGCCGCGCGGCTTCATTGTAGGACAGGGTGACTTGTTTGGGTACCGCGACTTCGGTGCCGTCGATGTCCTCAAGGCGCCACATGATGAACCAGCAGGGCGCGGGGGAATCGATGTTAAGAAAATACCCTTCGGCTTCGTCGGTATAGAGGCGGACTTCGTAGCCGCCGAAGAGCCAGCGCGCGTCGGCCTCGTCGTTACGTAAACAGCGTCCGCCACCGTCTTGCAAACCGGAATCTGCCGATATCTCTATCGGCTTCCACTGGATGGGTTGCCAACGGTTTGCAAGCGGTACGCGCTGCATCACCACGGCTACCTTGAGTGCATCTGTCTCCATGTACTCCGCTGGTGCTTTGCACCTATGTTATGTATCAGAACATATTGTGCAATATTGCGCCAAAAAACAGATTTGTGCACGAGTGTTTACAAGACGTTGCCTGTTAGACAAATTTGCTGCAGTTCGAAGCGCCCGGCGTTATCGGCCGGATGGCTGAAATCCGGCATGAAAAAAGAACGCCCTTCGAATGAGGAAGGGCGTTGCAGATGTCAGTAGAGGCACACTGTTAATCGGTGGCTCAGTGAATCAAAGGCGAAGGGCTAAAGAATGACGGGGTTTTGCTGCGCCGCACCAGGTCGCGCATGAACCCCGCATCAGTCGTTCTTGATCACGATACTAGGGAACTTGCTGCTCATGTCCTTGGCTTTCTCTGCCACCTTGACGGCGACCTTGCGCGCAATGGTCTTGTAAATCGCCGCCACTTGGCCATCCGGATCGGCGACGACCGTCGGCTTGCCCGAATCGGTCTGCTCGCGGATCGACATTGTCAGCGGCAGCGCGCCGAGGAACTCCACACCATATTCGGCGCACATCTTCTCGCCGCCACCCTGGCCGAAAATCGGTTCGGCATGGCCGCAGTTGGAGCAGATGTGCATGCTCATGTTTTCAACAATGCCGAGGATGGGGATGCCAACTTTCTCGAACATCTTGAGACCCTTGCGCGCATCCAGCAGCGCAATGTCCTGCGGTGTGGTGACGATCACCGCGCCGGTAACAGGCACTTTCTGCGACAAGGTCAGCTGCACATCGCCGGTGCCCGGCGGCATGTCGACGATCAGGTAATCCAGGTCGCGCCAGTTGGTCTGTTCGAGCAATTGCTGCAACGCCTGCGTGACGATCGGGCCGCGCCAGACCATGGGCTCGTCCGGATCGATCATGAACCCGATCGACGACACCTGCAGCCCGTGGTTTTCCAGAGGTTCCATGGTTTTGCCGTCCACTGTTTCCGGGCGCCCATTGATACCCATCATCATCGGCTGTGAGGGGCCGTAGATATCAGCATCCAGGATGCCGACGGTGGCGCCTTCGGCGGCCAGTGCGAGCGCCAGGTTGACGGCGGTGGTCGATTTGCCGACCCCACCCTTGCCGGACGCCACGGCAATGATGTTCTTCACATTGGGCATCAGCTTGACGCCGCGCTGTGCGGTATGGGCAATGATCTTCGAATACACGTTGACGCTGACATTGCCGGCGCCTTCGACACCGCGCACTGCGGCAATGGTGGCCTTGCGGATGAGGTCCAGCTGGCTCTTGGCTGGATAGCCGAGTTCGACGTCCAGCATGACATCGGCGCCGTCGAGACGGATGTTTTTGGCGGATTTGGAGCTGACCAGATCCTTGCCGGTATTGGGATCGATGACTTGCGACAAGGCGGCTTTGACGGTTTCAATCGAGATGCTCATTACTTCTCCTCATAGATGCGCAAAGTCTAAACCAGATTGCAGCGGATGCGCTTGCAAGTTTTTCCGGATCGGCCTTGCCAGTGTGCCACGCCGTTATCATGACTGTTCGACAGATAAACGATGCACGACTTACAATGTCCCCTACCGTCCCTACGAAGTTCCAATGAATGCTTCCATGACGATCGATACTCAACAGATTACCGGACTGATCCTCGCCGGCGGCCGCGGCTCCCGCATGGGGAGCGTGGACAAGGGCCTGCAGAATTTCCGCGGCGTGCCGATGGTATTGCATGTCATCATGCGCCTGTCGCCGCAGGTTGGCGCCCTGATGATCAACGCCAATCGAAACCTTGGTCCGTATGAGGGTTTTGGCTTGCCGGTCTGGCCCGACCAGCTCACGGGTTTCGAAGGGCCGCTTGCCGGCTTGCAGACGGGCCTGTCGCAGTGCGATACCGACTACCTGGTGACGGCGCCCTGCGACTCGCCTTTTCTGCCACAGGATTTGGTCGAACGCCTGTTCCGGGCACTGACCGACAACGATGCGGACCTCGCGGTTGCCGTCACCGAGGAAGAGGGCAGGCGCCAGCCGCATCCGGTGTTTTGCCTGATGAAAGCGTCGGTACTGCCGAACCTGACTGCCTTCCTGCAATTGGGCGAGCGCAAGATCGACAAGTGGTACCGATCACTCAAATTCGTCGAAGTCATGTTTCCCGACGAAACCGCTTTCCGCAACATCAACACCCTCGACGAATTGCGTCGCTTCGAAAATACCTGAACCCATGCCCAGCCTTTCAGAAGTCATCAGCTGCCTGTCGGGCTACGACCCGAATGCCGTGCCCGTCGCACAAGCGCAGCAAATCATCCGCGATGTGGTCGCGCCCGTGCAGGCTGTGGAAAAAGTCGCGATCCGTTCGGCGCTTGACCGGGTTCTTGCGCAAGATATCGTGTCGCCGATCAATGTGCCGCAGAATGACAATTCGGCAATGGACGGTTATGCAGTCTGCGGCGGGGATCTCGATACAAACGGTCCGACCGTGCTGAAAGTGGTCGGCACTGTGCATGCGGGCGGGCGCTTCGATGGCGCGGTGAATCAAGGCGAGTGCATTCGTATCATGACCGGCGCACCGATGCCGGCGCGCTGCGATACCGTGGTGCCGCAGGAATTTACCGAAGCTGCCAATGCCACGGCGGTGACTATTCCTGCAGGCGTCGTCAAAACCGGCGACAACCGGCGCCTGCAAGGCGAAGACCTGATGGCGGGCAAGCCTGCATTATTCAAAGGCAAGTGCCTGCGTCCCGCCGATCTCGGTCTGCTGGCGTCGCTCGGTTTTGCGGAAGTGCCGGTGCAGCGCCGTTTGCGTGTCGCTTTTTTCTCGACCGGCGATGAACTGCGTTCCATCGGCGAACCGTTGGACGCCGGTTGTGTCTACGATAGCAACCGCTACACGCTGTACGGCATGCTGACACGGCTTGGCTGCGACATCGTCGACATGGGTGTGATCCGGGACGACCCTTCCTCTCTGGAACAGGCATTCCGCACCGCATGCGAAAACGCCGACGCCGTGATCACATCCGGCGGTGTATCGGTCGGTGAAGCCGATTACACAAAGCAAATGATGGCGACGCTGGGCGATGTGACGTTCTGGAAAATCGGCATGCGGCCCGGACGCCCAATGGCATTCGGCAAGATTTCCTCGAATGGCAGGAGCGCTTACCTGTTCGGCTTGCCGGGCAATCCGGTTGCGGTGATGGTGACCTTTTACTTCTTCGCCCGCCAGGCGCTGCTGCGCATGATGGGCGCGGATGATACGCCATTGCCGCTGATGCGCGCCGTGTCCGAGTCGGCGATCCGCAAGAAGCCCGGACGTACCGAATATCAGCGCGGCATCCTGACCGTTGGTGAGGATGGCCTGCAGCGCGTGCGCATTACGGGCGCACAGGGATCCGGCATTCTGCGTTCGATGTCCGAAGCCAACTGCATGGTCGTCCTGCATCACGAACAGGGCAGCGTCAATGCCGGTGATCCGGTTGACGTCCTGCTGTTCGAAGGCCTGGTATAAGCAGGCTGGTGCCACTGCGTTCATGCGCCGCTGCGGCGCGCTGGCAGTGGTGCAATCGATGTTCCTGTCTTCCCCTCTCATCGCATCGATGGCGGCTCAATGCCCTTCAATGACAGCCCGTTGCGCGTCTATGCCGCCTCTTTTCCGTTCCTTAGTTTGACAATGGTTTAGCTTCGCGTCGTCAGTTGCCGGATTCGGGCTTTCATAGGAACAGGGTCTGCCCTTCCATGTCCAACAAGTCAGCCGAGAGCGCCGTGCATCTGCACGACCGTATCCGGCCAATCTTGGGACGTGACATGATCAAGCCGGAGCAAATACATATACTCGAAGCGAGCCTGGGCGGCGAAAGCACCAGGACCATGGAGGACATCAAGTCCTCACCCGCCATCCTGCCGAAATTGCCGCACGATGCAATGGTCATCATTCCGGTGCGTTACCTCGTGCTTTTTCCCGGCATGATCGTGCCGATCAGCATGGGCCGCGAGGCGTCGATCGCCGCGGCGCGGGAAGCGGTGCGCACCGATCGCGAGATCGGCTTGCTACTGCAGCACGACTCTGAAGTTGACACGCCACGTGCCGATGAGTTGTACCAGGTTGGTACGGCCGCCAGCATCATGCGCTATATCACTTCCGAAGAGGGTGGGCATTACATCGTATGCCAGGGGCAACAGCGGATCCGCGTGCTGGAATTCCTGGAAGGATTTCCATTTTTGGTAGCGCGTGTCGAACGGATCGAGGATTCTATCGACGACGGCAATGCCATCGAAGCACGGATGATTCCCCTCAAGCAGTTAACCGCGGAAGTCATTGATTTGTTGCCGCAGGCCTCCGCCGAACTGGTTGCCGCAACGCAGAACATGGGCTCCGCTACCGCGCTTGCCGACTTTGTTGCGGGACTGGTTGACCTGCCCTTGCAACAGAAACAGGAAATCCTGGAAACCGATGACTTGTCTGCGCGCCTAGACAAGGTGCTCGATGCATTGTCCGCGCGCCTTGAAGTGCTGCGCCTGTCCGAGGAAATCAGCGCCCAGACCAAGGAAAGAATGGAAGACCGCCAGCGCGAGTTCCTGCTGCGCGAGCAACTCAAGACCATCCAGGATGAACTTGGTGAAGCAGAAAGCGTGAATGCCGAGCTCGACAAGCTTTCCGAAGGCATTGCCCGCGCAGCAATGCCGCAAGACGTCGAAGCGCATGCCCGCAAGGAGTTGCAGCGCCTCAAGCGCATGCCCGAAGCGGCAGCGGAATATTCGATGCTCTGCACGTATCTGGAATGGATGACGGAATTGCCCTGGGCGATCAGCAGCGAAGACCGCATCGATATTGCAGCCGCGCGCAATATTCTTGATGAAGACCATTTCGGCCTGCTCAAGGTCAAGCGCCGCATCCTCGAACATCTCGCGGTGCGCAAGCTTAATCCGGGAGGAAAGAGCCCCATCCTGTGTTTCGTCGGTCCACCCGGTGTCGGCAAAACCTCGCTCGGCCAGAGCATTGCCCGTGCGACCGGACGCAAGTTTGCCCGCGTGAGCCTTGGCGGCGTGCATGACGAAGCCGAGATCCGCGGCCACCGCCGTACCTATGTCGGCGCATTGCCCGGCAATATCATCCAGGCGTTGCGTAAGGCCGGCACCAACAACTGCGTGGTCATGCTCGACGAGATGGACAAGCTCGGCAGCGGTGGCATGCATGGCGACCCGGCCGCGGCGTTGCTGGAAGTGCTTGATCCGGAACAGAACGGCAGTTTTCGCGACAATTATCTGGCCCAGCCTTTCGATTTATCCAAGGTGATGTTCATCGGCACGGCCAACATGCTCGACACCATCCCCGGCCCCTTGCTGGACAGGATGGAAGTGCTGCATCTGCCTGGATATACATCCGAGGAAAAAAAACAGATTGCACACCGTTATCTGATCCACCGGCAACTTGATGCTGATGGGTTGCGAGCGGAACAATGCCGGATCACCGATGACGCGATCGACGCCTTGATTCACGACTACACACGTGAAGCCGGTGTGCGCAATCTCGAACGCGAAATCGGCAATGTCTTCCGGCACGTGGCAATGCGGGTGGCAGAAGGATCGGCGCAGCAGGTGACGGTCGATGCAGGCGATCTGGTCGACATCCTTGGACCGGCAAAATTTGAAAGCGAGCTGGCTCTCCGTACCAGCCTGTCGGGGGTGGCCACCGGGCTCGCGTGGACACCGGCCGGCGGCGATATCCTGTTCATCGAGGCCAGCCGCATGCCCGGTTCCGGCAAGCTGATCCTCACCGGTCAGCTTGGCGATGTCATGAAGGAAAGTGCGCAGGCCGCACTCACGCTGGTCAAGGCACACGCCGCTGAACTCCAGGTCGATCCCGAGGTCTTCGACAAACATGACATCCATGTGCATGTGCCTGCCGGTGCAATGCCCAAGGACGGGCCCAGTGCCGGCGTGGCGATTTACGTTGCGCTCGCTTCGCTGGTGCGCGACAAGCCGATCAGCCACGATTGCGCGATGACCGGCGAGATCAGCCTGCGCGGCCTGGTGCTGCCGGTGGGCGGCGTCAAGGAAAAAGTCCTCGCCGCGCTGCAGGCCGGTATCAAGGTCGTCATGCTGCCGGCCCGCAATCGCAAGGACATGGACGATATTCCCGAAGCCGCGCGCAAGGGATTGCGCTTCGTCTGGCTGGAAACGGTGGACGATGCGCTGCATGAAGCCATCGGTCACCTGATCATTGGAGATACCGTATGAAGTGGGAACTCGATCACCAACCGCAGCAACAACTGCAACCACAACCGCAACAGCGCAGCGAACCCGTACGCCAGGACGTATGGCCGCCGGTGCAGCAATTTCCGTTCACTATGCCAAGCGGATTAGTTACCTTTCGCTATTCATCGACGGAAGTGTTTTCGCAGGACGGCCAGGTACACGTCAAAATGCATGAGACGCGCTATCAGGATGGCAGGCTCAGCTCGCAGGAATGCGAAGGCTCGATCAACCGTGACGCTTACCAGCGCATGGTCAGCGAAGCACAATCCCAATTCCTGAACCAGATGTTTGGCGTCGCCCGTTTGCTGCTTGGGCCGTTCATCCGCTGAGCTGCCGGGTCCAGTCGAGATTGAATTGCGCTTCAGCCAAGCGCCAGCATCATCCGCTGCGGTAAGCGCGCATTGACCATGGGTGCATACGCAATGTCCTGTGGCATGAGCCGCACACGCGTGCGGCTAAATAGTGTAGCCAGCGTCTGTGTGGCAAGCGCCACGGAAAAATGCCGGGCAGCGCATTCATGGATGCCTGTGCCGAAGCTCAAGTGCTTGTCGTTGTTTGTGCGAACGGGGTCGAATTGCTCGGGGCGTTCGAAGACCGCCGGATCGCGATTGGCGGCCGCCATCACCACCAGTACCGCATCGCCTCGCTGCAAGACTTGCCCCCCGAGACGCACATCGTCCGCCATGATTCTGCGCGTATTGTGAATCGGCGGATCGAAACGCAGGGTTTCCACCACCAGTTGCTCGCAGGTTTTCCGGTCGGGCGTTGCTCCGGCCGAAAGATGCCGCAACGCCTGCAGCATCGCATTGCCAAGCAAGCCACGCCCTGCATCGACGCTCTGGATAAGCAGGCCGATCAGGTTGACCGCATGCGTGTCGAGCGCATCCTGGTCCTGTGCCAGCGTCCGAAGCAAGGGGTGGGCAAGAATATGGCGTCTGGCGATTGCCAGTGCCGACTCCGCAGCATCGCTGGCTTCCTTTGCTTGTGCCGCCGTCTTCTCGGGCAGCATGACTTTTGTCAGTGGTTCCGTCTGTGGAAGCAGCAACGCGATGTCGCCTTCGGTAAATCCCAACCCTTGCATGACGGCCATTGCCGGCAGCTTGCGGCATACCGTATCGACCCAATCGATTTCTTTTGAAGCACCCAGCAGGCGCGACAGCATGGCGTCGATGGCAAGCGGCTGCAGCTGGGCAAGCAAACCCATCACTGACTGGCGCAATACCGGATGCACTGGCGGATTGGCAACACGTGCCAGCCGCGCGACCAGCATGCGCGCCGCCTCGTTGAGCGCCTGGTTCTTTTCTGTATGTTGCGGCGGGATCATGGCAGCGGGATGCTGCAACAAGGCCGTACACTCGTTGTAGCCGTACACCGCCCATACGTGGTCTTCGGGACTCCAGCTGACAGGCTGCTGCGCACGCCGCGTTGCGTAAAGGGGATAGGGATCGGTGACTTCGGATTGCAGGAATAACACCTTGCTCATGATTGCCATGTTTTCTCCAGTTTGTACTGTTGATCAGACGTTAGCCGCGCGTCACGGCAGGAAAATGTTGTGGTGCCTGCTGCCTGTCGAACAGGCCGTAGTCGCGCAGTACGTTTGCGCACCAGATACGCTCCGAGGCGGCTGGTGGTAAAAGCTGTTCGACCGATGCCGCATCGGTTTCCCACAGGTCGATGTGTTTGCCAGGAGTAACCAGACTGTCAAATCGTTTGTTGCATGGGATGCTGGGATTGGCAGGATGTTCATGCATTACAAGGAGCGGGCTGTTTTCCGCTCGGGATGTCCCGGCATCGACCATGCGTACGACACGTAGCCGATAGTCGTCGAACACTGAAGCCCGTCCGGCTTCCTGGGCAGCATGGTGTTCGCCATGATTGCGCCATTGCACCAGCGCGGCTTCGGTTTGCCAGAGCGACAGGGAAAGTATCCAGCCAGAGTGCGTCATGCTGCAGAAGCGTTCGATCGACACAAAGCCGGGTATTTCATCAAGGCGCGGACGCAGGGCGGCGGCCGTATCCAGATAGTGCTGATAACCGCTGGCGGATGGCAATACTTCAAACACGACTGCATACATGGTGACCTCCGTTGTCCATTCTCCGTTGCTGATGGAGGAATGATACGATGGTGACCTCTCCGATATTTCATCCTGAGGTGAAGCATGGAATCCGCCGTACAGATTGCAAAGGTCGCCGCCCTGCTCGGCGAACCGGCGCGCGCCGCGATGTTATGGCAACTGATCGATGGTCGAGCCCGACCCGCTGGCGAGCTTGCCTTTGCGGCCAATGTCTCGGCGCAATCCGCCAGCGGCCACTTGTCCAAGTTGGTCGAAGCGGAATTGCTGCAGGTGGAAACCCAGGGGCGGCACCGCTACTACCGGCTTGCCAGCCATACGGTTGGCGTGGCGCTGGAGTCGCTGGCGGCGATTGCCCCGCGTCCCGCGCTGAAACCAGTGCCGGCCTCGCGCGGTACACCACCGGCCATGCGTTTTGCCCGTACTTGTTATGACCATCTCGCTGGAGAACTGGCTGTCAGCCTGCTCATGCAGATGGAGCAGAAAGCCCTGCTGACGCGCAGCGAAAAAAACTTTGACGTTTCCGCAAAGGGTGAAAAGGCCTTCGCCCGGCTTGGCATGGACTTGTCAGCATTGCGAGGAACAAAGCGTCAGTTCGCCTGCGGTTGTCTCGACTGGAGCGAACGTCAGTTCCATCTTGGCGGCGCACTGGGTGCCGCGCTGTTGCAACGCATGCTGGATGAAAAATGGTTGTTGCGCGGACAGCAGGCGAGGGTGCTGCAATTGACGCCGGTCGGGAGCACGGGTCTGAAGGACGTGTTTGGGATACGGTTGTAGCGCATGACAGCGGACCCGCCGGTGCATCAGGCGAGGCCCGCCCCATGGCTACGGAGTTCACTGACGTAGTCGATAATGTCTATCCCAGGCAGACGTCGCCTGCTTGCGCCGAGCGGCTTCCGGCAAGGGGAAGATTACTTTCGCCACGATAGGCAAACACCACTGAATTCTTCACTGCAGCGCCATTATTTTTTCCCGCTGCATGGAACAGACCGCTGTGGAAGAACAGCACATCTCCCTGTTCCAGTTCCACCGTCGACCCGCCGGCAAAGATCGCCTGGTTCTCTTGCACATCCG
The DNA here is from genome assembly GCF_042666555.1 of Herbaspirillum sp. GCM10030257. NCBI lineage: Bacteria > Pseudomonadati > Pseudomonadota > Betaproteobacteria > Burkholderiales > Oxalobacteraceae > Herbaspirillum > Herbaspirillum sp. GCM10030257. Next base: position 108,470 of record NZ_JBHTDH010000006.1, read on the forward strand.
GCCGCAGGAAATCGAGCTCGTCGAGTTGGGAGCGCTTGATGTCCAGCCGGTGGGAACCAGGAATCACCTTCAGTGCGCCGTTGGCTTCCTTTTCGCTGCCGAGCGCCAGCCAGACCGAGATCAATTCATTACGGGTAAACGACCAGTAACGGATATCGCGATGCCAGCCCGTCGCGGTGCCGAAGTTGGGGTGCTTGGTCATCACGCAATTGTGGTGTGCCAGCGTCAGGCACACCGGTTCGCCGAGCAGTTCGCGCAACCATTCAATGAGACGAGGATCTTCGGCCCATGCGCGAAACGACGGATCGCGCTGGTACGCGGCACGCAGCCGGCGCACGGTCCGGCCACCCGGTGCATCAAGCGAAGCGGGCGCGCCGGCGTAACCGACTTCGGCTTCGTATTCGACCGGCGCCAGCGCTTGCTGCAGATGCGCCTGCGTTACGGCCAGCATGCTTGCGCAAGCCGCTGGTGATGCCAGCTTCCTGAAAACCAAGTAGCCATCCGTCCTGAACTGTTCAATCTGTGCTGCTGAAAGCGACATGCCGCATATCCTCCTGAGGTACTCTACGTTAGCGCAAAAACCACAGTTTTGGGGACAACTTTGATGGCAAATTGGCGATCTGAGCGAACGCCGGCCGTCGATCCATGGAAAAGAATCTACGTGGTATTGACTAAAATAGCTCTATCGACCCTGGCCGAAATACCGGCCGCCGGCAGTCGCCTGATGATGGCGTTCGGCCAGCGCCCACAGCTTGTTGCCATTGCGGGTGCGATGATCGAAAGGTTTCTTTTGCCCGGCCACGACAGCATCGCTTTCACCGAGTGCCGCCTGAATATTAGCCTTGAAGGCTTCGCGGAATTCCGAAGAAAAGCAGGAAGAGGTGTTGCCGCCGACGACGATGGTCATCGTATCGCCGGATTGCACAAAGCCGCATGACGCCAATACCGGGGAGGTCATCAGTGCGGAAACGAAAAACAGGGCAATGCTGGCTTTGGACATGTCGGCTCACAATAGAACTATGCAAGGCATGCCAAAGGTAGAGGCTTGGCTTCGCTTCGGAAGGCGGCCCCGCTACCGTGAGAGGAAATCCTCTGTTAGGCCGGAAGCTTTGCGTCCCGGTCTTTCGACCGGTTTGCCCCGCGGTGATGGAAGGGTTTTAGCGCAACCACATTGCTCTTTAACAGATCACAGGTAAAGAACCAGCGCCGTAGTGAAAACCTTCAAGTTGACGAAAGTATAGCAGTTTGCGAATTTGTGTCTTGCAGGCAATATTTTGAGCATGCCTGCAAGAGGAAAGAGAAGGATGTCAGGGCGGGTTTCTGGTGTCGGGCTAAGGCTTGAACAATTTTTTTACCATTCCACCCAAGCCTTGGGCAGCGGTACCGACACCCTGCGTCAAGCCTTCCAGGCTGATGCCGAGACTCTCGGCCACTGCGGTGCCGATACGCCGGTTGATGCTGTCATTAAGCGAAAATCGCGGATCATCGAGATTGCCATCCAGGCTGAAATCGATACGGATCTGGTCGTGACGGTTCTTCAAGCTGGCAATGACCGCCTGGCGTGGTACACCCATGAAAGTGCCGAAGGCACCACCCGCCGGCGCCAGTTCCAGTCCCGTCAATGTCACGGTGCCTGGCGCATGCAGACGGTTGCTGCGCACGGTCGACTTCAGTTTCAGGTCCAGCGTCCCGCGTCGCACACCGGTTTCCGAGGCCTTGATCAGGTAAGGCTGCAGTGCGATCAGATCCACCCCCTGCAGCTTGGTAGTGATTTCGGAGTTCCGGTCAGCGATTTCGGCCCAGCCGTCGATCAGCAATTTGCCGTTGCGCTTCACGCCCTTGATCGAACCGTCAAGTTGGATGCGGGTACGGCCTGAAAGCGCCGGCAGGTGCAGGTCATCAATCCGTGCATGCATTTGCTCGATCCGGGTTTTGTGCGCCGGCTGGCGGACAGTCGCGTCATAGAATTCAAGCTCGCCCTGACGCAGTTCGATAAGGCCGATGGAAATCGGGGTGCCGGCGGATGCCGGCTGCCCCGCTTGCGCAGATTTTTCAAGCAGGCTGGGCAACACCCGCAGCTTGCCGTCGCGGGAGCGCAACACTGAGACATAGGCACGGTCGACCGTGATACGGCGTACATGCACGCGCGCAGAAAACAGGCCGATCAGATCCGGCTCGATCACCACCCGGTCTGCCCGCAAGGCATCCGCCACCGGCCATCCCTTGGGACTGGCGATACGTATACCGCGCACCTCGACCGCTGACCAGCCGACGAGCACCTCGGCGACTTCGCTATCCGGTCCGAGTGCCTGAAGCACCTGTTCCTTCAATACCTTGGTGGCGACATGCAATCCCGCAAAGGCCGCGATGGCAAGCAGGCTCAGCACGGCAAGCGTGGCGACAGCCACGCGCTGATAGGTTTTTTTGTTCATCTCCCTCATACCGGCCCGCTTGCATGCTTACTTATCGAGTCAACCGTAGCGCGCCGGTTCCTGTTCTGATCTGCGTCGGCACAGTATGCCACGCGCCGTTGCCGCTTAGCGAGCGAGCCGGAAATCCACGGTCCCGGGGCGACCTGGCAAATCGAGGCTGGCGCGTACGGCGGGTGACTGGCTGATGACGCGCCCGCGCCGGATCACATAGCGTCTTGCCGCCCGCAGGCGGATCGCTTCGATCGGATCGCCGGCGTCAAGAATGACCAGATCCGCATGGCAGCCGGGTTGCAAGCCATAGTCTTCCAGCCCGAGAATGCGGGCCGGGATTTCCGTCACCGCGTTGAAGCAGGCCAGCATGCCTTCCTGACTGGTCATCTGCGCGACATGCAAGCCCATATGCGCGACTTCCAGCATGTCGCCGGAGCCCAGCCCGTACCAGGGATCCATAACGCAGTCATGACCGAAAGCGACGTCGATGCCGGCCGCCATCAGTTCCGGCACCCGTGTCATGCCGCGCCGCTTCGGATACGTGTCATGACGGCCCTGCAGCGTGATGTTAATGAGCGGATTGGCAATTGCGGCGACACCGGCTTCACGAATCAACGGCAGCAGCTTGCTGACGTAGTAGTTATCCATCGAATGCATCGAGGTCAGGTGAGAACCGGCGACGCGTCCATGCAGGCCGAGCCGGTTTGCATGGTAGGCCAGGGTTTCGATATGGCGAGACAGCGGATCGTCGGATTCGTCGCAATGCATGTCGACACGCAAGCCCTTGTCGGCGGCGAATTCGCACAGCAGCCGCACCGATTCGGCACCGTCGGCCATGGTCCGTTCGAAATGCGGTATGCCGCCGACCACATCGACGCCCATCGCGATCGCGCGCTTGAGATTGTCGAACGCGGTCGGGCTACGCAACAGGCCATCCTGCGGAAACGCGACCAGCTGCAGGTCGATATACGGCGCGACACGGCGCTTCACTTCCAGCAGCGCCTCGACCGCCAGCAGGCGATCGTCACAGACGTCGACATGGGTACGAATTGCCAGCAGGCCGCGTGCCGCCGCCCAGTCGCAATACTGCATCGCCCGTTCGATCAGTGCTTCCTGCGCCAGCATCGGCTTCAATTCGCCCCACAAGGCAATCCCTTCGAGCAGCGTGCCCGACTGGTTGACACGCGGTAGCCCATAGCTGAGCGTCGCGTCCATATGGAAATGCGCATCGACGAAAGGAGGTGTCACCAGGTCACCGCCAGCATCGATTTCCTGCCTCGCATGCAAGGCGAGATCGGTACCGATAGCGGCAATACGGCCTGCGACAATGGCAATATCAGCCCGGGTACGATCGGGCAGCGTGGCGTCGCGAATAATCAGATCCATGCGGTTTCCCTGTTTTCTAGTCGGTCAGTATGTCCGTTATTGCTGGCCGCCGGCAGGCATGGACGCGCCGAAATCCTTGCAGAATCGGACGTCGTCATCATGGCCTTCGCTACCGCAGATTTCGCAGATGCGTGCGCGCCGGCGCAAGCTCGCGGTCAGGTTGAGCCGCTGCGTCGTCATCTCGGTAGTTACAATACCGGCCGCGAGCGCCCCTTCCAAAATTAAATTCACTCTTGCTGGTACGGAGGCAGGCCGGTACCGCAGCGCTTACAGTAGTTGGCGTCAGCATCCAGCCCCGATGTGAGGCACTCCGGGCAAGTACGTGTCGTTAGCCGATTACCGACTCTTTGCACTGTCATCTCCGTGGTGATGATGCCCGTGGGGACAGCGAGAATGCTCCAGCCTATTAACATTGTGAAGGAAGCGACTGCCCGACCAGCGGAACTTATGGGGGCGACATCACCATAGCCAACTGTAGTAACAGTGGTAATGGCCCAATATACCGAAGTCGGAATGCTGCTGAAATTTGTGCCAGGTCCGCCCTCAATCACGTAGAGCAAGGTGCCATTGAAAATGACAATGATGACCACCACCGATAGGAAGATAAAAATCTTGCGCCGACTGGCCACCAGCGCCTGGACAAGCATGGTGTATTCCTCGACGTATTGGGTCAGCTTCAGCAGGCGGAACATGCGTAAAAGCCGCAGCAGGCGCAGATCGATCAGAGAATGCAGCTCCGGTATAAATAAGGCGGCATAAGTCGGAATAATCGACAGCAGGTCGATGACGCCAAAAAAACTGGTAGCGTAGCGTATCGGATGGCGTACGCAGGATAAGCGCGCAATGTATTCCAGAGTGAAGGCGATGGTGAAGATCAACTCGATCCGGTGGAGTGCAAGACCGTGTCTTTCACTGATTGCCTGGATACTATCTAGCATGACGACGAACACACTGATCAGGATGGCAGCAATCAGGCCAAAGTCGAACACTTTGCCGGCGCGCGTGTCTGCCTCGAAGATAATGACGAATAATCGCTCGCGCAAACCTGGCTCCGGCTTGCCAAGATAGGCAGAGGGATCGCTTTCAAAGCTCTGCTGCGTCTGGTACTTCTTCACACTTGTCACTGTCATTGGTTATTCCATTACGTCAATCTAGTCTTGAAACCTCTGTCTACCGGCGCCAACCGCCTTCCGGCGGGCCGAATGGCGCTGGCGGTAGTGGTTGCGAGGACGACAGGTCACGGTTCATTGAGGATTCAGGCAAGGGATTTTTGTTATGGGATGGGTGCTGGTAGCCGCTGGCAGATCGAGGGGGATCATTTGTCGGCCGCCTGTGCATAAAAAACGGCTAGCCAAACCGTGTCGGTACCATCATTCCTTGTCCATTCTACGCGGTGGCGTTCGCCCGCCGGAATAGTCACGTGGTCGCCTTCGGCGAGCAACAGCTTGCGGTCATCGCGTTCGAAGCGCAGGCAGGCTTCGCCTTTGAGCAGCAGCACCCATTCGTGTTCTGCCTGCTCATACCAGAATCCCGGGGAAGAACAATGGCCGCGCGATACGATACGCTCAATCCGCACCCCGCCAGCACCGGCCAAGGTTTGAATGAGTTCATCGGCAAGCGCGGCGGGAATGTCCTGATAAACATTCGCGATTCCGTGATTTTGCATATTGTGCATGGACTTGCTATTCCGCATTGATCGTCAGACGCCAAATTTAATTTGAAATTGCCGGTTACAGGAAAATTTATCGTCAAAAATGTCGGGATTCGGGCAAAAGAACGCAAGATAATTTGCCGAAACCTTGTCCATAATCCACATCCGTAACTTAACCACTTCATAACGCTGGCGCTTGCCGACATAACCGGACGTGCCGTCGACAGAGACTTCAACAAGGAAAACGCATGAACCTCAACAAGATTATTGGTGGCCTCGCTCTCGCCGGCATGGTGGGTATGGCATACGGACAAGAAACCGTCGTCAAGATTGGGCACAGCGGGCCGTTGTCCGGTTCCCAGTCGTTCGCGGGCAAGGACAATGAAAACGGCGCCCGTCTTGCCGTGGAAGAACTGAACGCCAATCCGATCACCGTCGCTGGCAAGAAGATCAAGTTTGAACTGGTTAGCGAAGACGACCAGGGTGATCCGAAGGCTGGCGTCAACGTCGCGCAGAAGCTGGTCGACAGCGGCGTCAAGTTCGTTGTCGGTCCGTACAACTCCGGTGTCGCCATTCCCGCATCGCGCGTCTATAACGATGCTGGCGTAATTGTCGCTACAGTGGGCTCCAATCCAAAGATCACCGAACAGGGTTACAAGACCCTGTACCGTATCAACGCCAGCGATACCCAGCTCGGCTCCAAGATGGCGCTGTATGCTGCCAAGGAACTGAAACTGAAGAACGTCGCCGTGATCGATGACCGTACCGCATACGGCCAGGGCGTCGCCGAAGAGTTCAAGAAACAGGCCAAGGCTTCTGGCATGAACGTGCTGGGTCACGAGTTCACCAACGACAAGGCATCGGACTTCACCGCGATCCTGACCAACCTGAAGTCGAAGAAGGTCGAAGCGGTCTTCCTCGGCGGCTATGCACCGCAGGGTGGCCCGATGGCACGTCAGATGAAGCAGCTCGGCCTGAACGCCAAACTGCTCGGTGGCGATACCATCTGTGCAGCTGAAATGGGTAAGCTGGGCGGTGATGCAGTCGGCGAAAACGTCCTCTGCGCACAGGGCGGCGCAATCCTCGACAAGGCAGCTTCCGGCCCGGAATTCAAGGCCAAGTACAAGAAGCGCTTCAACCAGGACCCGGACGTCTACGCTGCATCCTTCTATGACGGCATGATGATGTTCGCCGACGCAATGAAGAAGTCCGGCTCTGTCGATCCGGTCAAGGTCAACGCCGAAATCCGTAAGGGTTCCTTCAAGGGCGTCGCCGGTACTTACTCGTTCGATGAAAAAGGCAACATGAAGCAATCTCCAGTGACTGTGTTCACCTTCAAGAACCAGCAGCCAGTACCGCTGACCAGCTATTGATCAGCTATTGATTGGGTTGGTAATTTCCTGTCAGTTGCGAAAATAAGAAGCGGCGCACCGGCGCCGCTTTTTTTATTTCTGTGCACCGCTTTCACACTTCCTCTGACTTCCGCCTTATACCGATTCCAATCTGGGACGTCACATTAGATCGTCTCTTTACCGGCATCGACATTCGACGCCCGAGTGGCTCTGTAATCAGCGCAACCTGTAAACGGTTGCAGCCGTTGGTCTCAGCCCTGTACAGCGCGTAATCGGCAAGACTAAAAAGTCGGCGGGAGATTCATCCCGTTCGTATCGCGCGACACTCAGGCTGATGATGATATGACGGTCAGGGAATGCCGGCGAAATGCCGTGACTGTCGATGGATGGGCCGTGGATATGCTTGCAGGAAACGATACTGGGGCCTCCAACATGTTGAAAATTAGCAATATGGAAATCTGGCCCTTCCTCCTGCTACACTGATTCTTATAAACAAAAGGTGGCTTGGCGACGCCCCATACCCGCTGCCGCTGCGGCCGCAGCAACGGTAGAGCAACGCTGATCTAGAGGAAATCCTCTGTTGCCAGACATGCATGTCTGGCGTCACTCAGGCATTATTGATCGGTGTTGTGGACCGGCCATGTCTGTATAGCGAGAGGGAGACAAGGGTGTCGAACGTTTTTGCCCAATGGTTTTCAGAAGGCGGCTTCCGGCCGCTTGGGGAAGGCTTTCTCTGGAATGGTGACCTGCTCTGGACCTACCTGGTCCCGGACGCGACCATCGGCTTCGCGTATTACCTGATCTCGATTTCTCTACTCTACTTCCTCCGCAAGCGACCGCACACCCAGTTCCGCTGGATGTTCGGCATGTTTTCACTTTTCATTTTCCTCGCCGGCAGCACGCATTTCGCTTCCATCCTCACGCACTGGCGAGCAGAGTATTGGCTGGCTGCTTTGCTCAACGCCGCGACCGCCATCATCGCCATCGTCACCGCATTGCTGATGTTGCCGGTGATTCCCAAGGCTGCGAGATTGCCCGCACAGAGTCAATTGCGAGAAGTCATTACCCGGCTCGAACATGAAGTCGACGAGCGCAAGAAGGCCGAGGCAGCCCTGCGCGATTCGCAAGCGACGTTACGCGAACTCGCCGCTTACCAGGAACGTATCCGCGAGGATGAACGCAAGCGCATTGCCCGCGAAATCCATGACGAACTCGGGCAAAACCTGCTGGCCTTGCGTCTTGACGTCGCCAGCCTGCATGAACGCGCCGGCAGCCGTCATCCGGCCCTCAAGGAGCGCGCATCGACCGCGCTGGAATACATCGACATGACGATGAAATCGATTCGCAGCATCATGAACAACCTCAGGCCATCTGTGCTCGACCTCGGCTTGCAGGCGGCCATCGAATGGCAAGTCAGGCAGTTCGAGACACGCAACCACATACCGTGTGAATTGCTGATGACCGATGACGGAGCAACGGACTCGGTGCCGGATGCACACGCTACCGCCGCTTTTCGGATACTGCAGGAATCTCTCAATAATATCGGCAGGCATGCACGCGCCACCTTTGTGAGTATCGAGTTGCGCGTCGACCAGCGCCTGTTGACCATGGCCATCAGGGACAATGGAGTCGGCATGTACCCCGGGGATCGCCGCAAGGCGCACCGCTTTGGTTTGGTCGGCATTGAAGAGCGCATTACGATTCTCGGTGGCGAATTGCATATCGAAAGCATGCCGGGGAATGGGACGGTACTGCGCATCAGCATCCCCTTGGGCACAGCGCCTTCGCCCGAGATCGACAAACGCGTCACTGCATCGCTGGACGTATAGAGGGCTAGCGCAAGCGACATGGCGCGAAGCCGGTCGCCGGCTGCGCCGAAATGAGTGCGGGTTTCAGTGGCCCTGATCCTGCCGGCACGCCTGGCTTCGCTCCGCTATCATTGGCTACCCTATCCAACGAAAGCCCCTGTATGGAAAATGTTGCCACCATTCTTGATTTCTGGTTCGGTTCCGAGGCTGACGACAAGGCAGTCGCCGATGGACAGGCAAAACTGTGGTGGAGCAAGAATGCCGCCGTCGACCTTGCCATGCGCGAGCGCTTCGCCACATTGACGGATAAGGCTGCGTCGCATGCTCTCGATGACTGGGCCGACACGTCGGCAGGCCTGCTTGCGCTGATCCTGCTCACTGACCAGTTTCCACGCAACATGTACCGTGAGACGCCGCGCTCGTTTGCCTTCGATGCGCTCGCGCTGGCCTGGTGCAAACAAGGATTGGGCGACGGTCTTTATGCAACACTGAGGCCGATTGAGCAGGTCTTCTTTTTTCTTCCGCTTGAGCATTCCGAGTCGCTCGACGACCAGGATCATGCAGTCGAGCTGTTTGCCGAACTGCTCGCCAAGGCGCCGCCACCACACCGCGACACTTTCGCCGGCTTCCATGATTTTGCGCTTCGCCATCGTGAAGTCATTCGCCGCTTTGGCCGTTTCCCACATCGAAATGACATACTGGGCCGTACCTCTACGCCGGAAGAACTGGCTTTTCTTCAGGAAAAAGGTTCACGTTTCTGAAAGGCGTGTTTCTGAAGGGATGTTGCCTAGCACTAGTTGACTTCGCTCACGGCAGGCAAAAGCTGTAACGGTAAAGTGAGAGCTCGCCTCTCCTGCCAGCAAGCTCATGACGACAGCCTCTCCTCCGGTTCAAGATATCCCCTCGGTTGCCAAGCAGATCGGTCTTCGCTATGTCGCAGATAATATTCCCGGCATTACGCGCTGTCCGCATGGTGAAGGGTTTCGCTATATCGACGCAGACGGCAAAGCGGTCGCTAATGAAGTGACACTTGCACGTATTAAATCGCTGGCAATACCGCCGGCGTGGACCGATGTCTGGATCTGTCCATGGGACAACGGGCATCTGCAGGCAACCGGCCGGGACGCCAAGAAGCGCAAGCAGTACCGTTATCATCCGCGCTGGCGCAGCGTACGCGATGAGGCCAAGTACGAACGCATGATCAGCTTCGGGCAGGCTTTGCCGGGCATTCGCAAGGAAGTCGACAAGGCATTGAAGCTCCCCGGACTGCCGCGGGAAAAAGTGCTGGCTACCATCGTCTACCTGCTGCAGGCCACCATGATGCGGATTGGCAATGAGGAATACGCACGGCAGAACAAGTCATTCGGCCTGACCACGCTGCGTGACCGCCATGTCCGTATCGACGGCTCGGAAGTCGAATTCCGGTTCCGTGGCAAAAGTGGCGTCAACCATACGATTAAGGTGGATGATCCGCGACTGGCGCGCATTATCCGAAAGACGCGGGACTTGCCGGGGCAAGATCTGTTTCAGTACGTCGATGATGATGGCGAGCAGCGTACGATCGGATCGAGCGACGTCAACGATTACCTGCGCAGCATCACCGGCGAAGACTACACAGCCAAGGATTTTCGTACCTGGTCCGGAACCGTGCTCGCTGCCCTGGCACTGCAGGAATACGAAAAGTTCGATTCGGAAGCGCAGGCCAAGAAGAATGTCGTGCGCGCCATCGAATCGGTCGCCGAAAAACTCGGCAATACACCCAGCATCTGCCGCAAATGCTATGTGCATCCGGCGGTGATTGAATCCTATCTTGACGGCACCATGCTGCATGCCTTGCAACAGCGGGCACGGGATGAGTTAAAAACTGACCTCCATGCGCTCGGACCTGAGGAGGCCGCCGTGGTGGCCTTGCTGCAACAGCGTCTGAGCATGCCATCTTCGAGTACAGCCAAGGAAAAAACGGTCAAAGCGCGCAAGACTGCACCGCGCAAACGTAGTGTTAAAGCAGCACCTTCAGTTGCAAGGGCTTCGAGGTAAGCGGTGTTGCGCTCCTGCGGCAGCGCTGGCGGTTCAGGTCCGGTAAAACATCCACTTGTCCAGGATTTTTCCCTCGGGTACGGCAGTGGCGAACCCAAGGCAACATAAGATGTAATAATTCCAAACCGAACCAATCACCGCAAGGAACAACATGATTCTCGAACTCGCAGACATCCGCATCCAACCCGGCAAGCAGGCTGAATTCGACGCCGCCATCCAGCGTGGTGTGGAACAAGTCATTTCCAGGGCCAAAGGCTTTCAGGGTTACAAGGTCAACAAGGGCATTGAATCGCCCGACCGCTACGTGCTGATGATTTTCTGGGAGACGCTGGAAAACCATACGGTCGACTTCCGCCAGTCGCCGGCATTCCAGGAGTGGCGGGCGATCGTTGGCCCCTACTTCGCTGCGCCGCCGGCGGTAGAGCATTTCACTCTGCTGACAAAGTCCGCCTGAAGCCATCCGGGCGCTGGCATTGTTGTTGGAATTCGTCCTACAGGCGGCCATTATCGGCCGCCCGCTTTGCATCAATTCAATTCATTCTGCCGCGCGCAATGATATGATCCGAATGCAGTCCGCGAACCAGCAAGCATGCAGGGGGACAGGACAATCTCCATTGCCACAGAGGTTGAACAAGAATGCCATTCAATGCTGACGTAATTACCCTGACGCTGATCGCGCTGCTTGCCGCGCTCGTCATCGGCATCGTCGCATATGCCGTCTCGGCCAAGGCCAAGCTGCGCAGTACGCAGCGTGACATCACCTCCATCAACGCAACGATCATCGATTACTTCCGTCGCAGCGGTGTCCAGGTTGCCTGCGACAGTACCCGCCTGGCAGGACGCAATGCCTTTACCGCCGTTGTCGAATCCGAGCCGATGAAGCGATTCCGGCTGTCACACATTATCGAAATGACCCTGCGCGAACATGTGCGCAAGAACTGCGGCTTGCAGCTTGAAAAGGTTTACTGGCGCTTCCCGATCAAGGAAACCGCGCCATCCGAGACGGGCGATAAAGCAGCCGATGCGTCACCTGACACTGGCAAGGCCGAACAAAGTCCTGACGATTACATCAACGAAGGTCTCGAACATTACCGACACATTCCCAAGCCCGAAGTCACCGAGCTGGACTGGGAAACCTTCGAACAAGTCTCCACGCTTGGGCGCGACAAAAACGAACAACAGGGCAATCCCTGATTTCCCGATACGCTGTGCGATTGCCCGCCTGAGTGCAGCTGCCAGCCGCGCGCTGTATCGTTTTCCCTCTATTCCATACGGATGTATTTCCTGACTGGTATCGCAAGCGCGATGCTATTTCCTCTTTCCAAGCCAGTCGGGGCGAACGGGTTCTAATACCAATCCCCGTCTCGCCACTGCAGGGAACTCCCCCGAATCATTGCCTGACTAACTAACTCTTTAGTTGTTGAAATGTCATGCCCGGCCGCAAGATGCGTTTGCATGCCGGCTCCGCAATTCATGTGGTTCATTCAGCCAGCAAGGTGCGGGCGGATGACCAGCGCCACGGAGGAATACATCATGCAGGATCAGGCAGCACGACCGGCCCCCATCGGGCCGGCAGCGAGCGGGCATCATCTGCCGAGCGCCAACGATTTTCTTAGCAGTTCAAACCCCCAGTACGCATCATCTTATGACGCCCAGTATCGGGCACCCAATGCCGGACGCGCCGAACAGCTGGCCAAGGCATTGGGATGGTTCAGCATCGGCCTCGGTCTTGCACAACTGCTTGCGCCGCGCCAGGTTTCGCGTGCCATCGGCGTGGCAGAGAGTCCGACACTGATGCGCGCAATCGGTGCGCGCGAGCTGACCGCCGGTGTTGGCATCCTGAGTCAGCGGCGTCCTGCAAACTGGCTCTGGAGCCGGGTTGCCGGCGATGCGATGGACCTCGCCATGCTGGGTGCCGCAGCCCGCTCTCCCGGTACCCAGCGCCGCAGGCTTGCGATTGCCGGTGCGGCCGTTGCGGGGATTGCCGCACTTGACCTGCTGTCGAGCATGGACAATCAGCAACGCAAACTCATGGGACAGGGACCGACTATCAGCGGCGCGGTGAATGTCGAAAAATCCGTCACCATCAACAAGTCGCCGGAGGAATGCTATCGCTTCTGGCATGACTTCGAAGCGTTTCCCCGCTTCATGAAGCACATCGAATCCGTGCAGCTGACCGGTGAAAACCGCATGCACTGGAAAGCAACAGGGCCACTGGGCATGACCGTGGAATGGGATGCAGAGCTCACCGAGGATCAGCCGGGTCGACTACTGGCATGGCGCTCGGTCGAGGGTGCCGATGTCGACAATGCCGGCAGCGTACGCTTCGAGTCTGCGCCAGGCGGGCGCGGCACCATTGTGCGCGTCGTCATGCAATACAGTCCGCCGGCCGGTGTTGCCGGTGCGCTCATCGCCGGCATGTTCGGTGAAGAGCCGTCACAACAGATTGACGAAGACCTGCGCCGCTTCAAGTGGCTCATCGAAACCGGCGAGATTCCGACTACCGTGGGCCAGCCTTCCGGTCCGCGCGGCGCATGGAACCGCACACTGTTCAGGAAAGGAACACCAGGATGAGAGCAAATGTCTGGCATGGCAAACAGGATGTGCGGATCGACAATGTGCCTGATCCCGAAATACTTAATCCACGCGACGCCATTGTGAAGATCACGTCGACCGCGATCTGCGGCTCCGACCTGCATCTGTACAACGGCTTTGTGCCGACCATGGAGAAGGGCGACATCATCGGCCATGAATTCATGGGTGAGATTGTCGAGCTTGGCAAGGACGTGAAAAACCTGAAGATCGGCGATCGGGTAGTGGTGCCTTTCCCCATTGCTTGCGGCAATTGCTTCTTTTGCGAGGAAAAGCTGTATTCGGTCTGCGAAAACTCCAATCCCAATGCCGCGATGGCGGAAAAGATGTGGGGCCATTCACCGGCCGGTATTTTCGGTTATTCGCACCTGACCGGCGGTTATGCGGGCGGTCAGGCTGAATATGCGCGCGTGCCTTATGCCGACGTCGGACCGATCAAGATCCCGGACGGCATGACCGACGAACAGGTACTGTTCCTGTCCGATATTCTGCCGACCGGTTACATGGCGGCTGAAGCCTGCGATATACGGCCCGGTTCCGTGGTCGCGGTGTGGGGATGCGGCCCGGTCGGCCAGTTCGCGATCCAGAGCGCCTATCTGCTTGGCGCCGAGCGTGTGATTGCGATTGACCGTTTCCCGGAGCGCCTGCGCATGGCGCGTGAAAAGTCGAAAGCGATCACCCTTGATTACGAAGAAGTCGATGTATCGGCCGCATTGAAGGAAATGACCGGCGGCCGCGGGCCGGATGCCTGTATCGACGCGGTTGGCATGGAGGCGCATGGTATGGGGTTGATGGGTGCCTACGACCGCGTCAAGCAGGCGATGAGCGTGGAAACCGATCGTCCGATTGCCCTGCGCCAGGCACTGATGGCGTGCCGGAATGGTGGCGTAGTGTCGATTCCCGGCGTATACGGCGGCTTCCTCGACAAGATCCCCTTCGGCTCGGTGATGAACCGGTCGCTGACCATCCGTACCGGCCAGACGCATGTGCAGCGTTACATGAAGCCGTTGCTCGAGCGTATCCAGAAAGGAGAAATCGATCCGACGGTTGTCATTACGCACCGCATGTCGCTCGACGAAGCGCCGCACGGCTTCGATATCTTCTGCAACAAGCAGGATGAATGTATCAAGATCGTATTGAAGCCTTAGCCTAAGGCTTCACCGAGGCGGCGGGCTGCCTGCTCATCCTGCTACGGGGCGCTATTGCACTTCGATGTGGTAGAGCCCCCAAGGGCACCAGCCGAAGCGCTCGTTTAACGGGCGCGCCGCCATGTCCGGAAAACGATCCGCATCGTAGACTGCCCACAGCGGTCCGAGTCCACCCAATGGTATTGGCCGTTCGTCGAGATGGGTCGCGACGATGAAGCGGTGTTTTTTCAGGTCGGCTACCGTCACTGCCACCGCATAGCCGTCTACGGCACGCAGCAGCAATTTCGCATTGTCCTGCGGGCGGGCGCCTGCCGCCTTTACCACGTCTAGTAACAGCGGGCCGCGCAATGCATGCGGCTTGCTGTCATATTCCAGGGTCGGACGAATGGCGACGGCGGGCATTGCCGCCAGCGCGGCGAAATCAAAAGTGTGCGCCTTGTCGAATTTTACGCCCTGCTTCTTCATCATCTGATCGAGCGCGGGGTCCAGCGGTCCGCGGTTGCCGGCACCGATTGCGCCGGTAATGGTAAGCAATGCCGGCCCTGGGCGCGTCGTGCTGCCGGTTTTGGCGTTGGCCACGGCGGGTAGTAGGGTTCCGGCGGCCAGTCCGGCACGGATGAATTCGCGCTTGTTCAAGTGTTCTCCCTGGGTGAATGGAGCGAACGATTTTAACGTAGAGGACCTATCAAAATACCCTTTATCGCATTAGTCCTTCTACCGTAAGCCATTGTCTTTGTTGAGGCGCCTTCCTATCGTCATGCTGGCAGGACACTGACAGGGGGCACTTATACCAATCCCAACCCATAACGCACCATGACATCGCGTCTTTTTCCGCCTGCCTGCGTTGCACTCGTCGTCAATAGCCCGCTATTGACTCCTCCTACGCCTTGCCAGTCAAAAAAATCCATCGATCTCATTTGTCACGTTATAGGTTGGGATTGGTATTAGTGCCATCGGTTGACGCGGGCATCCACTCCTTGTGCATTTGGGCAAGCTCAAACACAGTCTGTTCCTATTGTTAAAAAGTTACGTTGCATGAGAATATGTGCTGCCAACCCGATTCACAACACAACATAAAACTGCGGCTTTTTCCGACTGGCCACACTGCACTCATCATGTCGATAGCAAGATTATGCGTTTCTCCTGTGCCGTGTCGGTCAGAAACCCCCGCCGAGTTCATTCGTGCTGTTACGGGTCAGAATTGGTGTAATCGTGGAGACGTTTTAATCGTGTCAATCAAAAGCATTCAATAGAAGGAGGTCTCGTATGCGCATCATTTCCAGCGTGCTGCTCGGCAGCGTCGTTCTCACCGGCTGCGCCGGTATGTCCGGTAAGTCCAGCGATGGTGGCGGAACGCCCACGCCCATCGCCGTGTCGCAGCTCAACCCGACTCAAGGCAACAAGGCGAACGGCGCCGTCAGTTTTGTGCAGAAAGGTGACAAGATCCTCGTCGATGCGCGCATCGATGGCTTACCGCCGGGACTGCATGGCTTCCATATCCATGAAAAGGGAGACTGCAGCGCACCTGACGCAACAAGTGCCGGCGGCCACTTCAATCCTTCCTCGAAACCGCATGGTGATCCGGCGCATTCGGAACATCACGCGGGTGACCTTGGTAACCTGAACGCGAATGCAACCGGCAACGCAGTAATGCAATTGGCAGTCCCCTTGAGCGACTTCAGTCTTGCCAAAAACGCGCCGAACAGCATTGTTGGCAAGGCGCTGATCGTCCATGCCGACCCGGATGATATGAAGACCCAGCCTACCGGTAATTCCGGCAAGCGCGTCGCTTGCGGTGTGATCACTTTAAAGTAACTACAGCTTGGGATTGGTATAAACGGTGCCGGGCATGGTCATTCAATAAGCCAGGTCGCGACTCCTGAATTTGACGTTTCTTAAGCCGCGTGTACTTGCATTCGCTTTCATGCCCTGTGCAGTGCACTAAGGACGAATAACAGGAAACCGCTGCTCAGGGCTGAAGGAATTCCTGGTATTTTTTGAGAATCGTGCCATAGGTGCCGTTTTGTCGAATCGTCCTGAGCCCGGTATTGAATCCATTACGAACCGCAATGTTACGGAACGCCGCCATCCTAGGGCTTGGAGGGAACAGGGGATGGAAAGTCAACGCTTGCACCGAATCGATGGGCGATTCGATCTGCTGCGACAGATATCGGAAAACTAGGCGATCCGTCACAACAACGTCGGCCCGCCCAGTAAACAGCAGCTTGTTCTGGGTCAGCTGCTGCGGATATTCCTTGTACGCTGGGTGCCCGGTGACGGCGTCTTTGTAGGCGTCGCCGAGAACCATGCTGGCATTCTGGAACGCAGCAACCGAATACAGGCGTAAGTCATCCATCCCGCGCAGCCGGATCTGCCGGCTGGTTAGAGTAATCGCAAAATTCTGATAATGCAGGTAGGGGTCGGAAATGTATTCATCGCCACCAATGCCTTCCGTGATACTCAGCATGCCATCGAGGTGACGTGCGCGCAGCAACGCGAGGGCGCGGGCTGGCGGCAAATGTTGGGCAACCATCCGGTAGCCGCCGGCTTCCAGTGCTTTCTCTGCAATTTCGTATTCAAGACCGCCTGCGCCGGCGCCCATGATATAGGGCGGCTTGGCAAGTCCGACTCCAATCTGCACCTCAATGAGCGGCGCACCGGTGTCGGCCATGCCTTGCCTGGCAGGGACAAGCACTAGCGCCAGAAGCAGGGATAGTGCGTGCCTTCGCCGCTGCGAATTGCCTATTAAGGTAGGGCTGCGTGTAGAAAACATAAGGTATAACGCCGTGCGGAGACCATTCTGCAGTGTAACCAATCCCGACATGGCCGAAAGCCGATTATAGATTGGGAAAGAAAATAAAGCTGCTCGATATCAAGACCTTGCTGAGGTCCCTTTCCAAGCTTCAGGAAAAGCTTGAGTCTACCGTTTGCAGCGGTTGTCCGACCTGGTGTTCGTGCAGCGTTCCAGACATGCGTGCTGTTATGCCATATGCCAGTACGGTGAGCTGCGCAAGCGCGTTAATGCCGGCGACCAGGGCAAATAATGGGCTTTTTACGACATAAATGGCATACAGGATCGTGACCAGGGTAACGCCTATCCACCCACCCCAGGTCAATAGAGAAATCGAATGGCGCATGAGTGGATCGCGGTGATAGCGCAAAATCTGTGGGATATACAGAGCCGTCGCGGCGAGGCCGGAGACACCATACAAAACGCTTAACACTTGTTCCATGGTTTCCTGATAAATGCATCCATCCAATGTCAAGGCGTTGTTCTGCCATTGATGGGCAATAGACTGGTGTTATGCGGAAATGTTCCCTTGGGAAATTTTTTAACGTATGGACGAGCTTGCGAAGACATGGCGCTTGTGTTTTCACAATCGCTGTTCTGCAGCGGCATTGAATAATGTGCAAGGAGAAAATCCAGCATGGCAGTTCGCTGCGCCGGCTATTGTTTGAGGGGCAGCGCCAAACCTGCTTGCCGGACCACTTTATCTCGGGAGAAGGAAGATATGAAGAACGCAGTCCATGCGCGATACAGCGAAGCACCGGCCGGGGGATTCGTTGACAGAATCCTGACAGCACAGCGACGCAAACTATTCGAGTCATTTCTGGAATTCAAGAAGGGTAACGCCAACGACACCACGCTCAATGTGGGCATGATGCCGGCGACGCTGTTCGAGAAGCCGGATTACCTGAGTACGTGGAGCGACCAGAAGGAACGCTCCCGCATTTTGTCCTATCAGATTGAACCGCCCATGACTGGCCCGGTCCAGCGCGGTGCGCCGTTAGTCAAAGAAGAGGGACTGCTTTTGCCATTCTCCGACGGTGCATTCGACTGGGTAGTGTGCAATGAAGTGATTGAGCACGTCGGCAATAATGCCCGGCAATTTGCATTGGTAAAGGAGTTGTACCGCATCGCCCGTAAAGGCGTATTTGTGTCGACCTCCAATCGCCGGCATCCGATTGAATTCAATACTGGCATGCCATTCATTCATTTACTGCCAACACCGGTATGGCGCGGAATTCTCGGCAAGACGGGCCATCATGGCTGGGCGTCAGAGTCTGTGCTGAACCTGGTGGACGGTCCTGCGCTGTACCGCTTCGCCGAGATGCTGCCGGGTTCGCCAAAGCACGATGTCGGGCATAAACGTGTGTTCGGGGCCAAGGCGCATTTCTTCCTGATGATTCATAAACCGCAAGTCAAATGAGGCGGTATGGCATGAATCCGAATAAGGGGCGCGCTCGTACAATTGATTAACGATTAACGGGGGCAGCGTTGCCTCGCGTGCTTACTGTTTTAGCCGTTCTTCATGTCCATCGCTAACCGACACTGAATCCGAAATGATAAAACGCCTGGGCGCTGCATGCGCTGTTCTTGCATTGCTCGCCAGCTTGCCCGCCGCCGCACATGAATTCTGGATGATGGCAAAGCCGTTTTCTCCGGCCGTTGGTGCACCCACGTCGATTACCTTGCATGTCGGAGAGTATTTCCATGGCGACCTGTTGCCTATCGCGTCAAGACAGACAGCTGCGCTGCTGCTCTATTCAAAAGGCAATCCGCGTGATCTGCAGAGGCAATTGCTGACCGAAACGGCGCTACCGGATTTGCAGATGTCCTTCCCGAATTCCGGCACTTACATGCTGGCCTACGACAGCAATCCCAACCAGATTGCGCTCTCGCCAGATAAATTTCACGCCTATCTGCATGACGAGGGACTGGACCACATCATTCGTCAGCGCGAAGAAGCAGGCAACGCCACTGCGCCCGGACGCGAACGCTACCGGCGTAACGTCAAAACCTTGTTACGTGTCGGCGGCAAGTCCGATGGCAGTTATGCGGCGCTGACAGGGCAACGCCTGGAAATCGTGCCAACTTCGGATCCGCTGGCCAAATCGGCAGGCGACAACCTGAGCTTCACGCTGTTTTTTGACAGCAAGCCATTGTCAAACGCCCTGGTCAAGGCGTGGCATAAACGCGAAGGGCAAACCATCACGATTCGTGCACGCACCCGGGCTGACGGCAAGGTCAATTTCAACCTGCCTTATGCGGGACCCTGGATGATCAGCGTGGTGCATATGGTGCCGGCTGTCGATGCGCCGGATGTAGACTGGGATAGCTTCTGGGGAAACCTGACGTTCGAACTGGCTGGAAGAAAAAGCGGCCGATAGACGCATTCACCACGCTTTCCATCGGCCGATGCTGCTTTGTCTGAAGTTAGCCGCCGAAGTACGGGTCGGAGGCGGAGTCATGCCGGTTGTTGCCTGTCCATTGTCGGTCGGATGAGCCGGCGCCACCCATCATGCTACTGTGCATGCGGCCATCGCCGCTCATCATGCTGGTACCGCTGGACATCCTGCTTCCTTGATGCATTCCCATGCCCGAACAACCGGCAAGAAAAGCGACGATGGTCATGATGGAAAGTTGTTTCATATTGCACCTACCTTGTTTGTTATTGCGTTGAGTCAGGCGCGTCTCCAATATGGTGGCAAACGCGGTGCTGTACTATAGGACGCATGTCGGAGGGCTTATGGTGCGGCGCACTAAGGTTTGAGACCGCTCAAGCAGGTAGCAGATTGACGTTGAGTTCAGGCTTGTCTGATCAAGAAAGTGGATTCAGCCCTTATTGAGCTTGGGGAAAATGTGTGTGCTGAGGGAAAAACGTGCCATCGCCGCGCGACGCAGGTCATCGCCTGGAAAACCTCTTTTAACGCGCAACTCGATCGCCAGGCAGCCTGAGCATTCCAATAAAAATCGCCCCGGCTGACGGGGCGATTTTCAGGGCTGATAGCAGCGCATTGGCGCTTTCTCCGGATCAGCGAGTAACCGGCTTGTAGCGAACACGCTTCGGCTTCGCGCCTTCCTCACCCAGACGTTTTTTCTTGTCGGCTTCGTATTCCTGGTAATTACCGTCAAAGAACACAACCTGTGAATCGCCTTCAAAGGACAGAATATGCGTGGCGATGCGGTCGAGGAACCAGCGATCGTGCGAGATCACCATCACGCTACCGGCAAACTCGAGTAGCGCATCTTCGAGTGCACGCAGGGTTTCGACGTCGAGGTCATTGGACGGTTCGTCAAGTAGCAGCACATTGCCGCCCATCAGCAGCGTCTTCGCCAGGTGCAGGCGTCCGCGTTCGCCGCCGGACAGGTTGCCCACGATCTTTTGCTGATCGCCGCCCTTGAAGTTGAAGCGACCGAGATAGGCGCGCGATGGCATTTCGAATCGTCCAACGGTCAGGATGTCGGCGCCGTTCGAGACGTCTTCAAATACCGTCTTCTTGTTTTCGAGTTGTTCGCGCGATTGCTCGACCAGCGACAGCCTGACTGTCGGTCCGATCACCACTTCGCCGCCGTCCGGTTGCTCTATGCCGGCGATCATCTTGAACAATGTCGATTTACCAGCACCGTTCGGGCCGATGATGCCGACGATGGCGCCAGGCGGAACCTTGAAGCTGAGGTTGTCGATCAGCAAGCGATCGCCAAAGGCCTTGCTGACATTCTTGAATTCGATGACTTCATTACCAAGGCGCTCCGCAACCGGAATGAAAATTTCCTGGGTTTCGTTGCGTTTCTGGTATTCGTGTTCGGACAATTCGTTGAAGCGAGCCAGACGCGCCTTGCTCTTGGCCTGACGGCCCTTCGGATTCTGGCGCACCCATTCCAGTTCCTTGGCAATGGTTTTCTGGCGTGCGGACTCGGTCGCTTCCTCCTGCTTCAGGCGAGCTTCCTTCTGCTCCAGCCAGGAACTGTAATTGCCTTTCCAGGGAATGCCGTGGCCGCGATCGAGTTCGAGAATCCATTCGGCCGCATTGTCGAGGAAGTAACGGTCGTGGGTAATGCCGACGACGGTACCCGGGAAGCGCTGCAGGAATTGTTCGAGCCAGTCCACCGATTCCGCATCGAGATGGTTGGTCGGCTCATCCAGCAGCAGCATGTCCGGCTTGGACAGCAGCAGGCGGCATAGTGCGACCCGGCGTTTTTCACCACCGGATAGCACGCCGATCTTGGCATCCCAAGGCGGCAGGCGCAGCGCATCGGCGGCCATTTCGAGTTGCACGTTGACGTTGTTGCCGTCGCTGGCGGCAATGATGGCTTCCAGCCGGGCCTGCTCGGCGGCCAGTGCGTCGAAGTCGGCATCCGGCTCCGCATACGCGGCGTACACCGCGTCCAGCTTGGCCTGTGCCTCGAAGACTTCGCCCAGCGCCGATTCGACGGCCTGGCGCACGGTCTGTTCCGGGTCGAGCTGCGGTTCCTGCGGCAGGTAACCGATGTTCAGTCCCGGCATCGGGATCGCTTCGCCTTCGATTTCCTTATCGATACCTGCCATGATCTTGAGCAGCGTGGATTTGCCCGAGCCGTTCAGGCCAAGCACGCCAATCTTGGCGCCCGGAAAGAAAGAAAGCGAAATATCCTTAAGAATCTGGCGCTTGGGCGGGACAATTTTGCCCACGCGGTTCATGGTATAGACGTATTGAGCCATAGGAATATCAGAGATCGAGTAATCGTCCTAAATGAGGAAGAATGCAAGCATACCCGATCATGCCTTACGAAGGCGCGCCCTGAGGGGGGAAAACCGGATTGGCAAGCTGAGGCAAAGCTTTATTCGAGAATTTTGTGTTTAGCGACCAGGGCGGCAGCGCGTTCTCAGTCGCGATGATATATGTACGTATGCTTGCAGGTATGTCAAAAATTACTTGCAATTCCGTCGTGCACCTCCTATTGTGCAATGCACCATAACAACCTATCACCACACGTGGCACATTCCCATCACAAGTCCGGTCTTGTCCCCCTTACGCTGGCGGCAATCGGCATTGTTTATGGCGACATCGGCACCAGCCCGCTGTACACCATGAAAGAAGTCTTTTCCAAGGAGCATGGTCTTCCGCTGACACCCGACAATATCATGGGTATCGTGTCCCTCATCTTCTGGGGGCTCACCGTCATCGTTTCGCTCAAGTACGTCACGCTGGTTCTGCGCGCCAACAATCGCGGTGAAGGCGGAATCATGGCCCTGATGGCGCTGGCCTTGTCGTCGGTCAGTCGCTCAGGAAGATTTTATTTTCCGCTGATGGTCATGGGTTTATTCGGCGCCACCCTGTTTTACGGCGACAGCATTATCACACCGGCGATTTCGGTTCTGTCGGCCATAGAAGGACTGGAAGTCGCAGCACCCGGACTGGAACCTTACGTCGTACCGTTGACGGTAATCGTACTAGTTGGTCTTTATTCGGTGCAGGCACGTGGCACCGCCGGCATTGGCAAATGGTTCGGGCCCATCATGGTGGTCTGGTTTGCGACACTGGCAGCCATGGGCATTGTCAATATCATTGAAGCTCCCGACATCCTCGCCGCGCTCAATCCCCTGTATGCGCTGAAATTCATGGTCCAGAACGGACTGGTCGCCTTTATCGCGCTGGGGGCCGTCGTGCTGGCGTTCACCGGTGCGGAAGCGCTCTATGCCGACATGGGGCATTTCGGTCCCAAGCCTATACGCATGGCATGGTTCCTCGTTGCTTTTCCCGGCCTGGCCCTGAACTACCTGGGCCAGGGTGCACTCCTGATTCACCGCCCTGAGGCGGTCGACAATCCCTTCTTCCAGCAGCTTGGACCCTGGAGCATTTATCCGCTGGTGGCCTTGTCAACCGTAGCAACCGTGATCGCGTCGCAAGCCACGATTTCCGGTACGTTTTCGATGACCAAGCAGGCGATCGCACTGGGTTTTCTGCCACGCATGCGCGTCGAGCATACGTCGGCGACCGAAATGGGGCAAATCTACCTGCCCATGGTGAACTGGCTACAACTTGCCGTCGTGGTGCTTGCGGTGATCGGTTTCGGCTCGTCAAGCAATCTGGCCGCCGCGTACGGTATCGCCGTCACCGCCACCATGCTGGTTACTACAGTGCTGACTTTTTTCGTGATTCGCTACCGTTGGCACTACAACCTGTTGCTGTGCTTCTTTGCCACGGGTTTTTTCCTGATCATCGACGTCGCACTGTTTTCTTCCAATGCATTGAAAATTCTGCATGGCGGCTGGTTCCCGCTACTGCTCGGCATCATCCTGTTTACGATCATGCTGACCTGGAAGCGTGGCCGCGAACTCGTGTTCGATAACCTGCAAAAACACGCGATTCCGCTCGACGCCTTCCTTGAGTCGCTATTCATTGCGCCGCCGATACGTGTTCCTGGCACCGCCATCTATCTGCGCGGTGAAACCGATGGTGTGCCGCACGCGATGCTGCACAACCTGGCGCATAACAAGGTGCTGCACGAAAGGGTTATTTTCCTGACCGTGAAGATTCATGAAGTCCCATGGGTACCGCTGGCCGAGCGCGTGCGTGTGTACGCCTTAGGTCATGACTGCTATCAGCTTAACGTGCATTACGGCTTCAAGGACGAACCCAACATTCCACAAGCGCTGGAAGCTGCCGCCGAATTTGGGCTGACATTTGAATCCCTGGAGACCTCCTATTTCATCGCCCGCCAGACCGTAATCAAGGGACCTGGCGCCGGGATGGCACCGTGGCGCGAGCACCTGTTTGTCGGCATGTCTCGCAATGCGCGTGGAGCCGCCGACTACTACCAGGTACCGTCGAACCGCGTGATTGAACTGGGTACGCAGATCATGATTTGACGTCAACGTGCGCCGGTTTCCGGCGCACGTTGACGTCATGCGCTGGATGCCTTGCGGCTCCACGCCTGCCACAGCCCCTCCAGCGAGTACACCGCCAGTGCACCCCAGATCAACGCGAACCCGGCGAGGCGCGCCCCGCCAAACGGCTCATGGTAAAGCCATACCCCGAGCAGCAACTGGATCGTCGGCCCGATATATTGCAGCAGTCCGAGCAGCGATAGCGGAATACGTCGCGCTCCGGCCGCAAACAGCAGCAGTGGAATCGCTGTAATCGGACCGGCCGCAGCCAGCAGCAGTTGCGTACTGGTCGACGCTGTGATGAAGCTGTTATGGCCCTGGCTCGCCAACACGGCCAGATAGATAAACGCTACCGGGAACAGCAACAACGTTTCCAGTGCAAGGCCTTCCAGCGCACCTAGCGATGCGGTCTTACGTAGCAAACCGTAAAACGCAAACGTTGCGGCCAGCAGCAACGCAATCCATGGTAAATGCCCGCCATGCCAGGTCAGCCAGGCAACACCGCAGGCAGCCAGCGCGACGGCCATCCACTGCACCACGCGCAAGCGTTCGCGCAATAGCAGCGATCCCAGCAGCACGTTGAACAGGGGATTGATGAAATAGCCAAGGCTGGCCTCAACCACGTTGCCGTTGTTGACCGCCCAGATGTAGATAAACCAGTTGCTCGATAACAGCACCGCACTGGCCGCGAAACCTGCCAGCACTTTGGGCTGACGCATGACACCCCGCAGCCATCCCCAGTGGCGACGCCAGGCCAGCACCACCACGACGAAGGCCAGCGACCACACCATGCGATGCAGAAGAATTTCCAGCGGCGGGACTTCCTGCAGCGACTTGAAATACAGGGGAAAGATGCCCCACAGCGCATAAGCCGTGGCGGCGTAGAGCATGCCAATGTTCATAAAGGGTTCGGTCGTAGGAGTATGCCGCACCGATTACCAATGCAGGCCGATGCAGCGTGTGGCAATGCCACGGAAGCGGGATGCCCGCGAGCGCGTACATTATGTCAGCAATCATCATGCCGCGTGACTGCGCCCTGCGTTGGGTAACACGTCATACGCAAGATAAGACAACGACATTCGCGTACCGCGATGCTTGGCACGCATTGCGCCTGCGGTTATGATCAGTTTCATCAGGTCCGCGTCCCGGCGATATCAGCCATCACCAAACGACAACGAACGATATCAACCGATATCGACTGATATCAATTCATCACCTTACGACTTCATGACATCCACCCCCATCACGCTCATCAACATGATTCGCCAGACCGCATGGGCGCATTCGCTCACCGCTACGCAGATGGCGCAGGTCGAACAGGATGCTGTAGAGCGTTTCGTCCCTTCGGGCAGCTATGTCTGTCGCAAGGGCGACAACGTTGAGTGCTGGATCGGCACCATCGATGGTTTGCTGAAGATGAGTAGTGTTTCGCCGGAAGGCAAGTCGATTACTTTTACCGGGGTTCTGACCGGCGCCTGGTTTGGCGAGGGCTCGCTGCTCAAGAGCGGGCCGAGGCAATACGATGTGGTCGCCTTGCGCGATACCCGGATAGCCGAGATACCGCGTGCGACCTTCCTTCATCTGCTCGATAACAGCATCGGTTTCAACCGCTTCGTCATGACGCTGCTCAACGAGCGTCTCAGCCTGTTCATTTCACTGGTTGAGTATGATCGCATGCTTGACACCAACGCGCGCCTCGCACGGTGTCTCGCCGCGCTGTTCAATCCGCACCTCAATCCGGGTATCAGCCATCAGCTGAAAATTTCTCAGGAAGAGATCGGTTACTTGTGTGGCGCATCACGACAGCGCGTCAACGGCGCCATTCGCGTGCTTGAGGATGCGGGACTGGTACGTGCCGAATACGGTGCCATTACCGTACTCGATCTCGATGGATTGCGCACGTTCCAGGGATAAGGATTCGAACAAGGTCAATCGCAGGCGGTCTATTAGTCGGACCTGGGCGGAGACCGGCATGGTCGCGTGCTGGCTTTGCACGCGACCACCCTGACGTTACCGGACGTCAGGCCGCATGCGGTAAGCCCTTCTGCACAGCCGCATAGTTCTCCATCAAGGCCTTACGCTGAGTTTGATATTGCTGCACCGCTGACTCCTTCACATGCCCGAAGCCGCGTATTTTTTCCGGCAGACCGGCAATCTCGATAGCGAGTGGAAGCTGGTCGGCGCTCAGTGTGTCGAGCAGTGACAGGATCATGTCGCGGTACTCGACGATCAATTGCCGCTCCATCTTGCGCTCGGCGGTATAGCCGAACACATCGAGCTTGGTGCCGCGAAGCTTCTTCAATTTCGCCAATACGCGGAAACCTTGCCATACCCAGGAACCATACTGCGCTTTGACCAGATGGCCTTTGGCATCCTTTTTGGCGAGCAATGGCGGCGCCAGGTTGAATTTAAGCGAGAAGTCACCGTCGAACTGCTTCTTTAGCGATTCGACGAACTGGCCGTCGGTGTACAGACGCGCGACTTCATATTCATCCTTGTACGCCATCAACTTGAAATAAGACTTGGCCACCGCCCGCGCCAGCTTGTCACCCTGGCCCAATGCAGCTTCGGCATTGCGCACCGTGTTGACCAGTTGCTCGTACTGCGCCGCATAGGCGGCATCCTGATAATCGGTCAGGAATGCGACACGCCGCTTGATCAGGGTATTGAGGCTTTCCGGCATTTGCACGGTAACGGTCTGAGCCGGCACCGCAATGCGTTCGACGCGTGCAAGATCAACCGCGGCGCGCCGTCCCCACAGGAAGCTTTTCTTGTTTGACTCGACTGCCACACCGTTCAGCTCGATTGCCCGCAGCAATGCCGCTTCGGAGACCGGCAGTGCACCTTTCTGGTAAGCAAAGCCGAGCATGAACAGGTTGGTCGCAATCGCGTCGCCCATCAACGCTGTCGCCAGCCGTGTCGCATCAATGTAATCGGCGCGGTTGGCGACCGATTCATTGATCAGCGCCTGTACTTCATCGAACGGGAACTGCCAGTCCGGGCTCTTGGCAAAATGCCCGGTCGGTTGCTGATGGGTATTGACGACGGCACGTGTGCGGCCGGCGCGCATCTTGGCAATGGCGTCCGCCGCACCGGCGGTCAGCATGTCACAGCCAAGCACCAGGTCGGCCTCGCCGGTCGCGATGCGCTGCGCACGGATCGAGCCCGGCGTGCGCGCAATACGGATGTGCGAGGTGACCGAACCGTTCTTCTGGGACATGCCTGTCATGTCCAGCACCGACACACCTTTTCCTTCAAGGTGCGCAGCCATGCCGAGCAAGGCGCCGATGGTGATCACGCCGGTGCCGCCAATGCCGTTGAGCAGGATATTGTACGGCGCGTCGCAGCTCGGTAATGCCGGATCGGGCAGGACCCCGAAGTCATCCTGTTTCGCGGTGCCGGTTTTCGATTTTTTCAGCGTGCCGCCTTCGACCGTGACAAAGCTGGGGCAAAAACCTTTGACGCAGGAATAGTCCTTGTTGCAGGATGATTGATCGATGGTGCGCTTGCGTCCGAATTCCGTCTCCAGCGGCATGATCGACGTGCAGTTCGATTGCACGCCGCAATCGCCGCAGCCTTCACACACCGCGGCATTGATGAACAGTCGCTTGTTGGGATCGGGGTATTCGCCTTTTTTGCGGCGACGGCGTTTTTCAGCAGCACAGGTCTGGTCGTAAATCAGAACCGAAACACCTGGTACTTCACGCAATTCACGCTGTACCGCATCCATGTCCTTGCGGTCATGCAGGCTCACATTGGCCGGCAACGACGAGCGGTCTTCGTAGCGGGCGAGGTCCTCCGTGACCAGGGCGATGCGTTGCACACCTTCGGCCGCCATCTGCTGCGCGATCATCGGCACCGAAACCGTGCCATCCACCGGCTGACCGCCGGTCATCGCAACCGCGTCGTTGTACAGGATCTTGTAGGTCATGTTGACCTTGGCCGCAACCGCTGCACGGATGGCCAGGTAACCGGAGTGGAAATAGGTGCCGTCGCCCAGGTTCTGGAATACGTGCGGTACCTTGGAAAATGCCGCCTGGCCTATCCATGGTGCGCCTTCACCGCCCATGTGCGTAGTCAGCTTGTTGAATTCCGGGTAGATCGCGGTGGCCATCACATGGCAACCGATGCCGGCCAGCGCAAAACTGCCTTCCGGAACTTTGGTCGACGTATTGTGCGGGCAGCCGGAGCAGTAATAGGCCGGGCGTGGCGGCGTATTCACCGCTTTGGTCAGCACCTTGTCCTTGGCTTCAAGGAAAGTCAGGCGGGCCTTGATCAGGTCGCTGGTATGAAAGCGGGCGATGCGCTGCGCGATCACGCGCGCGATCTGCGCGACCGAAAAGTCGGCTTTCGAGGTCAGCAGCCAGTCGCCGCGCGGATGCACCCATTCACCTTTTTCGTCGAACTTGCCGATCACGCGTGGGCGGACGTCATCACGCCAGTTGTAAAGTTGTTCCTTGAGCTGGTATTCGACGATCTGGCGTTTTTCTTCGACCACCAGGATTTCATCGAGCCCTTGCGCAAATTCGCGCACGCCGTCCGGCTCCAGCGGCCAGGGCATCGATACCTTGAACAGGCGGATACCGATGTCGGCGGCCATTTTTTCATCGATGCCGAGTTCTTCCATTGCTTCCAGCACATCGAGGTAAGACTTGCCCGAGGCGATGATGCCCAGCCGTGCGTTCGGACTGTCGATGGTGGTGTGGTTAAGCTTGTTGGCGCGCGCATAGGCCAGCGCGGCATAGATCTTGTAGTCCTGCATCAGCGCTTCCTGCTTGCGCGCCTGGATGCCGAGGGTATCGGTCGACAGCCGTGCATTCAGCCCGCCCTCCGGCATCACGAAATCAGTCGGGTAGGCGATCTGCAGGCGGAAGGGATCGGCGTCGACCGAAGCGGTCGACTCGACCGTATCGGCCAGCGCCTTGAAACCGACTGCGCAACCGGAATAACGGGACATTGCCCAGGCATGCAAGCCGAGATCCAGATATTCCTGCACGTTGCAGGGATACAGCACCGGGATCATGCAGGCAGAAAAGATATGGTCGGACTGGTGCGGCAGTGTCGACGAGTATGCGCCATGGTCGTCGCCGGCCACCAGCAGGATGCCGCCATGCTTTGCCGTGCCGGCATGGTTCATGTGCTTGAAGACGTCGCCGCAACGGTCCACGCCCGGCCCCTTGCCGTACCACATCGCAAACACGCCATCGTATTTGGCCGGGCCGATCAGGTCGACTTGCTGCGTACCCCAGACCGCGGTCGCCGCCAAGTCCTCATTGACGCCGGGGACAAACTTGACATGGTTTTCCTCGAGGATCTTTTGCGTCTTCCACAGGGTTTCATCGAGCCCGCCCAAAGGCGAGCCGCGATAGCCGGAAATGAAACCGGCAGTATTGAGTCCAGTCGCCAGGTCGCGCTGACGCTGCATCAGCGGCAAACGCACAAGCGCCTGTATGCCCGAAAGAAAAATCTTGCCGGAAGTTAAGGTGTATTTGTCGTCGAGTTTGACGGGGGCGAGAGCAGAAGCGCCGGTGGATACGGCGTCTGTCAGCCCAGCAGTGGCCACTGCTGTATCGGCTTGCATTACATTGTCTCCAAAATGGTGATTTCAGATAGCGCCTGGCACTAAGGCTGTCGGGTAAGACGGACTTCATGCCAATGTCGCCGGATCGTTGTCGGATCCATACAGCAAACTCTGGTGTGAATCTGCTATGACCTAAAGTGTAGGGCGCGAGACAAACAGATGCAAATATGGAATGCGGATAGGGGTATAAGTTAAACTTATACCTCATCGGGTGATCGGCTCAGGAACCTAGTGCCTCGGCGCTTGACCACTGGCCGCTTTCACACAGGTTCCTAGTAATAGCGAGCACCAGACGGCGTACTGCGGCAGCGCCGTTGGTCAGAGGAATGTTTTTTGAGTAGCAAAGCGCCACGGTACGCGACATCCGCGCGTCGCTGATCGGATACGCAACAAGCAAACCGCGTTCGATTTCCGACAGCAGTGGAGCGACAGGGAGGATCGTCGCTCCGATGTCGGCTAGCAGCGCCGACTTCAGGATCGCGACGGAATTGATGTCGATGACATTCGACACCGATAGTCCAGCGGTACGGGCGCAGTTCTCGATCCGCGGACGCACGCCGTGTTGCAGTCCCGGCAGGATCAGCGGCACCTGCAACGCCTTGGCCAAGGTAATCGATGCGGTCTTTGGTGCAAACTGCGACGCTGCACGCGTCACGAACATCATGTCTTCTTCGACCAGCGGCGTTGTTGCAAACGAGCCGAGTTGCCCATCATCGAACAACACCGCGAGATTAATACGACCGGATTTGAGCTGGTCAATCAGTGTGCCGGATAATTCCTCGGTCAACTGCAGTGAAATTTCCGGATAGGTCTGGCGCACCGCCGTCAGCAGCGGCAACGCCAACGCGTTCGATACGCTTTGCGGGATTCCCAGCGCCACCGTGCCGGATGGCTTGTCGGCGGACTGGGCAACCGCCGACCGGGCGTCGTCGACCTGTTTCAGGATCGCTTGCGCATGCTCGTAAAAAGTCTTGCCGGCATCAGTTGATAGCACGCCCTGTGCGCTGCGATGCAGCAATTGTGCGCCGAGCTCTTCTTCCAGTTGCTGGATTTGCTGGCTCAACGCCGGCTGCGCAATGTGCAGCACGCGTGCGGCGCGCGACAGCGACCCGTGATCGACGATGGCAACAAAGTAGCGGAGTTGACGAAGTTCCATGGGCGGGATGATAACCGGGATTGCCGCAGCGGCCGCGTTTGTCCGTCAGGCGGCCGGCCTGATCGGTTTGCGCTCAATAAAAGACGACAGGATTAGCGAAGTCGACGTTACGCCGCAGCGAGTCAGCTCGACGATGACCTTTTCCAGTTCACCTACCGAGCTCGCTACGACTTTGACGATGCTGCAGTCGTCGCCGGTAATCGAATGGCATTCCACAATCTGCGGCACCTGGGCGGCTACCACTTCGACAGGCGTTTCATGGCTGCGCTTTGACACACGAATGAAGGCGGTAATGCCATAACCCAAAGCGGCCGGATTGACGCGCGCATGGTAGCCAGTGATCACGCCGGTAGTTTCCATGCGTCGCACCCGCTCAGCTACCGCTGGCTGGCTCATATGGATACGCCTTCCGATTTCGGCCAGCGTGATGCGGGCGTCGCCTTGTAGGATTTCGAGAATCTTCGCATCCATCAGATCAAATTCATACTTCATGGCGATTTCTCAGAATTTCAATGAAAGAAAAGGAAAAAACAGAAATTTGCCTTTGATTATCTATTTTAACAGCGCTTTTTGACCACTAGACTGGATATCCGTAAAAAGAAGGATAACAAAATGCGAACCCTCCCCAGACTTGCCTTGCTCGCCCTGCTGACTGTGTATCTGGTCTGGGGCTCGACTTACCTGGCAATTCACTTTGCCTTATTTTCGTTCCCTCCGTTTTTGCTGATGGGAAGCCGTTTTCTCGTCGCCGGCGCACTCTTGTTTGTCGTACTGAAGCTGCGTGGCACGTCCAGTCCGACTGGCCGCCAATGGCGAGACGCCGGAATCGTCGGCACATTGCTACTTGGCGGCGGCATGGGTTTCACGGCAGTCGCGCAGCAAACCGTTTCGTCAGGATTAACGGCGGTCTTCATCGCCAGCGCACCCCTGATGTTTGCCCTGTGGTCCGGCCTTTTCGGCGAATGGCCGGGCCGCCGTGACTGGGTTGGCATTGTCCTCGGCTTTTGCGGAGCCATGCTGCTGGCAAGCGGGGGCGAAATGGCGGCCAGCCCGATCGGCGTGATGGCATTATCGGTCGCTGTATGCAGCTGGACCTTTGGTTCGGTGCTGTCTCAAAAGAAGCTGGCCATGGCGCCCGGTGCCATGGGCTTTGCCAGTGAAATGCTTTTGGGCGGCGCGTTGCTGACCATCGCCGGTCTGCTGCAGGGAGAGCGTATCACCTTGCCGATCGAACTCCAGGCATGGTGGGCCTGGACCTATCTGGTCACCGCCGGATCGCTCGGGGCCTTTTCTGCCTATATGTATCTGCTGTCGCGGGTGTCTCCTGCACTCGCCTCCAGTTATGCCTATGTGAACCCGGTGATTGCCGTTGCGCTGGGTGTCGCACTGGCCGGTGAAACGGTCGGGCCACGTGAAATGGTCGCCATGGCCATCATCCTTGGCAGCGTGATTTTGCTGACCACCTCGCGCACCGCCACCAAACCGACGGACAAGCCGGCGCAGCAAAGAGACGATCTCACCCCGCAACTAAAACCAAGGAGAGCAACATGAGCTGGGAAACCTTCCTGATTTTCGTCGTCACCACCGCGGTGGTTTGCCTGACGCCGGGGCCGGCGGCCTTGCTGGTGGTCGCGCAAGGCATGTCGAACGGCTATCGGCGGTCGTACTGGGCGATTGCCGGCATCGCGCTTGGCAATGCCATTTATTTTGCCTTGTCGGCAACCGGTGTGGCTGCATTGATCGTTGCCAGCAGCACCTTGTTTTCGGTGATTAAATGGATAGGCGTTGCCTACCTGTTCTATCTCGGTATCTCAGCAATCCGCAGTAAAGCGAGTGCGCTGACCGTGAGCAGCGACGCCACCCATGCGACTACCGGTATGCGTGCCTTCTGGCAGGCGATGGTGGTTGAACTGTCCAACCCCAAGGCTTTGCTGTACTTCGTCGCCCTGCTGCCGCAGTTCATTGATCCCTCGCGCCCAGTCGGGCCGCAATTACTGATATTCGGTATTACCTGCATCGGTCTGGATACGATGGCCTACAGCTTGTATGCCTGGCTGGGCAGCAAGACGCGTCGCTTTACCGCAAATGCGCGCTTTGTGAAGACCAGTAACCGTGCGGCCGGTGGCTTGCTGATGGTCGCAGGCGCGATGATGGCAACCTTGAAAAAGGTGGCATGAACCACGCGGGACAGGTCGATATGGGGCTTTGCCCGCCTCCAATATAACCGATGGATAAACGAGGCACTCTTTAGCCGATAGCAAACCAAGGAGTCGGCTGAATGGATTGAGGTTAGCGAGAGAACTAAGACTCAGAAGAACTCGACGGTATCGTTCGAGACTTCGGAATGCAGTTCGCCGCTCTTGACCAGTTCGTCGTAGTAGCAGACGCGGTTGCGGCCATTGGCCTTGGCGTAGTACAGGGCCTGGTCGGCGTGGCCAAGGATGACCACCGGCGATTCATTGGAAATACTGGCAAAGCCAAGGCTGACAGTGACTTTTCCAACCTGTGGGAAGTCATGCTGCTCGACATTGGTGCGGAAGCGCTCGAAAATCTTGCGGGCGTCTTCCAGTGTGGTGGAGCGCAGCAACACTACAAACTCCTCGCCGCCGAACCGGAATACGCGGTCCTGCGAACGGAAGGACTGGCGCAGAAGATTGGCTACCAGGATCAGCACTTCGTCGCCGTAGAGATGGCCGAACTGGTCATTGACCCGTTTGAAATGATCGATGTCGACCACCGCCAGCCATTGACCGATGCCGGAACCCGGCTGATGCCGGCGCTCATCCTGCTCCTGCAGCGCGCTTTCCGGCGAACTGGAGGTCAGAAGGCGTGAAAACTTTTCATCGAAGGTTTTCCGGTTGAGCAAGCCGGTTAGCGAGTCGCGTTCACTGTAATCGAGGATGTTCTGGTAATTCCGGTAGACGCTCAGTATACCTTCCATCATATGCAGCGTATGGCTGCTGTAAGGCGTCGGATTGGTGACCTCGAGGCAGGTGCTGACCTTATCGTTCAGCCAGACCGGCAGCCAAAGCGTACGATCGCCGGCGGCATTGACGTCTTCCATGCAGGTCTTGCGCTGCTTGATGCTTTCGACCAGGGCCGGATAGCGGGTAATCGGCTCGCCATTATTGTCTGGCGCCTCTTCCATCGAAGCGATTTTGCCATCCTTGATGCCGACGCGGGGTCTAATGTACAACTCATCCCTGAACCGGAACAGTTCATGCACAAACACCCTGGAAGCACCAACCAGCTCGTGGAGAGCTGAGACGATGGAACTGTCGAGCAAAGTATGATCGCGCTGACAGGTAATATCCACCAGGTGCTTGAGCAGGGCTTCCATGTTCAAGATCCTGGGTTTTTAAAGAGACTGAAACGAACCAGGGGCAGCCGGCCTTGTGCGCAGAATGGGTTCAGCATGAAAGCGGATGATCCTGGATTCTTGTAAGCGGTGGCGATAACCCGAACCGGCGACTGTACTGCACTGCAGGACGGCAACCAGTCCGAACTTGTAGTTATTTTTGGTAAGACCTTGCGGCTATTCTATCCCGAATCTGCAAAAGTGTAGACGCCTGTCGCATTTATGTCATGGACACTGTGGTATGTGGGTAAAAACGGTCGTAACAGGCGCAAAAGCATCTATTTAGCCTGTCGGCGCGGGTTAAGCGAAGAAGTACTTTGTCATGCTTTCCAGCGTTTCGCTAGAATGGACGCGGTCATCCGACCATTGATTTCCGTCTTGTCAGGAGTGCCCAGCCAATGCCCGCCCAAGTTGCCGCCAGCCGCCACCTTCTTATTGTGGATGACGATGCGCTCATTCTTGCTTTCGTCGCCTCGGTGCTGACACACGCCGGCTATCATGTGACACAGGCCGACTCGGGCGAGACAGCCTTGTCGCTCGCCCTGGAAAATCCGCCGGACCTCGCGCTGCTGGATATCACGATGCCCGGTATGTCAGGCATCGAACTGGCTCGCCGATTACAGGAAGAGACGACGACGCCGGTCATGTTTCTGTCCGCGCATGGTGAAATCGATATCGTCAAGGACGCCACGGCCCATGGAGCGGTCGGTTATCTTGTCAAGCCGGTCGAGGCAACCCAGATCGTGCCGGCGGTTGAAGCTGCGCTGGCCCGTGCCGAAGATATCAAGCGCCTGCGCCGCACTGAGGCCAATTTGACAACAGCGCTGGCAGCCGGCCGTGAAACCAGCATGGCCGTCGGTTTACTGATGACCCGTTTCCAGACGGACCGGGAAACCGCGTTCGAGGTACTGCGGGATTTTGCCCGTTCGCGCCGGCGCAAAATCAATGAAGTCGCTGATGAATTGCTGAAGGCTGAGGAAACGCTGAACGCGTTCAGGAGCGCATTTCTGGAACATGCCCGCAGCAAGTAAGCCTTTAATGTAGTCCGGCCTGACGGTACCAGGCGCTGAACTCGGCACCCGGCATCGGCCGTGCCAGGAAATAGCCTTGCGCCTGATAACAGTGGCGCTGCTCCAGAAAGCCGCGAACCTGTTCCGACTCCAGTCCCTCAGCGATGACCTCGATGCCGAGTGAATGACCGTACGCAATTGCCGCTTCGGTCACCGCGATACTTGCCCGATCGTTCGGCAGCGTCGCGATCAACGAGCGGTCAATCTTTACGCGGTCGATGGGCAGACGGCTGAGTTGCTCCAGGCTGGCATAGCCGGCACCGAAATCATCGAGCGTGATGCGCATGCCGAGCGCCTTCAGCTCGTTCAGTGCGCCGATCGCATAGTCGAGATTGCCAGTCAGTGCACGGTCGCTGATTTCAAACCAGAGCAGGCTTGGATCGATGTCAAGCCGAGGCATTTTGCTGGCAAGGGCATTTGCCAGACCGGCCTCACGAAATTCCATCGCAGACAGGTTGATGCCGATATCGATGGCACGCAAGCCTTCATGTCGCCAGCGACCGTGCTGGGCACAAGCTTCGCGTAGCACCCAGCCGCCGATTTCACGCATCATGCCATTCTGTTCGGCCACCGGCAGGAAGACGTCCGGCGGTACAAAAGAGCCATCCGTTCCAGGCCAGCGCAACAGCGCTTCGACGGCCATCAGCCGGTGCGTATGCATGTCCACGATGGGCTGAAAATACAACTGCAGTTCGTTATGCGCAAAGCCGGTACGCAGGCGCTGCTCGATCTGCCTCGGATCGACGATCGTATCGCCCCCGCCCGCATAAAAGCGGTAGCTGGCCTTGCCGCGCTGTTTGGCTTCATACATTGCCGTATCGGCATTGCGCAGCAGGGAAGCGATATCTTTCCCATGGCTGGGAAAAAGACTGATGCCGATGCTGGGTGAAGTGCGCAATTCAAGATCCTGGATGCGGTAAGGCAGGCTCAGTTGCGTAACCGCATGCTGTGCGGCATGCGCTGCACCCAGTGCATTGTCGAGCTGGGTTACCAGCACCACGAACTCGTCGCCACCCAGCCGGCCAATGATGTCCTGGGAGCGAAATGACATCTTGAGCCGCATCGCAACCTCCTTGAGAACCAGGTCGCCGATGTGATGCCCATAGCTGTCGTTGATCGGTTTAAATTCATCGAGGTCGATGAACAAGACCGCAAACAGCTTGCCACTACGCTGCGCCGCCGACAGCCAGCCGTCCGCCAGTTCCAGCAGCAATGCGCGGTTTGGCAGGCCGGTCAGTCGGTCATGCTGAACCGTCTGGCGCACTTGTTCTTCACGTTGCCTGTGGTCGGTAATGTCGAGGTGGGTACCGATCATGCGCTGCGGCCGGCCATGTTCGTCGAGCACCAGCCTTGCCTTAGCCTGGATCCAGCGATAGCTTTTATCCCGGTGCCGGAAACGAAATTCGATTTGATAATCCTGTGTCGGGTTTTGCAGGAAGTCCTGAATGCGTTCCTGGGTCATAGGCAAGTCCTCCGGATGAACTCGCCGCAGCCATTCGTCATAGCGATTGGTAATTTCGTGATCCTGGTAGCCGATCTGCCGTTTCCAATGGGGTGAAAAGTAGGCATCGTTGCTTGCGATGTCCCATTCCCAAAAGCCCAGACTCGCCATATCGACCGCAAGTTGCA
The DNA here is from genome assembly GCF_042666555.1 of Herbaspirillum sp. GCM10030257. NCBI lineage: Bacteria > Pseudomonadati > Pseudomonadota > Betaproteobacteria > Burkholderiales > Oxalobacteraceae > Herbaspirillum > Herbaspirillum sp. GCM10030257. Next base: position 145,314 of record NZ_JBHTDH010000006.1, read on the forward strand.
GTTTGGTTTCCGCGTCCTGCAGGCGTAATTCGGCAAGCTTTTTGTCGGTCACATCGGAAAATGTGGCTACTGCCTCAACGATGGATCCCTTCGCATTGCGGACCGGCCTGGCGTTGACCAGCAGACAGACGGTCGTGCCGTCACCGCGCAGATAGGTGATTTCTTCCGGGCCGACATGTTCGCCGCGCAAGGCGCGAATGATCGGAGATTGCTGCGGATCGGCCGGACGCCCTTCGAATACGATTGCGCCATGAGCGGTATGGCTGTCAAAACCAGACATCGCGCGTAACGGCAGGCGCAGCAGGCGCAGCGCCTCGGCGTTATTGAAGAGCAATTTACCGCTGGGTGCTTCCGCAATGGACACACCAACCGGCATCTGATCCAGCACTTCAGCCAAATGGCGAAAGCGCAGATGAGGATCGTTTAACGGGTCGTCCAATAGCATGTTTCCCAATCGAAGATGGGACTTCAGTTCAGCTGATAGACCGGGAAAGGCAGCTGTTGTTTCGCTTTTTGGTCAATAAATCCATCGACAAATGGTAGAAATGCAAAATGTTTTGTCTTGATCAAGTCATGTTTCCTGCGAGCCATATCAATCCCACGCGGTTGCGTCATACGTTGGGGTCGGTGGCAGGAAGTGCTTGTGCTTTCTCACCCATGTTGCTTGTGGAAAGAAACCCATGACCCGGCTTGCTGTCTGATCAAAACGTCCAGACGCGCGTTGCGCCCACCACAATCATCTCAATGAAACTTCTGTTCCAAGAGGCAAGCCAGGCTGATGAACTGTATCGCCTGATTATCGACAATGCTCTCGATGCGTTCGTCGCGATCGACCATCATAGCCGTATCGTTGAATGGAGCGACGGCGCCGAAAGAACCTTTGGCTGGACAAAGGAGGATGTTGTCGGGCGCCTCCTTACCGATACGATAGTTCCGGAACGATTTGCCGCCGCACATGATGCAGGTTTGAAGCAATACCTGAATGGCGGGCCAGGACGTATTGTGGGACGCCATGTTGAAATGCCGGCGCGCCGCAAGGACGGCAGCGAAATCCCGGTCGAGCTGACTGTTACGCCGATGGAGATGCCGGGCACTCAGCTGTTCTTCGCTTCGCTACGTGATATCTCCCAACGCAAGGCGCTGGAAGAATCCCTGCACCAGCATGCCAATATCACGACCTCGGTGCTCAACAGCATGGCGGACGCCGTGGTTGTCGCCGATCTCGATGAACGGCTCATCATGGTCAATCCAGCCGGACAGCGCTTGCTGGATCCTGATCGCAATGGTCTGACGGAAGGCCAGTCACTGGATGCCATCCAGTTGTACCGGACTGACCGATTGACGCCTTATCCCCATAACGAGCGGCCGATTCCGCGCGCATTGCGCGGCGAACATGTCGATGGACTGGTGGCATACGTGCGCCACGCGGGTGACGGCGAAGGCGTATGGGTCAACGCCAATGCGCGTCCGTTGATGGATATCCAAGGAGCGCTGGTTGGTGGCGTGGTGGTGTTCCATGACATTACCGAACTGCGCCGGCGCGAAGAAGCCATGGCGCAGCAGTCGCGGCTGTTGCAGAAGCAGGCGAGTTTGCTGGACCTTGCGCGGGATGCGATCCTCGCCCGCACGACCGAAGACGTCATCACCTACTGGAATCTCAGCGCCGAAAAACTTTATCAGTATCCGCGCGAGGAAGCGCTCGGCCAGGTCAGCCATGTCCTGCTGCGTACGCGGTTTCCGCAACCGCTTGACGAAATCCGGGCAATCGTCCAGCGCGACCATTACTGGGAAGGCGAGGTCATCCATGTTGCCAGGGACGGCCGCGAAATGATCATCTTCAGCCAGTGGGCACTCGAGTTCCACAATGGCCAGCCTTACCGCTATCTTGAAACCAATGCCGACATCACCCAACAAGTCGAGACGGAGCGTGCGCTCAAGCAGTCGCAGCAGGACTTCCGGCTATTGGTCGAAGCATCGACCGACCATGCGATCATGATGATCGATCCACAAGGGTTGATCGCCAGCTGGAACTCGGGCGCTGAACGTATTTTCGGTTACGCCGCGGACGAAGCGATCGGACGTTCAATGGACATGTTGTTTACCAGGGAAGACCGTAGCGTCGGCATGCCATTGCGTGAACTGGAAGAGGCAAAAAGCAGCGGCCGGTCCGACGACGACCGCTGGCACCAGCGCAAGGATGGCGAGCGCTTCTGGGCAACCGGCGCCGTGACGCCGTTATGGAATCCGGATGACAGCCTGCGCGGTTACGTCAAGATCCTGCGCGACCAGACCACCCAGCGGCTAGCGGAAGAGCAGACCCATTTCCTCGCCAACCATGACGGCCTGACCGGCTTGCCGAACCGGGTCTACTTCAGTAATCAGTTGCACCAGTCACTGTCCCTGTCACAGCGCAACGGCGTGCCTTTGGCCATTCTCCTGCTGGACCTGGACCGATTCAAATACGTCAACGATACTTTCGGCCACCATACCGGCGACCTGCTGCTCAAGGAAGTTGCGCTGCGCATTCGCTCCTCCATCCGGGAATCCGACTTTATCGCCCGCCTGGGTGGAGATGAATTCGTCATCATCCAGATGGATGTGTCGCAACCGGACGCGTCGGAGACCCTGGCCCGCAAGCTGGTGCTCGAACTGGGACGCCCATTCCAGCTTGAAGGTCAGGAAGTGTTGAGCGGCACCAGCATCGGCCTGTGCGTGTTTCCGAAAGACGGCAAGAATTCGGTTGAATTGCTCAAGCGCGCCGACCTGGCGCTGTACCGTGCAAAAAATTCCGGGCGCCATAATTTTCAGTTCTATACCTCCGACCTGTATTCGGAACAGACCTGGAAGAAAGACCGCGAGGCGGCGCTGCGCGGCGCATTGAAGAATCACCAGTTCGAGCTCTACTATCAGCCGCTGGTCGAACTGAGCAGCTGGAAGATTTCCACGGTCGAAGCGCTATTGCGCTGGAACGCCACCGAGCTGGAAACCGTGCTGCCAGGAGAGTTCCTGGAAATTGCCGAACAGAGCGGCCTGATCGTCGAGATTGGCCAATGGGCGCTGCGTGAAGCTTGCCACCAGGTACGGCGCTGGCAGGCGCAGGGTTTGAGCGAGCTGCGCCTGTCGGTCAACTGTTCGGCCCGGCAGTTCAATGATCCGAAGTTCGTTGCCATGATTCCTTTCATCCTGGAAGAAGAAGGCCTGCCAGCCGCTTGCCTGGAACTGGAAGTACCGGAATCCATGCTTGCTCAGCATCCGGAAATCAAGGAGCAGCTGTCCTTCCTGCGGGGCTTGGGCATCCGGCTCACCATCGACAACTTCGGGACTGGCGCAACCGCGCTGATCGACTTCAAGGATTTTGGTATCGATGCGCTGAAGATCGACAAGGCGTTCGTGCAACACGTGCCGCATCGCCGCGAAGACTCGGCGATTACCTCGGCCATCATCAGCCTCGCGCACAACCTCGGCATCAGCGTGGTGGCGGGCGGCGTCGAAACCGCGGAACAGCTTGCGTACCTGAAGGCGCGGGACTGTACCGGCGCACAGGGCTTCATCTTCAGTCCGCCGTTGCCGGCGCATGAATTCGAAGAACTGATGCTCAACGGTAGCTGGGCACGCGTGAACCGTATTCCCGGAATGAATGACGGACTCACGGCCAACGACCTGCATTGACGTCGACGTAGTTTCCCTCCGTGCTTTCCTTCAGCACCTCGCGCGGGCGCTCGCTATACTGTGGCGCTCATATCTATTCAACCGATTCGCCCAGGAGACCCGCATGACATCGAAGCGGAATGCATTGCCCAACCCGCGTCGCCGTATCCTTTCCATTGCCGCCCTTGCCCTCGCTGCACATGCTCCATGGGCCGCGGCGCAGTCCTCGGATTTTCCGGCATCCGGCAAACCGATTACCTTTGTCGTTCCTTTTCCACCGGGTGGTCCGCTCGACGCGGTTGCCCGCATTCTCGGCGAAGCCGTCCGTCCCTCCCTAGGCAACGTGGTGGTCGAAAACCGGTCGGGCGCCGGTGGCAACATCGGCATGGACGTGGTGGCAAAGGCCGCGCCCGATGGGCACACGATCGGCATGGGCGCCTTGTCGACCCATGCGATCAATCCATGGCTGTATCCACGCATGCCCTTCGATCCGCTCAAGGATTTTCAGCCGGTCACGCTGGTAGCCGACCTGCCTAATGTGCTGGTGCTCAATGCCGACTTTGCCGCGCAAAACGGTATCCGCAACGTAGGCGACCTGATCGCCTACCTGAAGCGCAATCCCGGCAAGGTCAATTTTGCCTCCGGCGGCAATGGCAGCGGCGGCCACCTGGCAGCGGAACTGTTCAAGCAGGCAGCCGGCGTCTACATGGTGCACATACCCTACCGTGGCGCCGCACCTGCGCAGACCGCACTGTTGAGCGGGGATGTGCAAGTGATGTTCGACAACCTCGGTTCGGCCGCTCCACGCATTCGGGAAGGACGGATCAAGGCTATTGGCGTGACGACCTTGCGCCGGGCATCGGCCTATCCCGACTTGCCGACCGTCGCCGAGAGCGGCGTTTCCGGCTTCAAGGATTTTGATATCAGCACCTGGTTCGGCATTTTTGCGCCCGCCGGCACGCCGCCGGCCATTGTCGACAGACTTAACAAGGAATTTACCGCGGCACTGCGTTCGCCCGCCGTGCGTGAACGCATGCTGAAACTGGCCGCCGAACCTGCGCCAACTACACCGAAACAATTCGGTGACCTGGTGCGCCGCGAAAACCGCCGCTATGAAAGCGTGGTCAAGCGGTCGGGTGCCAAGGTCGATTGAAACGAGGCGAAACCGGGATGAGCGACAGCAGCCACGAATTCGATATCACCAGCATTCCGTTTCGCGGTCTGGTGGAACAGGCGCTGGCGGGCGTCTACATCATCCAGGATGAAGTATTTCAGTACGTGAATGCCACCTGGGCCGCCATGACCGGGCACCTGCCCGAACAACTGATCGGGCAGCCGGTATCTCGTTTCGTGCCGCCCGATGATGTCGCAGAAGTCAGTGCTCGCTATCATCGTCGCGTATCCGGCGTCGAGCCAAGCATGCGATTCGTGGTGCGTGGATTGCACCGGGACGGCAGTACTGTTTTTATCGACGTGCATGGTACGGCGCTGGAATACCGTGGGCGCCCCGCCGTGGTTGGTGTCGGCATTGAAGTCACCGAGCAGCTTGAACAGACCCGGCAGTTGCAGGAATCACGGCAGCAATACCAGGAGCTTGCCGCTTATCTGATTGCGGTTCGTGAACGCCAGCGCTCGGCCTATGCGCGGGAAGTGCATGATGTGCTGGGCGGTTTGCTGACCTCCATGAAACTGAATGTCGGCCGCATTTTGCGCCGTACCGAGCACGATGCGCAGGGCGAGATTCGGGAAATCGCCGATGATCTGAACGGGCTGTTGCAGGAAGCCATCAACAATGTGCGCGAGATTTCCGAATCACTGCATCCGCAGGCGCTGGAGTATCTTGGACTGGCGACGGCCATGGCATCGTATCTCGAGCGTTTTGAAAAACGCTCGGGCATTCGGGTCACCATGCAGCCCAAGGAATTGCACATTCCCTTGAGTAGTTCACGCGCGACCATGGCTTACCGCATCTTCCAGGAAGCGATGACCAACATCGCACGCCATGCGCAAGCGACCGAGGTGACAGTGCTGGTGGCCTGTGATGCCGAATCCCTTCGGGTCGAAGTCCGCGACAATGGGATCGGCATGCCGTTGCGCGCCAACGCCACACCCGACCTGAACGCCCCCTGCTTTGGTATCCTGTCCATGAAAGAACGGGCACGCGAGCTTGACGGCACACTGGATATCGGCTCGGCACCAGGGCAGGGGACGCGCATTGTGCTCATCTCACCGCTCGACGCCAAAGAGGACTTGTAATTTGATTAAGCTGATGATCATTGACGACCATGCGATGTTCCGGTCGGGCTTGAAAAAAATGCTGCATGACGAACCGGATTTCCAGGTCATCGATGAAGCGGGCGACTGGGCCGAAGGCCTGTCCAAGCTGCGCAGTCATGTGCAACTCGATGTTGTTCTCCTCGATATCAACCTGCCGGCACGCAGCGGTTTCGATCTGCTGGAAGTCATTCATGCCGAATTCCCCGCGCTACGGGTCATCATGCTTAGCATGTATTCACAGCAGCAGTACGCGCTGCGAGCATTGCGTGCCGGTGCTCACGGCTATGTAGCGAAAGATATGGAAGCCTCGGACCTGATCGGCGCGATCCGTACTGTCCTCAATGGCAAAAAGTACATGTCGGCCGAGGTGACGGAAATGCTGATTTCTTCGCTCAATGGTCCCGATGATAATCCTGCGGAGCCAAAGAAGTTGTCGATACGTGAGGCGCAGATTTTCGAGATGCTGGTGCGCGGCGAGTCGCTGACCATGATCGCAGCCCGGTTGTCGATCAGCGTGAAGACCGTGAGCACCTATCGCAGCCGGATCCTGGAAAAACGCGGCCTGACCACCAATGCGGAACTGATCCAGTATGCGGTGCGGAATAACTTGATTGACTAGCAAAGCGCTCAGGGAGAGTCGCTCACGTTTCACCCATCGCTGTCGGCTTACCGCCGTCTCGTGACTTGCGGGAGCATGAGACGCGCCATCCGACCTTGCTCTACGCGGCGTAAGAGGTGTTCAATGCCGTCATCGATGCATGGAACCGCAAGGCATGCCTTCCATGCCATCTGATTAATCTCAAACTTCCTGATTCCGACAACCGAGCTACGTCTGCCGTCACGCTGCACTTAACGTCACTAACCCGATGATCGCGTGACATCGCAGCGCAGCATCTGCCCCACGGTTGCGATGTCAGAACTTTCCGACATGCGCGCCTGCGCTTTCCGACTTGTTGGCGTCGCCGGCTCTTCCTATCATTTTTTGCATCTGCGCACCGTGTGCTGCGGACGGCGCCTGCGGGCGACCAAAATAACATTCTGGAGACGATATGAACTACAACACGCCGTGGTTACGGGTTCTTCCCGTAACTGCCATCAGCCTCGTACTGGCTGCTTGCGGTGGTGGCGGCAGCAATGAAGCCGCCGCACCGGACATCAAGGTCTTGTCCAGCCGGGCCGACTTTGTCAGCGGCGGCGATGCGCTCGTCGAAGTCAGCGTTCCGACCGGCGTCAATGCGTCCGACATCAAGGTCGACGTCGGTGGACGCGATGTCACCAGTGCCTTCGCGGTACGCAACGGGCGCCTGGCCGGCCTGGTCAGTGGCCTGGCAAATGGTGACAACACCATCACCGCCCAAGGCAATGGCTTCAAGGCGGCCAGCCTGAAGGTCACCAACTATCCGATCGGTGGTCCGATGATTTCCGGACCACAGGTACAGCCTTGGGTCTGCGCCACGCCGACCGCTCAGGCCGAATCCGGCAGCACGCCGTCCAGCAACGGCAGCGGCCTGTCGACCACGGCAACCGATGCACAATGCAACATCAAGACGGAAGTCCGCTATTTCTACAAGACGAATGCAGCCGGTTGCACCAACGCGCTGCCCGACCCGACACCACCCGCTGTCGCGCCGGCCAACGCCTGCTTCAAGCCCTACGATCCTGCGGCACCGGCGCCGACCGACATGGCAACCACCACGACTGATGCCGGTGTCACTGTTCCGTACATCGTCCGTCGCGAGCGCGGCACGGTGAACCGTGGCATTTACGATATCGCCGTACTGGCCGATCCGAGCAAGCCCTGGACCGCGACAGCGCCGCAATCGACCTGGAACGGCAAGGTACTGTACCAGTTCGGCTCCAGCACAGGTCAGCCACGCAAGCAGTTCCGCCCGCAAGGTTCATGGGCTGACGACAAGTCGCTGTCACGCGGCTTCATGGTGGTGCAGAACAGCCTGACCGATTCCCAGTACAACTCGAACCGCGTGCTGATGACCGAAACGGTCATGATGATGAAGGAGCGCATCGCCAAGAATTTCGGTGAGATCAAATTCACCATGGGGGCTGGCTGCTCGGGTGGTTCGATCAACCAGAACACCGCTTCATCGATCATGCCGGGCTTGCTGGACGGCATCCAGCCGACTTGTACCTACCCTGATTCGGAAACCACCACGATGGAAGTACAGGACTGCGTCCTTCTGGTGGAAACCTATCAGAAGCCCGAATGGCTGGCACTGATGACCGCGGCCGGTTACACCCAGACGCAGATCAATGCCAAGAAGGCTGCGGTCAATGGTCACGTCGACCAGACCGCCTGCCATGGATGGAACAACCTGTTCGGCAACAACAGCAAGCCGGGCAACTTCTCTGCGCGGATAGTCAGCGACAATGTCACAGGTGCCATCACCCAGGCTCCAACGACAACCAATAACTGCGGGCTGCCGGCATCCATGGTGTATGACCCTGTCAGCAATCCGAACGGTCCGCGTTGCGGCGCGCTCGACAGTGCCGTTGCCATCTTTGGCAAGGTTCCCGGAACCAACTACGCACGCGATACGCGCGACAACGTCGGCGTGCAGTACGGTTTGAAAGCCTTCGTCAGCGGCGCCATCACGGCGGAAGAGTTCGTCACACTGAACGAGAAGATCGGCGGCGTGAACCGTGATTCGGTGTTGTCGGCCAACCGTACGGCTGCGGATCAGGAAGGCCTGGAAATCGCTTATCGCGCCGGCATCGTCACCAGCGGCAAGCAGCTGGCGAAGACACCGATCATTGATATGCGCGGCTGGGATGACTCGCTGCTGGTGCCACTCGCCAACGGCGCAGTCGGTTCCGCGGCCGGTCTGACAGGCATCCACCATGTATGGCGCAGCTTCCAGTTGCGTGATCGCATGGACAAGGCTAATGGCAATCACGACAACCATGTGATGTGGCGTTACGGACGCAATGGCTTCGCTCCTTCTGGAGCCGTCGCCCTAGACTCTTTCCTGACCATGGATAAGTGGCTGACCAACCTGAAAGCCGACACCAGCACGACACCAATCGAGCAAAAGGTGGTCAAAGCCAAACCGGCTGAGGCAGTTGACTTCTGCTACCTGAGCAACGACGTCACGCAAAGCACCAAGGTCACCAACAAGGCGATCTGCGATGCCGACCCGTTCCTGCGTCCGGCCAGTTCGCCGCGCCAGGTGGCTGGTGGGCCGTTGTCGGAAGACATCCTGAAGTGCCAGTTGAAGCCAGTCAGTGTGGCTGACTACGCACCTCAGACATTGAGCGCGACACAATTGCAACGTCTGCAGGCAGTGTTCCCGACCGGTGTCTGTGACTGGAGCAAGCCTGGCGTGGGCCAGCAGGCCGCTGTTTCGCCGCTGACTTTCGCAGCCGGCGCCGGTGGCCAGCCGATTCCAGCCGCGCCGGTATCGACACCGCGCTGATCCTGAAACGCTGAAATTTCAGGTCAGCATGGCCCGCATCCTGTTGGGTGCGGGCCATTTTGTTATTTTTGTTATGCTGTTGACCGCACCAGCATTTACGATGGATACGTTGTATCGCATGAGGAGACAAAGATGAGCCAATACAAAATTACCCGAAGAAATTTTATCAAGGCATCGGCAGCCGTCGGTGCCACCATTGCACTTCCCGCGTTCGGGCAGGCGCAATACCCGTCACGCCCGGTCCGCCTGCTGTGTCCATGGCCGGCGGGCGGTTCCACCGACGTGGTGATGCGCGCGTTCGGCGATAGCCTGGCCAGAACATTGGGCGGCACCGTGGTCGTGGAAAACAAGCCGGGCGCCGGCGGCATCCTGGGCGCAGTCGAATTGGCCAACGCACGGCCGGACGGCTACACGCTGTCGCAGCTTCCACTGGGCATCTTCCGTTTGCCGCACATGCAAAAGGTCTCTTTCGACCCGATGAAGGATTTGACCTATATTGCCTGCCTGACCGGGTACACCTTCGGCATGGTGGTGCGCGCCGATTCGCCGATGAAAAGTATCCAGGACGTGGTCGCCTATGCCAAGGCCAATCCGGAAGCGTTCAGCTATGGATCGACAGGCACCGGCACGACTCCGCACCTGGTCGTCGAACAGTTTGCCAAGCGGGCAGGGATCAAGTTGCTGCATATCCCGTTCAAGGGAAATGCCGATGGCATGCAGGGTTTGCTTGGCGGACATGTCATGGCGCACAGCGATGCGACCGGCTGGGCCTCAGCGGTGGAAGCGGGCAGGGCGCGTCTGCTGGTTACCTATGGCAGCAAGCGTACGAAGCGCTGGCCAAATGTGCCGACCTTGCAGGAACTGGGTTATCAAACCGTATCCGATTCGCCGTTCGGCATTGGCGGCCCGAAAGGCATGGATCCCGCGCTCGTGAAACGCCTTCAGGATGCGTTCAAGAAAACGCTCGAAGATCCGCTGGTCACTGCGACGCTGGACAAGTTCGACCAGCCCATTATTTATATGGATAGCGCAGCCTATACCAAGTTTGCTCAGGATACCTTCCGGGAAGAGAAGGAAATGATCGAGAGCATGGGTCTCTCCAGGAAAACTTAATTATTCTGTAAATTCTCCTGCAATATGACGGTATCTGATAACAGCTGCCGTCTTTTATCTTCTATACAAAAGCGATCAGGCTTTTGTTGGCAACAGGCTATCGAGCGATCAGCAGGTGTGGTGGTCGACGGGGAAACTGTCAAGGCCAGCGTGGCAGTTGGGGTGACAACTCTGGACCCGCAGGATGACAATGTGCGTAGCTGAATCAAGCGCGCGGATGACGGCCTCTACAAAGCCAAGCGGAAAAAAGCCAGGACTGAATTGCGTTCGGCTCACCGCGCCGTCGATACAAGGTGGTTGGCGGATTTTCATTCCCCCAACCATCCTTTTTTGCACGTGCTTGCCCTGTTGTCAGCTCATTCCACCGTGACCGACTTCGCCAGGTTGCGCGGCTTGTCGACATCGGTGCCACGCGCCAGCGCAGTGTGGTATGCCAGCAGCTGCAGCGGTACCACGTGCAGGATTGGCGACAACGCGCCATAGTGCTCGGGCAGGCGGATCACATGTACGCCTTCGCTTGGCGTTATCTTCGAGTCGGCATCGGCGAATACATACAGTTCACCGCCGCGTGCGCGGACTTCCTGCATGTTCGATTTCAGCTTTTCGATCAGCGTATCGTTCGGCGCAACAGTCACCACCGGCATTTCCTTGGTGACCAGCGCCAGCGGGCCGTGCTTGAGTTCACCGGCGGGATAGGCTTCGGCATGGATGTAGGAAATCTCCTTGAGCTTGAGCGCACCTTCGAGCGCAATCGGGTAATGCAGGCCGCGGCCGAGGAAGAGGGCGTTTTCCTTGCGGGCGAATTCTTCCGCCCAGGCGATGATTTGCGGTTCCAGCGCAAGTACGGCGCTGATCGATACCGGCAGGTGGCGCATCGCCTTCAAGTGGGCGGTTTCCTGCTCATCGCTCAGGTGGCCGCGCACTTGCGCCAGCGACAAGGCCAGCAGGAACAGGGCGGTCAGCTGGGTAGTAAAGGCCTTGGTCGACGCGACCCCGACTTCGACGCCGGCGCGGGTGATATAGGACAGCATGCACTCCCGCACCATCGCGCTGGTAGACACGTTGCAGATGGTCAGTGTATTGACCATGTCCTGCGCCCGCGCGTGCTTGAGTGCGGCCAGCGTGTCGGCGGTTTCACCGCTTTGCGAAATGGTGACCACCAGGGCATTCGGATTGGGTACGCTGTCCCGATAGCGGTATTCGCTGGCGATTTCAACATTGACCGGAATGTGCGCAATCGACTCGATCCAGTATTTTGCGGTCAGACCGGCGTAGTAGCTGGTGCCGCAGGCAAGGATCAGCACCGAATCGATCTGCTTGAAAACCTTGTAAGCCTTGTCCCCGAACAGCTCGGGCATGATGGCCGAAACGCCTTCCAGCGTGTCGCCGATCGCGCGTGGTTGCTCGAAGATTTCCTTTTGCATGTAGTGACGATACGGGCCGAGTTCGGCCGCACCGGTGTGGGCATGCACAGTGCGCACTTCGCGCTCCACCGGCTTGCCGGTGTGGTCGACAACCCAGTAACGCTGCAGTTGCAGGTCGACCACATCGCCTTCTTCAAGGAAGATGATCTGGTCGGTGGTGCCGGCCAGTGCCATGGCATCCGAGGCGAGGAAGTTTTCACCTTTGCCGACGCCGACGATCAGCGGCGAACCCTGGCGGGCGCCAATCACACGATGCGGTTCATCGCGGCTGAATACCGCAATCGCGTACGCGCCATGCAGGCGCTTGACGGCTTGCTGCACGGTCTCGAACAGGTCGCCGGTGTACATATGGTCAACCAGGTGGGCGATGACTTCGGTATCGGTCTGGCTTTCAAAGATGTAGCCCGCTGCCGTCAGTTCCGCACGCAGTTCGTCGTGGTTTTCAATGATGCCGTTGTGGACCAGCGCGATACGCTCGCGTGAGAAATGCGGGTGAGCATTGTGGGTAGCGGGCGCGCCGTGGGTCGCCCAGCGGGTATGCGCAATGCCGGTAAAGGCTTCGAGGCTGGCTTTTTCCACCTGCATTTCGAGGTCGGCTACGCGCGAGGTGCTGCGCGAGCGCTGCAACTTGCCATCGACATGCAATGCCACGCCGCAGGAATCGTAACCGCGGTATTCGAGGCGCTTGAGGCCCTGTAAAAGAATGGGGGTGATATTACGTTGCGCTACTGCGCCGACGATGCCGCACATGTGAACTCCCTTCGCGAATACTGTATTGACGCTTGTATCGTACGAGACGACTTATGAAATAAGCTGTCTAAATTGACGAATTTATGAAATATATTTTCAGTCTCGTCTGGAAATGAAATATAATTTCATTAAACCAGATTATTTTTATAAAAATGAATCAAACCATTACCTTGGACGACTTGGACCGCCGCATTCTGAATGCACTACAAATAGATGCCGCCCGGACAAACAATGAACTAGCAGCAAGTGTGCATGCTTCACCGCCGACATGCTTGCGTCGCGTCAAGCGTCTCATTGACGCAGGTGTAATCACGCGTCAGGTAGCGATTCTCGCGCCTGAAATGGTCGGAACGCCATTGACCGCAATCGTGGAAATCACCCTGGATCGCCAGGGTGCTGAACATATGGCGGAGTTTGAAAGCCTGGTGGCCGCTGAAACAGCGGTGCTGCAATGCTATCGGGTATCGCCCGGGCCGGATTTCGTGATGGTCGTGCAGGTGACCGATATGCCGGCCTATCATGCATTGGCGCACCGCTTGTTCGCGTCGCAGGCAAATGTGCGTAATGTCCGCAGCTTCTTTTCCATGCACCGCAGTAAATTTGAAACGCGCATTGCGCTTTAATCTGCAAAGGTACGCGTATATCCGCACACCAGTCCGACGCTAGGAACCGCACCTGTCCCGAAATCCCGGTATAGTCCGGTGCACATGTCAATCGCCGCCAGCATGCACGCCAATATCCGTCTTTTCTTTATCTTCTTCTGTATCTTCTTTGGCACTTCGCCGGCGATCTCTTCCGCTGCGGAGCCCGCGCAAGAGTCCATAGCTGCAATCGAACAAGCGGTGGCTTCCTGCCGTGGCGATCAGCAATGCGAGACTGCCGTGCGCAAACGCGAGACATTGGCTGCGGAAAAGCGGCAGCAGCGAGACGCGGCGGATAATGCATTGAAAGCGTCCAGCCCGGGCAGCTATTATCTGATGCTGCTTGGCCGGTTCCTGAAGGCCATCGCTTTTATCGGTGGTGCGGCGGGACTATATGTTCTTGTCATGCATTTCCTGTTCGGCAAGCAGAAGCAAAAGCGTCGCCGAAAAAACCAGAACGACCTTCCACATTGAATTGCATGCACCCTGATACGACCGATCTTACCCCTCTTGCCCCTGTCACCTTTCCCATCGTCCTGCGGGCGCGGATGCCTGTTGGTCTCTTGTTTCTCTGCCTGCCGCTGATCGCGATTGGCCTGATGGCAGCATCAAGCGATCGCTACATGGAAGTAGCGCTGATAGCGGTCATGGCAGGCGCGATAGGCTTGCTGCAACATTTTCCCGGTCTAAGCACGCTAACGCTCGATGACAAGGGTTTCGTGGTGAAAAGCGTGTTTGGATCGCGTGCCGTTGCCTGGCGTGACGCGCGCAATTTCCGTCCCATCAGGAAACGGCGGACCGACATGGTGACGTGGGACGATGGTGATGGAAATCCCTGTCCGTCCCAGGCGCGAGCACACATTCTCGCGTCCTGGAAGTCGGTCGATGCGGCGACACTCGCCGCACTCCTGAACCGGACGCGGCAACAAGTGACCGGATCTTCCAATTAGCGGATGCGCGGCGTGTTTTTTATTTCTTGACCTTGACCGGACGCGTCCACCCGTCAATCGTCGTCTGCCTGGCTCGCGAAACGGTCAGCTTGCCTTCCGGCGCATCCTTGGTCAGCGTCGTGCCGGCCCCCAGCGTCGCGCCCTTGCCTACACGTACCGGTGCCACCAGTTGCGTATCGCTGCCAATGAAGGCATCGTCTTCAATGATGGTGCGGAATTTATTGGCGCCATCATAGTTGCAGGTAATCGTGCCCGCACCAATATTGACCCGTGAGCCAACGGTGGCGTCACCGACGTAAGCCAGGTGATTAGCCTTGCTATGCGCGGCAATCTGGCTGTTTTTGACCTCGACGAAATTACCGATATGGACGTCCTCAGCCAGTTCGGTTCCCGGGCGCAGCCGTGCGTAAGGACCGATTTGGGAGCTGGCGCCGATGACTGCATCTTCGATATGGCAAAACGGCTTGATGCTCGCATCTTTGCCAATACGCGCATTGCGTATCACGCTGTGCGCGCCGATGGTTACACCATCTTCTACTTCCACCGTGCCTTCAAATACGCAATTGACATCGATAGTGACGTCGCGTCCGCAGCTGAGCGAGCCGCGAATATCGATGCGCGCCGGGTCGGCCAGCGTTACACCTTGTTCCAGCAAGGCATTGGCAAGGTTGCGCTGATGAATGCGTTCCAGCTCCGCGAGTTGCACCTTGCTGTTAACACCCAGGGTTTCCCATACCGCTGACGGCTGGGCTGATACTACCGCAACGTCGTCGTCCACAGCCTTGGCGACGATATCCGTCAAATAGTATTCCTTCTGTGCATTGTTGTTGGACAACGTGGAGAGCCAGGTCTTCAGCTTCTTGGTGGGCACTACCATGATGCCGGTGTTTACCTCACGGATGGCGCGTTCTTCTTCGCTGGCGTCTTTTTGCTCGACGATGCCGACAATCTTGCCTTGCCGACGCACAATCCGGCCGTAACCGGTTGGATCATCCAGTTCGACAGTGAGTATCGCCAACTTATTGCTACCGGCACTGTCCAACAATTGCTGGAGCGAATCCCTGGTCGTCAATGGCACGTCGCCATATAGCACCAGTGTGGGCACGTCATCCCGCAAGTGCGGCACGGCCTGCATGACAGCGTGGCCGGTACCGAGCTGGGGTTCCTGCTTCGCGAACGACAGATCAGACGCTTTTACCGCTTCCGGCACGGCATCGCCGCCATGGCCGTAAATAACGCACAAGGTAGAAGGTGACAAAGCCCGTGCCGTATCGATGACATGGGACAGGAGCGGTTTGCCGGCGAGTGGATGCAAGACCTTGGGAAGTGCAGATTGCATGCGCTTTCCCATGCCTGCAGCGAGGATGACAACATTCATAGAACACCAATGGAAGTGATGCAAAATTTTAACATGCGGATTTCTCGAAGCTTTTTGGCAAAGTGGAGTGTTTTCCTGTTTGCATGCCTGCTAGCCGGATGCAGCGCAATCCGGCTTGGCTACGCGAATGGCGACACGGTGATGTACTGGTGGCTCAACGGCTATGTCGATTTCACCAATGAACAAAAATCCTGGGTTAAGGCGGACATCGACGATTTCATGGTGTGGCATCGCAAGACTCAGCTCAATGACTATGCTCAATGGCTCACTCAGCTTCAGCAACGCATCCAGCAACCTGTCACGCCTGAAGAAGTGATGGGCGATTATGTGGCAACCAAGAAACGTATCATGCTGGTGGTAGAGAAAGCCTTGCCCCAATTGACCAATCTTGCCATGGATCTGCAGCCGGAGCAGATTGCACACCTCGAGAAAAAGTTTGCTTCCAACAACGAGAGCTATCGTAAAGAGTACTTGCGCGGCAGCCTTGAGGACCGTCAACTTTTCCGTTTCAAGAAAGTCATGAAGCAAGCCGAGTACTGGTACGGCAACTTCAATAGGGAACAGGAAGTGCAAATCCGTGCAGCATCGGATGCGCGCCCGCTGAATAATGAATTGTGGGCGGCGGAGCGCAAATTGCGGCAGCAGGAATTGCTGCGCATTCTGAAGAAAATTCAGGCAGAACATCCGCCGCGCGATGCCGTCGCTGCCATGTTGCGCCAGTATATCGAACGAAGTTTTGACAACTTCAGCTATGCCGAGAACAAGGAATTTTTCGATAATACGCGATCAAGCGCATCGAACATGGTAGCGGTGATCGCAAATGTCGCCACGCCAGCGCAGCGCACGCATGCCGTCAAGCGATTGCAGGCATGGATCGATGATTGTAAAACGCTGGCGGCGAGATAACGGGCAGCGCTACGGGTACAAATATGGATGGCGGCCTTTCGTTGTTGAACGTGGTGTAGCAACGAAAGGCGCCTGTCAGAACCGACTGCCCGGGGGCCTGCCTAGTCGCCCAGCCCGCTGAAGCGTACGATATTCGGCGCCGGTGTTGCACACGGCTCCTCATCGAAAGCGATATCGCCGTCCGTCACGGCTTCCCCGGTGGCCTTCAATTCCGTAAAGCCGAACAAATCCTTGTCCATCAAATGAGAAGGAACTACGGTCGACAGTGACGAGAAAATATTCTCGACGCGTCCGGGATGCTTCTTTTCCCAATCGCGCAGCATCGCCTTGATCTGCTTGCGCTGCAAATTTTCCTGACTGCCGCACAGGTCGCAGGGAATGATCGGGAACTGCTTGACCTGCGCATAGCGTTCCATGTCTGCTTCCTTCACATACGCGAGCGGACGGATCACGATGTGCTTGCCATCATCCGATTGCAATTTGGGTGGCATGCCTTTCAGCTTGGCACCGAAAAACATGTTCAGGAAAAAGGTCTCAAGGATATCGTCGCGATGGTGGCCGAGCGCGATCTTGGTTGCACCAAGCTCGTCAGCGACCCTGTATAGGATGCCACGGCGCAGGCGCGAGCACAGAGAGCAAGTGGTCTTCCCCTCGGGGATCACGCGTTTGACAATACTGTAGGTATCCTGATTTTCGATGTGGAAGGGCACGCCGATCTTCGTCAGGTATTCGGGCAGCACATGCGCCGGAAAATTGGGCTGCTTCTGGTCGAGATTGACGGCAACGATATCGAAATGAATCGGCGCACGTTCGCGCAACGTCAGCAGAATATCGAGCAAGCCATAGCTATCCTTGCCACCCGACAGGCAAACCATCACCTTGTCGCCTTCCTCGATCATGTTGAAGTCGCCGATGGCTTGTCCGACCTGGCGACAGAGGCGTTTGTGCAGCTTGTTGTTTTCGTAAGCGATCTTCTCGGCCTTCTTGGCACTGATCACCGCTTCGTCATGCAGGACGTCGTTCATTGTCAGCTCCGGCATCATGGCTTGATATGGATGACTTCGACACCGACGCTGTCGCAATCCGGATAGACATCCGGCTTCTCGGTCGATACCCGTACCGCTCGCACCTTTGGATGCTTCAGCATCTCACGGGCGACGTCGTCGCACAGGGTTTCCTGTAAATGGATATGGCCTTGCGCCATGCGTCTGGAGATGGTATCGCGCATGAAGTCGTAGTCGACCACTTCATGCAGGTGGTCGCCCTTGGGTGTGGATTCGGCCAGCGGTATGAACAGGTCGACATTGACCAGCACGCGCTGCTCGCCTTTCTTTTCGAATTCATGGACGCCGATATTGATCATCACTTCATAGTTACGCAGGAACAGGCGACGGCAGTCGGTAAGGCTGGGATGCGAGAGGGTGGAAAGCATAATGGCTACAGGTTATTTGGCAACGAACATCACGTCGCGCTGGAGGGGAATCAAATGCTGGCCGCCATCGACCACCAGCGTGGTGCCGGTGATGGCCGGCGACTCGGCGACAAAGCAAACAGTGGACGCAACATCGTCCGGTGTACTGGAGCGGCCCAGTGGGGTGACCCGATGGGCCTTGGTAAATTCTTCTTCGGTCTGTTCGCCCGATACCAGCGTGATGCCGGGCGCGACACCGACAACGCGCACCTTGGGTGCCAGTGTTTGCGCCAGCATCATGGTGGCCGTCTGCAAGGCGGCTTTCGACATCGTGTAAGACAGAAAATCGGGATTCAGGTTGAACAGCTTCTGATCAAGGATGTTGACTACGACGCCTTGACCGTCGTCTGGTATCTGCGCATGCAGGGCCTGCGCCAGCAGCAGCGGCGCGGCGACGTTGACCTGCATGTGACGGTCCAGCATGTCGTGCGAAAAGCCGGCAGCATCATCGTAGGCAAACAGCGAG
Organism: Herbaspirillum sp. GCM10030257; assembly: GCF_042666555.1. Lineage (NCBI taxonomy): Bacteria > Pseudomonadati > Pseudomonadota > Betaproteobacteria > Burkholderiales > Oxalobacteraceae > Herbaspirillum > Herbaspirillum sp. GCM10030257. The sequence continues at coordinate 163,769 of NZ_JBHTDH010000006.1, forward strand.
GCGTTGTTGACCACGCAGGCAATGGTGCCAAGTGTCTCGGCCGCTTGCGGTAACAATACCCGGACCGCCTGTTCATCGGCCAGTTCGCATTGCAAGGCCACCGCACGCCGTCCCAGCGCCTGGATGTCGCGCACGGTCACAGCGGCGTCATCGGCCGAGCGTCCGTAATGGACTGCGATATCCCAGCCACGCCGCGCCAGCGCCAGCGCAATGACGCGCCCGATGCGCTTGCCCGCGCCGGTCACGAGCGCTACTTTGCCGTTTCCTGTTGTCATGGTGCTATTGGTTGTCAATGGTGATCGATGGCGACTTGGTCAGCAGCAGTGCCGGATTAATTCCCAAGCAATCTGCCGATTTCAATACAATACGGGACATGCAACTGCAACTGCCCCAACCTTCCGCCGATGCGCTGGCCGCATCCAATGCACTTTGCCAGCTGATTGCCGACGAGATCAGGCAACATGCCGGCTGGATTCCATTCGCGCAGTACATGGAACTGGTGCTCTATGCGCCAGGGCTGGGATACTACAGTGGCGGGGCCGCAAAACTCGGTAAAGACGGAGATTTTACAACCGCGCCTGAAATCACGCCGCTTTTTGGTGGTGCCATGGCGCAGATGGCCGCCGAACTGATGCCCCAGACCGATTTCCAGATTCTCGAATTTGGCGCCGGCACCGGGAAGCTGGCCCGCGACGTGCTGACCGAATTGCGGCAATTGGGTGTAGCCATTGAACGGTATGCCATTGTCGAAGTGTCAGGCGAATTGCGCGCCCGACAGGAGGAAACGTTGCGCGAGTTTCCCGAAGTGACATGGCTGGACCGGTTTCCCGACAGTTTTTCCGGCGTGGTGCTCGGCAACGAAGTGCTCGATGCGATGCCGGTCAACCTTGTGGTGAGGACCGACAACGGCTGGCAGGAGCGTGGCGTCGGCCTGAGCCCCGCGGGCGGATTTGTGTTTGAGGACCGCCCCTGTCATGCGGACCTGATCAGGCAGGTGCCGGACGCTGCTGAACTACCGGCGGGCTATCTCACCGAAACCCATCCCGTAGCGGCAGGATTTATGCGTTCACTGGGAAAGATGATCGCTTCGGGACACACGCAGAGCGGGCGCGGCAGTGTCGCCATCCTGATTGATTATGGATTCCCAGCCCACGAGTATTACCATCCTCAGCGCATGCAGGGCACGCTGATGTGCCATTATCGGCATCATGCGCATCCGGACCCGTTCTACCTTCCCGGGTTGCAGGATGTGACCGCGCACGTGGACTTTACCGCCATGGCACAGGCAGCCGCCGATAGTGGTCTGGACTTGCTCGGCTACACCAGCCAGGCTGCGTTCCTGCTCGATGCCGGTATTGGCAAGCTTTTACTGCGGACGTCGCCCGAGGATGCCAAACGCTATTTGCCGCAGGCCAACGCCGTGCAAAAGCTGATTTCACCAGCGGAAATGGGCGAATTGTTCAAGGTACTCGTGGTCGGAAAGGGCGCGACGTTACCGGACCGCTTCGGTCGCAATGACAGGAGCTATCGACTATGATGCGCCGCTTTACCCTGCCTGAAGACCAGCCGCGTTGCGGATATCTGTTGAGGAATACGCAATGATCCGCTGGGTGCTGACAATCTTTATCGCACTGATCGTGTTTTCGGCGGCCTTGCCATGGCTCGAAAAACTCGGCATCGGCCGGTTACCGGGTGATTTCCGGTTCACCCTGTTCGGGCGCAAGTTCATGCTGCCGTTTGCATCCACCATTCTGATGTCCTTGCTCGTGGTGCTCGTTGCACGGCTGTTGCGCTAGAAAGGCACTGCATGATCCGCTGGGTTGTCGCCATTTTTCTTGCCCTGTTTGTGTTTTATCCGCTTCTGCCGTTTCTCGATAGATTGCGGGTGGGCCGGATGCCTGCCGATGTACGTTTCCGCATGCGTGGCATCGTGCTGTGCCTGCCGTTCGGATCCACGGTAGTCTGGTCGGTATTGGCATTTGTAATTGCAGAAATCGTCAGCTGGACCTGCATGTTTTGCTAGCTGACCAGGATAGAACGCTATCCTCCTGCGGGGCACGATAATGCCCAAGGATTGCAGCAGCGCATACAAGTTGCAGCTGGAACAAATATACTGTCCGGCTATATTCTCCCAGCGACCTTTGCATGCAACCTACCCTGGAACAACTGCGCGCGCGTTATGGTACCCGCTACAAATGGCTGGTATTAGGGACCGTCATGATCGGTACCATGGCATCCATTCTCTCTTCTACGATCGTTAATGTCGCAGTACCTGACCTAAGCCGTTACTTCACGCTCGGACAGGAACGTGCGCAATGGGTTTCGGCCGGATTCATGCTGGCCATGACGCTGTCGATGCTGACCACGCCCTGGCTGTTGCTGCGTTTCGGCTTGCGCCGCACCTATTCGGGAGCCATCCTGTTGTTGCTGTTTGGTGGTGTGGTCGGCGGATTCAGTATCAACTACCCGATGCTGTTGTCGATGCGTGTCGTCGAGGGACTGGCTGCCGGCATTCTTCAGCCGATTCCCTCGATTGTGGTGTTACGCGCCTTTGAGCCACATGAACAAGGCAAGGCCATGGGCGTATTCGGTTTCGGTGTCGTTCTGGCGCCAGCTATCGGCCCCAGCGTCGGCGGCGTGCTGGTAGAGTATTTTGGATGGCGCTCGATTTTCTTCGTGGTCGTGCCTTTCTGCCTAGCCGTGCTGTTCATGGTGCGTCGTCTATTGGCAGTCAATTCACCGATGGCTGGCGATACCCGCCCCCTGGACTGGAAAGGATTGCTATTGGCAGGACTGGGCATCATCATGCTGCTCAATGGCATGGTGCATCTGCATGAAAGCAAGCTTCAGGCGGTCGGTCTGCTGCTGGCTGCAATCGGAATGCTCACAGGTTTTGTCGTGTATCAGTTGCGCAACGAAGGTGGCTTAATGAATATGCAACTTTTTCGTTACCGCCAGTTTGCCATGGGTGCCTTGGTCGCTTTCATTTATGGTGCCGGCCTGTTCGGTTCTACTTATCTATGGCCGGTCTATATGCAGATAGCACTGCACTACGCACCTTCGCAAGCCGGCGTCGTTCTCCTGCCTGCGGGCATCGTGCTCGCCGTCACGATTATCATGGCTGGCAAGCTCGCCGACCGTTTTTCACCGAATATTCTGGTTTCAATTGGGTTGGCTTTGCTGGCCTTGTCCTTTGCCTTGATGGCGTTCGGATCCAGAAGTACTAGTTATCTGATGCTGATGGGTATCGCCATCATCGGGCGTGTCGGACTTGGCTTTGTGCTACCGGCGCTCAGCCTCGGTGCAATGCGCGGCGTGGATTACAACATGATCGCGCAGGGAGCCAGCACCATCAATTTCATCCGGCAACTTGGCGGAGCAATTGGCGTCAGTCTGGTTGGCATTGTTCTGGAATGGCGGCTTGGCGCCCAACAAGGAGTGACTTCGGCCCAGCAGGGTGATCCAGTTCAGGCGTTCAACGAAACCTTTGTGCTGGTTGCCGTGCTTTGTGCGATGGCAATCCTCGCGGCATGGCGTATGCGTCCGATTCCACCGGCACCCGTCTGATATCTGTTTGCGTTGCACGGAAACCCCAGCCATGACATCGCTTCGAAGTTTAACTGCGTCAATCGTTGAGCCGCAGTCGGGCATGCGTGCAAATATGCATAACATGCTCAACCTTTGCGGCATCAACAAGATCGACCATGCTGTCAGCTCCGGAACCGCCATCCGGCCGCTCAAGAACAAATCCTACGACCTGATTCTTTGCGAATACGATCTTGGAGACGGTCAGGATGGGATGGCCAGCAGCTGCTGGAAGATCTTCGTCACAATAAGCTGATTCATCTCTGGACTGTTTTCATTATCGTCACCGCCGAGCGGGCGTACGAAAAGGTTGTAAGCGCCGCTGAACTGGCACCGACCGACTACATCCTCAAGCCATTTACCGCCGATACGCTACTCGACCGTATCGGCAAAGCCATTGAAAAACGTACGGCTTTTCTTCCTGCATACCACCTGATGGAGCACGGCAATCTGCATGAGGCGATCGAAATTTGCCAGATCGGCGAAGAAAAATACCGCCGTTATACGGTTGATTTCATGCGCTTGCGCGCGGAGCTACATGTAATTCTTGGCGAGGCCGAGGCAGCAGAAACGATCTACCAGGAGTTGCTTGCCACAAAAGCGATAGCCTGGGCAAGGCTGGGACCCGCTAAAACCCTGTTCATGCAGCAGAAATTTGGCGAAGCGGAATTGCTGCTTAAGGCACTGGTAGAAGAAAACAGCAAGTACATGGATGCTTATGACTGGCTCGCCAAAACCCATCTGGCTGGCGAACAGTTGTTAGAAGCCAAGGATGTTTTGGTGGAAGCCGTCGCTATCTCGCCGCATTCCGTACGGCGCTTGCGCAAGCTTGGGGAGGTTGCGCTTGAATCAGGCGACATTGAGACGGCCGAAAAATCCTTTCAAAAGGTGGTCGCCAAGGCGAAGTATTCCGAATTCCGGGACCCCGAAGATCATGTGTGGCTGGTACGTACACTGGTCAAAAAGGCGATACCAATCAGGCTTCGTCAGTCATCCGTGATCTGGAGAAGTCGCTTGGCAATTTCGACAAAACACCCGCTTGCCGTGCCTTGTCGTCGGCACCCGTACAAACTGAGCTCGGCAATGCGGAGCAGGCTGCGCAAGACTTGGCGGCGGCCGTTATGGCCTGTCGCCATACCGACGGTATCTCCAATGACATGAAGATGGAGCTAGCTAAAACTTGCCTCGGCCACAATTTGGAAGAGAGTGCATCCGAAGTTATGCGTGACGTGATGAGCAACGCTGCCGATGACGCGGCTCTCGCCAAGGCAATGCGCGTCTTCGAACAGGCAGGGCGCCGCGAGTTGGCCGAGAAGGTCGTCAAAGAGAGCCGCCGCCAAGTGGTTGAGCTGGTATCGTCGGGCGCAGAAAAAGCCAAGCAGGGAGATTTCGAAGGAGCGGTATTGCTGATGACCGCTGCGGTACGCAAATTGCCAGAAAACCCGCAGGTTGTCTTTAACGCAGCCGTAGCGGTATTGAAGTATCTTGAAAATCTCGGATGGGATAATCAGCTCGGGGAGCAGGTGCGAGGATGTATCGAGTCCGCACGCAGGCTGGATCCGATTAACCCGCGCCTGGTGCCTTTAGGCGAACTGCATCTGGCTATCATGAAGAAATACGGTATCAGACCACCCGCCGCATCCTGATGGCATGATGGTTCTCGCGTTATCAGCTTGCCGACAGGAAGGTGTCCAGCAATTCCGGTGGCCTGGCAATGATTGCCTTTTCATTTACAACGACAATAGGACGTTGTAACAATTTGGGCGTCGCTGCAAGTGCTTGCAGAAGGGCATGCTCGTCAGCTTGATCAAGCCGCAGTGTCATATACTCTTCTTCATTGGTGCGGACAAGATCACGGGCACTCGCACCGAGTTGGCGCTGCAGTGCCTGCAACTGTGTAAAGTTCAACGGGGTATCGAGGTAATCGACTACGTTAACCTCTTGATGATGAAGGCTCGCAAAATGCGTAACGCGTTCCAATGCTTCACGCGACTTCGAACAGCGGCGGTTATGATAAATCGTGATGCTCATCTTGGAAGAAAACTACGTTGAATAGTGCATTGTATCGCCCGGCCTGCATAACGTGTTTTTTTGACATGGACATTACGCAGAAAAAGATGCGCGTCGGCATTGAACCCGGCGCACTTCATTTTGTCAGAAAGACCGAATCGCCCAACTTTAGGGGTAGGTTCCCAATCTTCTATCCTCTTAAGCGCGTTTTTTAAGCGCTGACGCACCCCAATTTCCACCTATGTCTGAAAAGATTATTCCTGACGCAGGCGTGGCCCCAGACGCGCCTGCAGAGCCTACCCCAGCGACTGGTTCGGCACCTCAGCCATTTACCCGCAGAATCGAAGGCGAGTCGCCATGGGCACAGACCCAGCGCATTATCAGCGCCCGCGTACGAGCCGCGTCTGACCGAATCCTGAACCGAATCAACCAGCGTACCCTGAAAATTGGCATTTCAGCTCGCATCTTTCATCCTGAACTCGGCGCGAAGGGCTTACGTAGCAAGACTTTGCAATATCTGGAAGAATCCATTGCACAATGGGTCATGTCAAGAGATGTACTGGTTTTCATGATCCCGACCGTGAACACTAACGGCATGTTGCATCCCAGCAAAATTAGACTACGTGATTATGCAAAGCATCTCGACGGACTCGTGCTTCAGGGTGGGGCGGATGTATCACCACAAAGCTATTCGGAAGTCGCAACTCGCCCGGAATGGTCGGGGGACCGCACCCGGGACATGTATGAATTGGAACTTTTGCATGAATTCGTCGAAGCAGGAAAACCCGTTCTAGGGATTTGCCGGGGATGTCAACTTATTAACGTTGCATTTGGCGGTACCTTGTACCAAGATATCGCCTCGGACGTACCGACCGCTATCGAACATGTCAATGATTTGTACGATAGTCATTACCATGTCATTCATTTTCCACAGGGTTCGGCATTACGCTCCCTCTTTTCCGCTAAGCCAGAAGCGCTGGTGAACTCTATTCACCACCAAGCCGTCAAGGATTTAGGGCGGGATCTTGTCGTCGAAGCAGTTTCCGGCAAGGACGACATTGTCGAAGCCATTCGTTATCGCAAGGCCCGTTTCGTAATGGGGCTGCAATGGCATCCCGAGTTCCATCGCGGCGGTAGCGCCCAACTGTTGGATTGCACCCCGATCCTTGACGATTTCCTAACTGCGGCTCGAGAAACCAGGTTTTAATCGTCCCCGTCTTTCTGATTGGCATCGATAGCTAATTCGGAAAATTACCCGCAAAACAGATTTTGGTGTTGACACTCGGGAGGTGTTCGCCTATAGTTTGGGGTTCCCCGCGGAGGGGTGGCCGAGTGGTTAATGGCAGCAGACTGTAAATCTGCCCTCTTACGAGTACGCTGGTTCGAATCCAGCCCCCTCCACCAGCGGTACCGCGGGAAAAGGTTGTGCGGCTGAAGTAGTTAGTCCTTGCGGGTGTAGCTCAATGGTAGAGCTGAAGCCTTCCAAGCTTATGACGAGGGTTCGATTCCCTTCACCCGCTCCAGTTTGAGTTGGACGTACATCTGATACGGACAATATAGAGGTCTTGAAGAGATCTTGCTTTGAGCGAAATCTCGAAAGGCCCTGAATGCCCTTGTAGCTCAGTGGTAGAGCACTCCCTTGGTAAGGGAGAGGCCACGTGTTCAATCCACGTCAAGGGCACCAGTTTTCTTGATTTATCCATACGCAAGACAGTCGGGCACGTGCCTGGACATTCTCATCAAATCGTTAGGAGTCTAAAATGGCAAAAGGCAAGTTTGAGCGGACCAAACCGCACGTGAATGTGGGCACGATTGGTCACGTTGACCATGGCAAGACCACGCTGACTGCAGCAATTGCAACGGTATTGTCGAAGAAGTTTGGCGGCGAAGCCAAGGCCTACGACCAGATTGACGCGGCCCCGGAAGAAAAGGCGCGCGGCATCACGATCAATACCGCCCACGTTGAATACGAAACCCAGAACCGTCACTATGCGCACGTTGACTGCCCAGGCCACGCTGACTATGTGAAGAACATGATCACTGGCGCCGCGCAGATGGACGGTGCGATTCTGGTGTGTTCGGCCGCGGACGGCCCGATGCCGCAAACGCGTGAGCACATCCTGCTGGCGCGTCAGGTTGGCGTTCCTTACATCATCGTTTTCCTGAACAAGTGCGACATGGTCGACGACGCCGAGTTGCTCGAGCTGGTGGAAATGGAAGTGCGCGAGTTGTTGTCGAAGTATGAGTTTCCTGGCGACGATCTGCCGATCGTGCAGGGTTCGGCCAAGCTGGCGCTGGAAGGCGACACAGGCCCGCTCGGCGAGCAGGCGATCATGAAGCTGGCGGAAGCGCTCGACACCTACATCCCGACACCGGAGCGTGCTGTTGACGGTGCATTCCTGATGCCGGTGGAAGACGTGTTCTCGATCTCTGGTCGCGGTACCGTGGTGACCGGTCGCGTTGAGCGCGGGATCGTCAAGGTTGGCGAAGAAATCGAAATCGTTGGTATCCGTGACACCCAGAAGACCACTTGCACGGGCGTGGAAATGTTCCGCAAGCTGCTCGACCAGGGTCAGGCCGGCGACAACGTTGGCGTGCTGCTGCGTGGTACCAAGCGTGAAGACGTTGAGCGTGGCCAGGTGCTGGCCAAGCCGGGTTCGATCAAGCCGCACAAGCACTTTACTGGCGAGATCTACGTGCTGTCGAAGGATGAGGGCGGTCGTCACACCCCGTTCTTCAACAACTACCGCCCGCAGTTTTACTTCCGCACGACCGATGTCACTGGCGCGATCGAGCTGCCAGCGGACAAAGAGATGGTTATGCCAGGCGACAACGTGTCGATCACCGTCAAGCTGATCAACCCGATCGCGATGGAAGAAGGTCTGCGCTTTGCGATCCGTGAAGGCGGTCGTACCGTCGGCGCCGGCGTCGTTGCCAAGATCATTGAGTAATCTCTGAGTCGCTGCGCTGCGATTGTTGGGCAACAGTCTGACATCGTGGCGTTGTCAATTAGCGCAAAGTTTTACGCGTAGGGGTATAGCTCAACTGGCAGAGCGTCGGTCTCCAAAACCGAAGGTTGGGGGTTCGATTCCCTCTGCCCCTGCCACCGATACAAAGGTGCAGGGCACCGAAAGAAATCAATAGTATGTCTAACCAACCCGTAGAAACCGTTGGCACATCGAGCGACAAAGCAAAGGTCGCTCTTGCTATTTGTGCTGTCATTGCGGGTGTTATCGGTTTTTATTTTTTGTCGGATAAGCCCACGATAGTGCGTGCCGGAGCATTGGTTGCCGGCCTGCTTGTGGCAGTCGCCGTTGCCTGGACTTCACAGCCTGGGCGGGACTTTCTTGGTTTTGCTAAAGAATCCGTCCGTGAGGCAAAGAAGGTTGTCTGGCCAACCCGTAAAGAAGCAATGCAAATTACTGCCGTTGTTTTTGGGTTCGTGCTTGTAATGGCAATTTTCCTCTGGGGTACCGACAAGATCCTTGAAATTGTGTTATACGACCTGATCCTGGGCTGGAAGAATTAAATGAGCGAAAACATGCAAGAAAACGCAGTGGCTCAGTCATCGGGCGGAAGTAAGCGTTGGTATGTCGTGCACGCCTACTCCGGGATGGAGAAGAGCGTGCAGCGTGCATTGACGGAGCGCATTGAGCGCGCTGGCATGCAAGACAAGTTCGGTCAGATCCTGGTGCCGACCGAAGAAGTGATTGAAGTAAAAAATGGCCAGAAGTCCGTCACCGAACGTCGCTTCTTTCCCGGCTACGTACTGGTCGAGATGGAAATGACTGATGAGACTTGGCATTTGGTCAAGAACACAAGCAAGGTAACCGGTTTCATCGGTGGTAAATCCAATAAGCCAACTCCAATTCCACCTCACGAAGTCGACAAGATCCTGCACCAAATGCAGGAGGGCGTAGAGAAGCCGCGTCCTAAAGTCTTGTACGAGGTTGGCGAGTTGGTTCGTATCAAGGACGGTCCATTCACTGACTTCAACGGGAACGTTGAAGAAGTCAACTACGAGAAGTCGCGCGTCCGCGTTTCCGTCACCATTTTTGGCCGCGCTACACCGGTCGAACTGGAATTCGGTCAGGTCGAAAAGGTCTAACGCCACTTCCTGTCATTATTGAATCAAGCGTCATTGGAGCGCCGCAAGCCTCACCGCCTGTGAAATCCAAGCAAGCAATATCAGTAGTAAAAGAGGAGCCCTACTAGTCGACCGTAAGGTAGGCGACCGGGCGCTACTACTCAATCAACGTAGGAGCCATCATGGCAAAGAAAATTATTGGTTTTATCAAGCTGCAAGTGCCAGCTGGTAAAGCAAACCCATCTCCCCCGATCGGCCCGGCGCTGGGTCAGCGCGGCTTGAACATTATGGAATTCTGCAAGGCGTTCAACGCCCAGACTCAAGGCGTAGAGCCAGGCCTGCCGATTCCTGTCGTGATCACCGCGTTTGCCGACAAGTCCTTCACATTCGTGATGAAGACTCCGCCGGCAACTATTCTGATCAAGAAGGCGGCCGGTATCCAGAAGGGTTCGGCAAAGCCGCATACCGACAAGGTCGGCAAGATCACCCGCAAGCAAGCAGAAGAAATCGCAACAACAAAGATGCCGGATCTCACGGCAGCTGACATGGAAGCCGCCGTGCGCACAATCGCCGGTTCCGCTCGTTCCATGGGCATCACGGTGGAGGGTCTGTAATGGCTAAGTTATCCAAGCGCGCACAAGCACTCAAAGCCAAGGTCGATCGCACCAAGGTATACCCGTTCGACAATGCAATTTCCCTGATCAAGGAATGTGCGACAGCAAAGTTCAACGAGTCGATCGATGTCGCTGTTCAACTTGGCGTTGACGCTAAAAAATCCGACCAGGTTGTGCGTGGATCGGTTGTTCTCCCAGCCGGTACTGGTAAGACCGTTCGCGTTGCTGTATTCGCATCCGGCGACAAAGCCGAAGCGGCCAAGGCTGCAGGTGCAGACATTGTCGGTATGGAAGATCTGGCAGACCGCATCAAAGCAGGCGACATGCCTTTCGACATCGTGATCGCTTCGCCGGACACCATGCGTATCGTTGGTACGCTTGGACAGATCCTCGGACCGCGCGGCATGATGCCGAATCCGAAGGTCGGCACTGTTACACCGGACGTTGCAACTGCTGTAAAGAATGCCAAAGCGGGTCAGGTTCAGTATCGTACCGACAAAGCAGGCATCATTCACGCAACGATTGGTCGTAAATCGTTCAGCGATGCAGAACTCAAATCCAACCTTTTGGCTTTGATTGATGCGCTGAACAAGGCAAAGCCAGCTACCAGCAAGGGCGTGTACCTGCGCAAGGTTGCAATTTCGTCGACGATGGGCGCTGGCGTCCGCGTTGATCATGCGTCCCTGGCAGCTTAAGTAAGAATCAAGTCCTCGGATAGCAATATAGCGTCCGAGGCGAATCTTTGGGCTGGCCCTGTTTCAGCAATTTTGAAACAGGACCGGATTATCAAAGACCGTTGGGCGGCGTGCATGCTTTATTGATGCACAAAGTTAAACGCCGAAAGCGCAAGCATCGGCACCCAACGCAGATGGTGACCCGAACAAGTTTTTGCAGTCTCAACACTGTGCATCTGTTGTTAAGTGCCAGTACTGAACTCCTGAACTTCGGACGCCGTGTTCGAACCGATGTGAGGCATTCGCCAAACATCATTTTTGGAGGTTGATCTTGAGTCTCAATCTGAATGACAAAAAGGCCGTCGTCGCCGAAGTCTCCGCAAAAGTAGCAACTGCGCAGACAATCGTCGTGGCCGAATACCGTGGCATCCAGGTTGGTCACTTGACACAACTGCGCGCCAAAGCGCGTGCCCAGGGCGTCTACATGCGCGTGTTGAAAAACACGCTTGCACGTCGCGCCGTTGAGGGTACGCAGTTTGCTGGCCTCGCCTCCGAAATGACCGGCCCGTTGATCTACTCGATCTCCGAGGATGCTGTTGCCGCCGCTAAAGTCGTTTTTGACTTTGCAAAAGGCAATGACAAGCTGGTTGTTAAGGCAGGCAACTACGCAGGCAAGTCGCTTGATAAAGCAGGCGTTGCCGCGTTGGCTAGCATTCCGAGCCGTGAAGTCCTCATCTCCCAGTTGCTGGGTGTTATGCAGGCTCCGGTTTCCGGCTTTGCCCGTGCCTTGGCTGCCCTCGCAGCCAAGAAGGAAGCCGAAGGCGCGTAATACGCCCTTCGAACCTTTTTGCGTCAGTACCGATTAGATGTAATTACCGAATCAAATTTAGGAGTTTCAAATGGCAATTAGCAAAGACGATATCCTTGAAGCAGTAGGCCAAATGTCCGTAATGGACCTGAACGATCTGGTCAAGGCTTTTGAAGAAAAATTTGGCGTGTCCGCAGCTGCAATGGCAGTCGCTGGTCCGGCAGCTGGCGGCGCCGGTGCTGCTGCAGCGGAAGAGCAGACTGAGTTCACCGTTGTTCTGGCTGAAGTTGGTGCGAACAAGGTTGGCGTCATTAAGGCAGTTCGCGAAATCACCGGTCTGGGCCTCAAAGAAGCCAAAGATCTGGTCGATGGTGCACCAAAGCCAGTCAAGGAAGGCGTCGCCAAGGCAGATGCAGAGGCAGCGAAGAAGAAGCTGGAAGAAGCTGGCGCAAAGGCCGACCTCAAGTAATATCGGTTTGCCAGGGCGATCTCACCCTCGCCGGAGTCAAGGCTCGGAACCTTCTCGAAAGAGCGGGTTCGGCCTTGGCTCCTTTGTCGTTTTCGTGTTTTAAATAGCCTTATCCCGTACCCAAGTATTCAGACCCGGGCGTAGACGAAAAGTTGGTAAAAGCAGTAGAAGAAAGTCGTAGAAATAAACGCAGCAGCAAATGTGCGTTGGTAGTAGGTAGTTGGTAGCTGACGCTTATCTGGCGGGTTTGCAGCGATACGCTGTCATGCTCACGGATTCAGCGGTAGCAGTCTAGTCAAGCCCGAAGGGCAGAGCCTTGAGGTTTCGCAGATGGCGGCAGGTGTTGCCGTAGCCAGCAGCGAAACCTGAAATCTCCATCCTTCCTGTCACTCACGGAGTGTCCATGCACTACTCATTTACTGAGAAGAAGCGCATTCGCAAATCGTTCGCGAAGCGCGCTAACGTTCACAACGTTCCGTTCCTGCTGGCGACCCAGCTCGAGTCTTATACGAGCTTCCTGCAGGCCGATAAAGTACCATCGCAACGCAAGAACGAAGGCTTGCAGTCCGCCTTCACCTCAATTTTCCCAATCGTATCGCACAATGGTTTTGCTCGGCTAGAGTTTCTCTCCTATGTGTTGGGTGATCCTCCATTCGACGTGAAAGAATGCCAACAGCGCGGCCTGACATTCGCATCGCCGCTGCGCGCCAAGGTCCGCCTCGTGATTCTTGACAAGGAATCGCCGACCAAGCCAGTCGTCAAAGAAATGAAAGAGCAGGAAGTGTACATGGGCGAACTACCGCTCATGACCACGACCGGCTCATTCGTCATTAATGGCACTGAGCGTGTGATTGTTTCTCAGCTTCATCGTTCCCCAGGTGTGTTCTTTGAGCACGATCGTGGTAAAACACATTCGTCGGGCAAGCTCCTGTTCTCCGCACGTATCATCCCTTACCGCGGCTCCTGGCTTGACTTTGAATTCGATCCGAAGGACATCTTGTTCTTCCGCGTCGACCGCCGACGCAAGATGCCTGTCACGATCCTGCTGAAAGCCATCGGCATGACGCCGGAACAGATCCTGGCAAACTTCTTCGTGTTTGACAACTTCACGGTTCGCTCGGATGGCGGCGAAATGGAATTTGTCGCCGAGCGTTTGCGGGGCGAAGTTGCGCGCTTCGACATCACCGACAAGTCGGGCAAGGTCATTGTCGCGAAGGACAAGCGTATCAACGCCAAGCATGTCCGCGAAATCGACGCTGCAGGAATCAAGCACATCTCCGTACCGGAGGACTATCTGCTCGGTCGCGTGTTGGCAAAGAACATCGTCGATGCCGACACCGGCGAAGTCATCGCCAACGCCAACGACGAGTTGACAGAAGAAGTACTCGCTCGCCTGCGTGAAGCTGGCGTCTCTGACATCCAGACGCTGTACACCAACGACCTGGATCAGGGCGCTTACATTTCGCAGACCTTGCGTATGGACGACACTGCAGACCAGATGGCCGCGCGTGTCGCGATTTATCGCATGATGCGTCCTGGTGAGCCGCCCACAGAGGACTCTGTCGAAGCCCTGTTCAACGGCTTGTTCTACAGCGAAGAGCGTTACGATCTGTCGGCGGTCGGCCGTATGAAGTTCAACCGTCGTATCGGTCGCGATGAGCTGACCGGCGCAATGACACTATCGAATGAAGACATTCTTGCCGTCATCAAAATTCTGGTCGAACTGCGTAACGGTCGTGGCGAAGTCGATGATATCGACCACCTCGGTAATCGTCGCGTACGTTGTGTCGGTGAATTGGCTGAAAACCAATTCCGTGCTGGTCTTGTTCGTGTTGAGCGCGCTGTCAAGGAGCGTCTCGGCCAGGCTGAAGCCGATAATCTGATGCCGCATGACTTGATCAACTCGAAACCCATCTCTGCAGCAATTCGCGAATTCTTTGGATCGTCGCAGTTGTCGCAGTTCATGGACCAGACCAATCCGTTGTCGGAAATTACCCACAAGCGCCGCGTATCGGCACTTGGCCCGGGCGGTCTGACACGCGAACGTGCCGGTTTTGAAGTCCGTGACGTGCATCCGACCCATTATGGCCGTGTGTGCCCGATCGAAACACCGGAAGGCCCGAACATCGGTCTGATCAACTCGCTCGCGCTGTATGCGCGCCTGAACGAGTACGGCTTCCTTGAGACGCCGTATCGCAAGGTCGATAACAGTGGCGTGACTAACCAGATCGACTACCTGTCGGCGATTGAAGAAGGCCGTTACGTTATTGCTCAGGCGAACGCGACAATCAGCCCTGAAGGAAAACTGTCCGACGAACTCGTATCCGCACGCCAGGCTGGTGAAACCATCCTCGTGTCGCCGGAACGCGTCCAATACATGGACGTCGCACCGGGTCAGGTAGTCTCCGTTGCGGCATCGCTGATTCCGTTCCTCGAGCACGACGATGCGAACCGTGCGTTGATGGGCGCCAACATGCAACGTCAGGCAGTACCTTGCCTGCGTCCGGAAAAAGCCTTCGTCGGTACTGGTATTGAACGCACCGTTGCAGTTGACTCCGGTACGACCGTTCAGGCACTGCGCGGCGGTATCGTCGATTATGTCGACGCCGGTCGCGTTGTGATTCGTGTAAATGACAACGAAGCCGCTGCGGGCGAAGTTGGCGTCGATATCTACAACCTGATCAAGTACACCCGTTCCAATCAGAACACGAACATCAACCAGCGTCCTATCGTCAAGGTCGGTGACCGTGTTGCCAAGCACGACGTAATCGCCGACGGCGCATCGACCGACCTTGGCGAACTCGCGCTCGGTCAGAACATGCTGGTCGCGTTTATGCCGTGGAACGGCTACAACTTCGAGGACTCGATTCTGATCTCGGAGCGTGTGGTTGCGGATGATCGTTACACCTCGATTCATATCGAAGAACTGTCGGTTGTTGCACGTGACACCAAGCTCGGCGCCGAAGAAATTACGCGTGATATTTCGAACCTGGCGGAAAACCAGCTCGCACGTCTTGATGAATCCGGCATTGTTTACATCGGCGCGGAAGTCGAAGCAGGCGACACGCTGGTCGGTAAGGTGACACCGAAGGGTGAAACTCAGCTGACACCGGAAGAGAAGCTGCTTCGTGCGATCTTTGGCGAAAAAGCCTCCGACGTGAAAGATACATCGCTGCGCGTGCCATCCGGCATGGTCGGTACGGTGATCGACGTGCAAGTGTTCACCCGCGAAGGTATCCCGCGCGACAAACGTGCTCAGCAGATCATCGACGATGAGTTGAAGCGTTATCGCCTCGACCTGAACGACCAGCTGCGTATCGTGGAAGGCGATGCATTCCAGCGTCTCGAAAAGATGCTGATCGGCAAAGTCGTCAACGGTGGTCCGAAGAAACTGGCCAAGGGCGCACAGATCACCAAGGAATACTTGGACGATCTGGACAAGTACCACTGGTTCGATATTCGTCCGGCGGAAGATGACGTCGCCGCAGCACTTGAAGCGATCAAGGAATCGATCGCCGAGAAACGGCATCAGTTTGACCTCGCGTTCGAAGAGAAGCGCAAGAAACTCACACAGGGCGACGAGTTGCCGCCAGGCGTGCAGAAGATGGTCAAGGTTTATCTGGCAGTGAAGCGTCGCTTGCAGCCTGGCGACAAGATGGCGGGCCGCCACGGTAACAAGGGTGTGGTCTCGCGTATCGTTCCGGTCGAGGATATGCCTTACATGGCGGACGGCACACCGGCCGACATCGTGCTGAACCCGCTAGGCGTTCCGTCGCGTATGAACGTCGGTCAGGTGCTCGAAGTACATCTGGGCTGGGCATCGAAAGGCCTGGGCCTGCGTATAGGTGAAATGCTCAAGGCGCAAGCCAAGGCCGCCGAACTGCGCAAGTTCCTGACCACGATCTACAACGAGTCGGGCAAGTCGGAAGACCTGGACAGCTTCAGCGATGAGGAAATCCTGAGTCTGGCCAACAATCTGAAGTATGGCGTGCCGTTTGCAACGCCGGTGTTTGATGGTGCGCATGAGGACGAAATTCGTCGCATGCTCGACCTCGCCTATCCGGATGACGTCGCCAAGCAGCTCGGCATGACGCCGTCGAAAAACCAGGTCACCATGTATGACGGCCGTACCGGTGAAGCTTTCGAGCGCACTGTTACCGTCGGCTACATGCACGTGCTAAAACTGCACCACCTGGTCGACGACAAGATGCACGCGCGTTCGACCGGCCCGTACTCGCTCGTTACCCAGCAGCCGCTGGGCGGCAAGGCGCAGTTCGGCGGCCAGCGTTTCGGCGAGATGGAAGTCTGGGCACTGGAAGCCTACGGCGCGTCCTACGTGCTGCAGGAAATGCTGACAGTGAAGTCGGACGACGTGACCGGCCGTACCAAGGTTTACGAGAACCTGGTCAAGGGCGACCACGTCATCGACGCCGGCATGCCGGAATCCTTCAACGTGTTGGTGAAGGAAATCCGCTCGCTGGGTATCGATATCGATCTGGAACGCGATTAAGCAGGACAAAGCGGGAAACCGCGGCCGGCGATGCGAGTAACCCATCGCCGGCCAAGCAACACGAAGAAGCAAGAAATATTTTTCTTCACGCCACCCTGGAGTGATACATGAAAGCACTGCTCGATCTATTCAAGCAAGTACAGCAAAGCGAACAATTCGATGCGATCAAGATTGGTCTCGCGTCGCCTGAAAAAATCCGTTCCTGGTCCTACGGCGAAGTCAAAAAGCCGGAAACCATCAACTACCGTACTTTCAAGCCGGAGCGTGACGGCCTGTTCTGCGCCAAGATCTTTGGCCCGATCAAGGACTACGAATGCCTGTGCGGCAAGTACAAGCGCCTCAAGCATCGCGGCGTTATCTGTGAAAAATGCGGCGTCGAAGTCACGCTGGCCAAAGTGCGCCGCGAGCGCATGGGACACATCGAACTGGCCTCGCCTACCGCGCACATCTGGTTCCTGAAATCGCTGCCGTCGCGTCTGGGAATGGTCCTCGACATGACACTGCGCGATATCGAACGCGTGTTGTACTTTGAAGCGTATGTCGTGACCGACCCCGGCATGACTCCGTTGAAGAAGTGCCAGATCATGTCGGAAGACGATTACGCCGCCAAGTATGAAGAGTACGGCGACGACTTCACTGCATTCATGGGCGCCGAGGGCATCCGTGAGCTGCTGCGCTCGATTGACATCGACCGCGACGTCGAGACGCTGCGTCAAGAGCTCAAGGATTCCAAGTCGGAAGCCAAGATCAAGAAGTATGCGAAACGTCTGAAGGTTCTCGAGGCATTCCAGCGCTCCGGCATCAAGCCGGACTGGATGATCATGGAAGTGCTGCCGGTGCTGCCGCCGGAACTGCGTCCACTGGTTCCTCTGGACGGCGGTCGTTTTGCGACCTCTGACCTGAACGACCTGTATCGCCGCGTTATCAACCGTAACAACCGTCTGAAACGCCTGATGGAACTCCGTGCTCCGGAGATCATCACCCGCAACGAAAAGCGGATGCTGCAGGAAGCGGTCGACTCGTTGCTGGATAACGGCCGTCGCGGCAAGGCAATGACCGGCGCCAACAAGCGTCCGTTGAAGTCGCTGGCTGAAATGATCAAAGGTAAGGGTGGTCGTTTCCGTCAAAACCTGCTGGGCAAGCGCGTCGACTACTCCGGTCGTTCGGTTATCGTGGTTGGTCCGCAGCTTAAGCTGCACCAGTGCGGCCTGCCAAAACTGATGGCACTCGAACTGTTCAAGCCTTTCATCTTCAACAAGCTCGAGCTGATGGGTCTGGCAACGACCATCAAGGCGGCAAAGAAGCTGGTCGAAGTGCAAGAGCCAGTCGTCTGGGACATCCTGGAAGAAGTCATCCGTGAGCACCCGGTGATGCTAAACCGTGCGCCAACGCTGCACCGCCTCGGTATCCAGGCGTTCGAGCCGGTCCTGATCGAAGGTAAGGCGATCCAGTTGCACCCGCTGGTTTGCGCAGCGTTCAATGCCGACTTTGACGGCGACCAGATGGCCGTCCACGTTCCGCTGTCGATCGAAGCGCAGATGGAAGCCCGCACATTGATGCTGGCATCCAACAACATCCTGTTCCCGTCGAACGGTGAACCATCGATCGTGCCATCCCAGGATATCGTGCTGGGTCTGTACTACGCCACCCGTGAAAAAATCAACGGCAAGGGCGAAGGCATGATGTTCCCGGACGTATCGGAAGTCATCCGTGCGTACGACAACAAGGAAGTTGAGCTGACTACTCGCATCACTGTCCGTATCACCGAATATCCAAAGGATGCGGAGACAGGCGAGTTCGTCAAGACAATCAAGCGTTACGAAACGACGGTTGGTCGCGCCATCCTGTCCGAGATCCTGCCGAAGGGCCTGCCTTTCAGCGTGCTGAATCGCGCCCTGAAGAAGAAAGAAATCTCGAAGCTGATCAACACTTCGTTCCGCAAGTGCGGTCTGCGCGCGACCGTAGTGTTCGCCGACCAGCTGATGCAGTCGGGTTTCCGCCTCGCGACTCGCGCCGGTATCTCGATCTGCGTGGACGATATGCTGGTACCGCCGCAGAAACACACGATCATTGCTCAGGCCGAGCACGAAGTGAAACAGATCGAGCAGCAGTACGCTTCCGGTCTGGTCACGGCGGGCGAACGCTACAACAAGGTGGTCGACATCTGGGGCAAGGCCGGTGACGAAGTCGGCAAGGCCATGATGGAACAGCTCAAAGTGGAAGACGTGACCAAGCGTGACGGCAGCAAGGGCACACAGGAATCGTTCAACGCGATTTACATGATGGCCGACTCCGGCGCCCGTGGTTCCGCCGCCCAGATCCGTCAGCTCGCCGGTATGCGCGGCCTGATGGCGAAACCGGACGGCTCGATCATCGAAACGCCGATTACCGCGAACTTCCGCGAAGGTCTGAACGTGTTGCAGTACTTCATCTCGACACACGGCGCTCGTAAAGGTCTGGCCGATACCGCATTGAAGACCGCGAACTCCGGTTACCTGACACGTCGTCTGGTTGACGTGACGCAAGATCTGGTCGTGACCGAAGACGACTGCGGCACCGCCAACGGCGCGTCGATGAAGGCGCTGGTTGAAGGTGGTGAAGTCATTGAAGCGTTGCGCGACCGTATCCTCGGCCGTGTCGCCGCCAATGATGTGGTCAATCCGGAAACGCAGGCAACACTGTACGAAGCTGGCACCCTGCTGGATGAAGACTCTGTTGAAGAGATCGAACGCCTCGGCATCGACGAAGTCAAGGTTCGCACTCCGCTGACTTGCGATACGCGTTACGGCCTTTGCGCGAAGTGCTACGGTCGTGACCTCGGCCGCGGCATGCTGGTCAACTCCGGCGAAGCTGTCGGTGTTGTCGCTGCTCAGTCGATCGGTGAACCCGGCACACAGCTGACCATGCGTACCTTCCACATCGGTGGTGCGGCGTCGCGTGCAGCGGTGGCCTCATCCGTGGAAGCCAAGTCGAACGGTACGGTGCGCTTTACCGTAACGATGCGTTATGTCACCAACGGCAAGGGTGAGCAGATCGTCATTTCCCGTTCCGGCGAAGTGCTGATCACCGACGACCACGGCCGTGAGCGTGAGCGCCACAAGGTGCCGTACGGTGCAACCCTGCTGGTCAAGGATGGCATGACCATCAAGGCCGGTACCGCACTGGCAACATGGGATCCGCTGACCCGTCCGATCATTACCGAATACACCGGCACGGTGAAATTCGAGAACGTCGAAGAAGGCGTAACGGTCGCGAAGCAGATCGACGAAGTGACAGGCTTGGCAACATTGGTCGTCATCGATGCGAAGCGTCGCGGTCCAAGCACCAAGGTCATGCGTCCGCAGGTCAAACTGCTGAACGAAAAGGGCGAGGAAGTGAAGATCGCCGGCACCGAACACGCCGTGACGATCGGCTTCCAGGTTGGCGCGCTGATCACCGTGAAAGACGGTCAGCAGGTGTCGGTTGGTGAAGTGCTGGCACGTATCCCAACCGAATCGCAGAAGACACGTGACATTACCGGCGGTCTGCCGCGTGTCGCGGAACTGTTCGAAGCACGTTCGCCGAAGGATGCCGGCATGCTGGCGGAAGTCACCGGTACGGTCGCGTTCGGCAAGGAAACCAAGGGCAAGCAGCGCCTTGAGATCACTGACATGGACGGCAACAAGCACGAGTTCCTGATTACCAAGG
Source organism: Herbaspirillum sp. GCM10030257 (assembly GCF_042666555.1). Lineage (NCBI taxonomy): Bacteria > Pseudomonadati > Pseudomonadota > Betaproteobacteria > Burkholderiales > Oxalobacteraceae > Herbaspirillum > Herbaspirillum sp. GCM10030257. The sequence continues at coordinate 184,213 of NZ_JBHTDH010000006.1, forward strand.
ACAAACAAGTGCTGGTACACGACGGCCAGGTAGTCAACAAGGGCGAAATGATCGTAGACGGTCCGGCTGATCCGCAGGACATCCTGCGCCTGCTGGGTATCGAAGCACTGGCACGATACATTGTCGATGAAGTTCAGGACGTATACCGCTTGCAGGGTGTGAAGATCAACGACAAGCACATTGAAGTGATCGTGCGTCAGATGCTGCGCCGTGTACAAGTGGTCAATGCTGGTGACACAGCCTACATCCCAGGTGAGCAAGTTGAACGCTCCGAACTGCTGGACGAAAACGATCGTGTCACCGCCGAAGGCAAGCTGCCGGCCACGTACGAAAACGTACTGCTCGGTATCACTAAGGCATCGCTGTCCACGGACTCCTTTATCTCTGCGGCGTCGTTCCAGGAAACCACCCGTGTGCTTACCGAAGCCGCAATTATGGGCAAGAAGGACGGTCTGCGCGGTCTGAAGGAAAACGTGATCGTCGGACGTCTGATCCCGGCGGGTACCGGTCTGGCGTACCACCGCGCCCGTAAGGAAAAAGAGTCGTGGGAGGCCGAGGAACGCACAGCGTTACTGCAAGCCGAAGAGTCGGCTCGATCGACAGAAGTCGAACTGCCTTCGGAAGTCACTTCGGATAGTGACGCACCAAACGGCAACGAAGCATAAGCGTTAAGCTTCCACTGAAAACGGCACTGAAGGCAACTTCAGTGCCGTTTTTTTATGCACATTTCTCGGATGTTGTAGTTGTTGGGGTGAAACTTCTAAGCAGGTAGTCAGGCATGATAAAGACTTGGCAAGTTCGCAATCTATGCGCTAAAGCTATCAATTAATGATTACTTATAGGAGGCTGACTCGTTTCTTTTCGAATCGTCCCTATCGCGACTTCCGGTCAGGGAAGACACTTCCTGATCGCAATAAATCTTCAAATCAGGCTTTGTCGGCAATACTCGACCCGCAAACAGAAACAGAAACAGAAACAGAAACAGAAACAGAAACAGAAACAGAAACAGAAACAGAAACAGAAACAGAAACAGAAATAGCAAATGAAACCCTGCACCTAGTTCGAAAACGCTCCAAACGTCCGTTAATGCGAAAAATCGCAATTCCGAGAGGGCAAAATTATCAGGTTTCTGGTCGAAAATGATTGCCACTACTTATAGCTAATATATGTTTCTAAGGGCGTAATTCAGCTTCATCAGCCAGATGGCCTCAAACCACACAAGAGAATTACCTATCCCATAGCATGGTTGACTCTCCTCGGCAATAGGCATATACTCGCGAGTTCTCGATTTTAGGCTCTTCAGGGCTTAAGCGTTCTTTGGTCTGTTTCCCCCGCCTTTTGCAACGCTTCTCCCTTTTTTGGTTTTAAATCGACGCGCGATATCCGCGCAATGGTTTTATCCCCCGGTTCCGGACAATCGTTTCCGGGACTGTATTTTTATTAACGTTTCATTTTGTTGGATTAAAGACCGATGCCAACCATCAATCAACTGATTCGCCAGCCACGTGTTTCCGCACGTGTCAAGAGCAAATCGCCGGCGCTGGAAAACAGCCCGCAAAAACGCGGCGTTTGCACCCGCGTCTACACCACGACACCTAAGAAGCCGAACTCGGCGCTTCGTAAAGTCGCCAAGGTGCGCCTGACCAACGGGTTCGAAGTCATTTCGTATATCGGTGGTGAAGGGCACAACCTGCAGGAACACAGTGTTGTCCTGCTCCGTGGTGGTCGTGTTAAAGACTTGCCAGGTGTGCGTTACCACATGGTTCGCGGTGCACTGGATACGCAGGGCGTCAAGGATCGTAAGCAGGCACGTTCCAAGTACGGCGCCAAGCGCGCGAAAGCAGCCAAGAAGTAATCCATTTTCCGCCAGGTGTCTTCACCGCGCGGAGAGCGAGTCGGCCCCGAATGGGTCGAGTAAGTGGTTGGCCATGAGGGCCACCGCGAGCGTACGGTAAATCACTCAGTGCCGTCGCTCAACTGAAGAGTGAAAGGAATCGAAATGCCACGTCGTCGTGAAGTCCCCAAACGGGAAATTCTGCCGGATCCAAAGTTCGGCAATGTTGAAGTTGCCAAGTTCGTCAACGTCCTGATGCTGTCCGGTAAAAAATCGGTCGCCGAAAACATCATCTATGGCGCGTTTGATCATATCAAGCAAAAGTCCGGCAAGGACCCGCTCGAAGTATTTACAACCGCACTCAACAATTGCAAGCCGATGGTTGAAGTCAAATCCCGCCGAGTCGGCGGTGCAAACTATCAGGTTCCGGTAGAAGTCCGCCCTGTCCGTCGTATGGCGCTGTCCATGCGTTGGTTGCGTGAAGCAGCCAACAAGCGTAGCGAGAAGTCCATGCCGCAGCGTCTCGGTGGCGAGTTGATGGAAGCCGCAGAAGGCCGCGGCGGTGCGATGAAGAAGCGTGACGAAGTGCACCGTATGGCAGAAGCCAACAAGGCGTTCTCCCACTTCCGTTTCTAATAGCATTAAATTAATAGTTGCCTTCGCACCGTTGAAGGCTCTGCAACGTAATTGGTTAAAACCGGGCGCATCCCTTGAAAAAGTGGCGCTCGGTTTTCTACCATTAAAGACTTAGGATTGAATATGGCTCGCAAGACCCCCATTGAGCGCTACCGCAATATCGGTATTTCCGCTCACATCGACGCCGGTAAGACAACCACTACCGAACGTATCCTCTTCTACACTGGCGTCAACCACAAACTTGGCGAAGTGCACGATGGCGCAGCGACCATGGACTGGATGGAGCAGGAACAAGAGCGCGGCATCACGATTACTTCCGCTGCGACCACCTGCTTCTGGAAGGGCATGGCTAGCAACTTCCCTGAGCACCGTATCAACATCATTGACACCCCGGGTCACGTCGACTTCACCATCGAGGTGGAGCGTTCCATGCGTGTGCTGGACGGCGCGTGCATGGTTTACTGCGCAGTGGGCGGTGTGCAGCCGCAATCCGAAACGGTTTGGCGTCAGGCTAACAAGTACGGCGTGCCACGTCTCGCGTTCGTCAACAAGATGGACCGTACCGGTGCCAACTTCTTCAAGGTCTACGAGCAGATGCGCGCACGCCTGAAGGCCAATCCGATCCCGATGCAAGTACCTATCGGCGCCGAAGAAAACTTCGAAGGCGTGGTCGACCTCGTCAGAATGAAGGCGATCTATTGGGACGAGGCTTCCCAAGGCATGAAATTCGACTTGCGCGACATTCCAGCGCATCTGCAGGCAACTTGCGACGAGTGGCGTGAGAAGATGGTCGAGGCGGCTGCCGAAGCCACTGAAGAGCTGATGAACAAGTACCTGGAAGAGGGCGACCTCACCGAGGAAGAGATCAAGAAAGCGATCCGTCAGCGCACCATCGCTGGCGAAATCGTGCCGATGATGTGCGGTACAGCGTTCAAGAACAAGGGTGTTCAGGCAATGCTTGACGCCGTGATTGAGTACCTGCCGGCACCGACGGACATCCCGCCGGTCGAAGGCACAGACGAGAACGAACAACCCGCACTGCGCAAGGCTGACGACAGCGAAAAGTTCTCCGCACTCGCGTTCAAGATCATGACCGACCCGTTCGTCGGTCAGTTGATCTTCTTCCGTGTGTATTCCGGCGTCGTCAACTCGGGCGACACAGTCTATAACCCGGTCAAGGGCAAGAAGGAGCGTATCGGTCGTCTGCTGCAGATGCACGCTAACCAGCGCGAAGAAATCAAGGAAGTCCGCGCGGGTGACATCGCAGCAGCAGTTGGTCTGAAAGAAGCGACAACGGGCGAAACCCTGTGCGATCCGGAAGCCGTAATCACGCTGGAGCGTATGGTCTTCCCTGAGCCGGTGATCTCTCAGGCTGTTGAGCCGAAGACCAAGGCCGACCAGGAAAAGATGGGCCTCGCACTGAACCGTCTGTCCCAGGAAGACCCGTCGTTCCGCGTCAAGACCGACGAAGAATCCGGCCAGACAATTATTTCCGGTATGGGCGAACTGCACCTGGAAATCATCGTCGATCGTATGCGCCGTGAATTCGGTGTCGAAGCAACCGTCGGCAAGCCGCAAGTTGCCTACCGCGAGACCATCCGCAAGACCTGCGAAGAGATCGAAGGCAAGTTCGTTAAGCAATCGGGCGGTCGCGGTCAGTATGGTCACGTGGTCTTGAAAATCGAACCACAAGAGCCTGGCAAGGGCTTTGAGTTCGTCGACGCAATCAAGGGTGGTGTTGTTCCGCGTGAATACATTCCTGCGGTTGAAAAGGGAATCTTGGAAACTTTGCCGTCCGGTGTGATGGCTGGCTACCCGGTCGTTGACGTTAAAGTCACATTGTTCTTCGGTTCGTACCACGACGTTGACTCGAACGAAAACGCCTTCCGTATGGCCGCATCGATGGCATTCAAGGACGGCTGCCGAAAGGCAAACCCGGTTCTCCTCGAGCCGATGATGGCCGTCGAAGTTGAAACACCGGAAGAAAAGATGGGCGACGTGATGGGCGACTTGTCTTCCCGCCGCGGCATGATCCAGGGTATGGACGACATCCCTGGCGGCGGCAAGATCGTTCGCGCCGAAGTGCCGTTGTCGGAAATGTTCGGCTATTCCACGACTCTGCGTTCGTTGACGCAAGGTCGCGCAACGTACACGATGGAATTTAAGCACTACGCTGAAGCACCGAAGAACGTTGCTGACGGCGTCATCAGCGCCAAGGGCAAGTAACACATCACAGTAAGACACACTCTTGCTTTACCATTCGAAGCAAGAGTGTGTGATTCGAAATAACTTAACAATTCGTTCTTTTTGAAGGAAATCTAAAATGGCAAAAGGCAAGTTTGAGCGGACCAAACCGCACGTGAATGTGGGCACGATTGGTCACGTTGACCATGGCAAGACCACGCTGACTGCAGCAATTGCAACGGTATTGTCGAAGAAGTTTGGCGGCGAAGCCAAGGCCTACGACCAGATTGACGCGGCCCCGGAAGAAAAGGCGCGCGGCATCACGATCAATACCGCCCACGTTGAATACGAAACCCAGAACCGTCACTATGCGCACGTTGACTGCCCAGGCCACGCTGACTATGTGAAGAACATGATCACTGGCGCCGCGCAGATGGACGGTGCGATTCTGGTGTGTTCGGCCGCGGACGGCCCGATGCCGCAAACGCGTGAGCACATCCTGCTGGCGCGTCAGGTTGGCGTTCCTTACATCATCGTTTTCCTGAACAAGTGCGACATGGTCGACGACGCCGAGTTGCTCGAGCTGGTGGAAATGGAAGTGCGCGAGTTGTTGTCGAAGTATGAGTTTCCTGGCGACGATCTGCCGATCGTGCAGGGTTCGGCCAAGCTGGCGCTGGAAGGCGACACAGGCCCGCTCGGCGAGCAGGCGATCATGAAGCTGGCGGAAGCGCTCGACACCTACATCCCGACACCGGAGCGTGCTGTTGACGGTGCATTCCTGATGCCGGTGGAAGACGTGTTCTCGATCTCTGGTCGCGGTACCGTGGTGACCGGTCGCGTTGAGCGCGGGATCGTCAAGGTTGGCGAAGAAATCGAAATCGTTGGTATCCGTGACACCCAGAAGACCACTTGCACGGGCGTGGAAATGTTCCGCAAGCTGCTCGACCAGGGTCAGGCCGGCGACAACGTTGGCGTGCTGCTGCGTGGTACCAAGCGTGAAGACGTTGAGCGTGGCCAGGTGCTGGCCAAGCCGGGTTCGATCAAGCCGCACAAGCACTTTACTGGCGAGATCTACGTGCTGTCGAAGGATGAGGGCGGTCGTCACACCCCGTTCTTCAACAACTACCGCCCGCAGTTTTACTTCCGCACGACCGATGTCACTGGCGCGATCGAGCTGCCAGCGGACAAAGAGATGGTTATGCCAGGCGACAACGTGTCGATCACCGTCAAGCTGATCAACCCGATCGCGATGGAAGAAGGTCTGCGCTTTGCGATCCGTGAAGGCGGTCGTACCGTCGGCGCCGGCGTCGTTGCCAAGATCATTGAGTAATCTCTGAGTCGGATTTTTATCGCTCTTTGACTAAACACTGCCGCGGGCCTTGCCGCCTGCGGCTCGCTCTTTTAAGGAACTAAAATGCAAACCCAAAAAATCCGTATTCGCTTGAAGGCCTTCGATTATCGTCTGATCGATCAGTCCGCTCTCGAAATCGTCGACACCGCAAAGCGTACTGGTGCTGTCGTCAAAGGCCCGGTCCCCCTGCCGACACGTATTCAGCGTTTCGACATCCTGCGTTCTCCGCACGTCAACAAGACATCACGCGACCAGTTCGAGATTCGCACCCATCAGCGTCTGATGGACATCGTCGACCCGACTGATAAGACCGTTGATGCGCTGATGAAGCTGGATCTCCCGGCGGGTGTGGAAGTCGAAATCAAACTGCAGTAAAAATCGAGAAACACGTTGTAACCCAGCACATACCACAATTTTCTATTTTGGTGGGTTGTGTGATGAAAAAACGCGGGTTATAATGCTCGGCTTCGGTATTGGCACGGAGAACCCGTGCCAATACGTTTTAGTTGTACAAACATCAGCCCCGCCCAATCGTAGGCGGGAATGGAGAAAACAATGAGCCTAGGCCTTGTTGGTCGCAAGGTTGGTATGATGCGCATCTTCACGGATGACGGGGATACAATCCCAGTCACTGTGCTCGACGTATCCAACAACCGCGTGACACAAATCAAAACTTCTGAAACAGATGGTTATTCCGCTGTTCAGGTCACTTATGGTCAGCGCCGTGCATCGCGGGTTAACAAAGCCGCAGCCGGTCACCTCGCAAAAGCAGGTGTTGAAGCTGGTACTGTCCTCAAAGAATTCCGTATCGACGCTGCAAAGGCTTCCGAGCTGAAAGCAGGCGACACTATTGCTGTCAGCTTGTTTGAAGCTGGTCAGAAAGTGGACGTGCAAGGCGTGTCGATCGGTAAGGGTTACGCCGGTACTATCAAGCGCTACAACTTTGCTTCAGGTCGTGCAACGCACGGTAACTCTCGCTCGCACAACGTTCCAGGTTCCATCGGTATGGCGCAAGACCCCGGTCGTGTTTTCCCGGGTAAGCGAATGACCGGTCACTTGGGTGATGTTACCACTACCGTGCAGAACCTCGAGATCGCCCGCGTTGACGCAGAGCGTCAATTGCTGATGGTCAAGGGTGCTGTTCCAGGCGCGAAAAACGGTCAAGTGATCGTTCTTCCTGCTGTCAAAGTCAAAGCAAAGAAGGGAGCCTAAACGATGGAACTGAAGCTCCTGAACGACCAAGGTCAGGCCGCATCGAACGTTGCTGCGCCGGATACCATTTTTGGTCGCGACTACAATGAAGCGCTCATTCACCAAGTCGTCGTTGCTTATCAGGCAAACGCTCGTAGCGGAAACCGTAAGCAAAAAGACCGTGAAGAAGTCAGCCACACAACCAAGAAGCCATGGCGCCAAAAGGGCACAGGCCGTGCTCGCGCTGGTATGTCTTCCTCGCCGCTGTGGCGCGGAGGCGGTCGCATCTTCCCGAATTCGCCTGACGAAAACTTTTCGCACAAGGTCAACAAAAAGATGTATCGCGCAGGTCTTTGCTCGATCCTCTCCCAGTTGGCGCGTGAAGGTCGCCTGTCGGTAATCGAAAATCTTTCGGTCGATGCGCCTAAAACCAAGCTGCTTGCGCAAAAACTGAAAGGCATGGGCCTTGAGTCCGTGCTCGTCATTACTGATAACCTCGACGAAAATCTCTTGCTCGCATCGCGCAATCTGCCGAACGTGCTGGTCGTCGAGCCGCGTCATGCTGATCCTGTCTCCCTGGTGTTCTACAAGAAGGTCTTGATCACCAAGCCGGCATTGGCAAAGATTGAGGAGATGCTGGCATGAACGCAAATGTAAAGCATAGCGAAGAGCGTCTGATGAAAGTGCTGCTGGCTCCGGTTATCTCGGAAAAGGCAACCTTCGTCGCTGAGAAAAACGAGCAAGTAGTTTTCCGTGTAATGCCCGACGCAACCAAGCTGGAAATCAAAGCTGCCGTTGAGTTGCTGTTCAAGGTGCAAGTGGAGTCTGTCCAGGTGTTGAATCGCCAGGGCAAGCAAAAGCGCGCAGGCCGTTTCACCGGTCGCCGTAACCATGTGCGCCAGGCTTACGTGTGCCTGAAGCCAGGCCAGGAAATCAACTTCACCGAGGAGGCTAAATAATGGCACTCGTGAAAATGAAACCGACGTCGGCTGGTCGTCGCGGTATGGTCAAGGTCGTTAATCCCGACCTCTATAAAGGCCGTCCGTTCGCCGCTCTCGTCGAGAAGAAGTCCAAATCTGCCGGTCGCAACAATAACGGTCACATTACCACTCGCCACATCGGCGGCGGTCATAAGCACCACTATCGTGTGATCGACTTCCGTCGCAACAAGGACGGCATCACGGCTAAGGTCGAGCGTATCGAATACGACCCGAACCGTAGCGCACACATCGCCCTTCTGTGCTACGCGGACGGCGAACGCCAGTACATCATCGCCCCGAAAGGCGTTGCTGTCGGTGATCAATTGATGAATGGCGCTGAGGCGCCGATCAAAGCGGGCAACTGCCTGCCGATCCGCAATATCCCGGTTGGTACGACCATGCACTGCGTCGAAATGTTGCCTGGCAAGGGCGCGCAGATGGCGCGTACCGCCGGTGCTGGTGTAGTGCTGATGGCGCGCGAAGGCACCTACGCTCAGGTTCGCCTGCGCTCAGGCGAAGTCCGACGCGTCCATATTGAGTGCCGTGCAACAGTCGGCGAAGTTGGTAACGGCGAGCATAACCTCCGCAAAATCGGTAAAGCCGGTGCAATGCGTTGGCGCGGCGTCCGCCCGACCGTCCGCGGCGTAGTGATGAACCCGATCGACCACCCGCACGGTGGTGGTGAAGGTCGTACAGCAGCGGGTCGTCATCCGGTGTCGCCGTGGGGCCAGCAGACCAAGGGCAAGAAGACGCGTCGTAACAAGCGTACGACGTCGATGATCGTCTCGCGCCGTGGCAAGAAATAAGGGGTAACACATGACACGTTCATTGAAAAAAGGGCCGTTTTGTGACGCCCACCTGATCAAAAAGGTCGAAGCCGCGCAAGCGACGAAAGACAAAAAGCCGATCAAAACCTGGTCCCGTCGTTCGACCATCATGCCGGATTTCATTGGCTTGACGATCGCAGTACACAATGGCAAGCAGCACGTGCCGGTTTATGTGTCTGAAAACATGGTCGGTCACAAGCTCGGCGAATTTGCGCTGACCCGTACGTTCAAGGGTCACGCCGCCGATAAAAAGGCTAAGAAATAAGGTGCGATGATGGAAACTAAAGCTATCCTCCGCGGCGCACGCCTGTCGGAACAGAAAGGTCGCCTCGTTGCGGATCTGATTCGCGGCAAGAAAGTCGACCAAGCGTTGAACATCCTGGCATTCAGCCCGAAAAAGGGTGCAGTCATTATTAAGCAGGTGCTCGAGTCCGCGATCGCGAACGCTGAGCACAATGACGGCGCTGACATTGACGAACTGAAGGTCAAGACGATCTACGTCGAAAAAGGTGCGGTCCTGAAGCGCTTCATCGCGCGTGCAAAAGGCCGTGGTGATCGCATCTCGAAGCAGACCTGTCACATCTACGTGACTGTCGGTAACTAAGGAGTCACGATGGGACAGAAAATTCACCCAACCGGTTTCCGTCTTTCGGTTACACGTAACTGGGGTTCCCGTTGGTATGCTGGCAATAGCAACTTTGCCACCATGCTGAACGAAGACCTGGACGTTCGTGCCTACCTGAAGAAGAAACTGAAAAACGCTTCGGTTGGTCGCATCGTTATCGAGCGTCCGGCGAAGAACGCACGCATCACCATATTCAGCTCCCGTCCGGGAGTTGTAATCGGTAAGAAGGGCGAGGACATCGAAGTTCTGAAGTCTGACCTGACTAAGCTGATGGGCGTGCCCGTTCACGTCAATATCGAAGAAATTCGCAAGCCGGAGGTTGATGCGCAGTTGATCGCCGATTCAATCGCGCAACAATTGGAAAAGCGCATCATGTTCCGCCGTGCGATGAAGCGTGCGATGCAGAATGCAATGCGTCTTGGTGCACAAGGCATCAAGATCATGTCATCTGGCCGTCTGAATGGAATCGAGATCGCCCGTAAAGAATGGTACCGCGAAGGTCGTGTGCCTCTGCACACACTTCGTGCTGACATCGATTACGGTTTCGGCGAAGCAGAAACAACCTACGGCATCATCGGTATCAAGGTCTGGGTCTACAAAGGCGATCGCCTCGCTAGCGGTGAAGCTCCGACCATCGAGACGCCAGCTGACGACGATAAGAAGCGTCGTGGCCCGCGTCGTGACGATGGTAAGCCGGGCGGCCGTCCGCGTCCCAGGAAGCCTGAAGGTTCCGATGGAGCCCCGGGTACCAAACCGGCTGCCACGCGCGTTCGTGCCCCTAAGAAGGCTGATGGCGCGGCACCGGCTGAGAAAGCAGGAGAATAATCATGCTGCAACCAGCACGCAGAAAATATCGTAAAGAGCAAAAAGGCCGCAACAAGGGCATTTCGCACGAGCGCGGCACCGCCGTATCGTTCGGCGAATTTGGCCTTAAAGCGGTCGGTCGCGGCCGTATTACCGCTCGCCAAATTGAAGCGGCGCGTCGTGCAATGACGCGTCATATCAAGCGTGGCGGACGTATCTGGATCCGCATTTTCCCGGACAAGCCGATTTCCAATAAGCCTGCTGAAGTGCGTATGGGTAACGGTAAGGGTAACCCGGAGTACTACGTGGCTGAAATCCAGCCGGGTAAAGTGCTGTACGAGATGGACGGCGTTGACGAAGCGCTGGCACGCGAGGCGTTCCGCCTGGCAGCTGCTAAGCTGCCACTGTCGACGACCTTCGTGATCCGTCAAGTCGGCCAATAAGAGGAGTGAAACATGAAAGCATCTGAACTCCGCGGCAAGGATGAGGCGGCTCTGCAAAAAGAGCTTAACGAGTTGCTTAAGGCGCAATTCGGTCTGCGTATGCAAATCGCAACGCAGCAGCTGAACAACACCGCTCAACTCAAGAAGGTGCGTCGCGACATCGCGCGCGTCAAAACCGTCATGAATCAGAAGGACGCCAAGTAATGAACGATCAAGTGAAACAGTCGCTTAAGCGCACGCTGATTGGCAAGGTGGTCTCTGACAAGATGGACAAGACCGTGACCGTTCTAGTCGAGCGTCGCGTCAAGCACCCGCTGTACGGCAAGATTGTTGTGCGTTCCAACAAGTATCACGCGCACGACGAAGCAAACCAGGCGAAAGAAGGCGATACCGTTGAAATTCAAGAAGGTCGTCCGATTTCCAAGACAAAGGCATGGTCGGTTACACGTGTGGTGCAAGTCGCACAAATCGTCTAATTTGTCTGCTTTTAGTTGTTGCGAGCCCGGCGTTATGCTGTCATAATGCTGGGCTTGGTTCTCGTAAAGTCATTTTGCGGGAATCAAAGGAAGTGCCCTGCAGTTCGAAAAGTTCGCGCAGTAGCAATTTGACTGTGCTGCAGTAGTTTTTGTAACCGTCCACCTAATCGGCGCGGCTTTGCTAAGTCGGCTGACAGGACCAAGACTGACCGCAAACCCGCGTTGGGCGGAGAGCGGATTAAGTTGGGAAAGAAAATACTATGATTCAAACTGAAAGCCGGCTCGAAGTAGCCGACAACACGGGTGCGCGTGAAGTCATGTGCATTAAGGTGCTGGGTGGTTCCAAGCGCCGTTATGCCAGCATCGGCGATGTCATCAAGGTCACGGTGAAATCCGCTGCGCCGCGTGGTCGTGTCAAAAAAGGCGAAATCTATAACGCCGTGGTCGTTCGTACAGCCAAGGGTGTGCGCCGCCAGGATGGTTCGCTGGTTAAATTCGATGGCAACGCAGCAGTGTTGCTGAATGCCAAGCTTGAGCCGATCGGCACACGCATTTTCGGGCCGGTAACGCGGGAGTTGCGTACCGAGCGTTTTATGAAGATCGTGTCGCTCGCGCCTGAAGTTCTGTAAGGAGTCGTCATGGATAAGATTCGGAAAAGCGACGAAGTCATCGTCCTGACCGGTAAGGATAAGGGCAAGCGCGGGGTGGTTACGCAGCGCGTCGATGCCAACTACATCGTGGTGGAAGGCGTAAACGTTGCCAAAAAAGCGACGAAGCCAAACCCGATGACCGGTACAACTGGCGGCATCGTCGACAAGCTGATGCCAATTCACGTGTCCAACGTTGCATTGTTCAATGCGGCGACTGGCAAGGCAGATCGCGTAGGCTTTAAGGATGTGGACGGCAAGAAGGTCCGCGTTTACAAGTCGAGCGGCGAAGTCGTTAAGGTGTAAGACATCATGGCCCGTCTCCAACAATTTTATAAAGAAAAAGTCGTCGCCGACCTGACCAGCAAATTTGGTTACAAGTCTGTGATGGAAGTCCCGCGCCTGACCAAGATCACCCTGAACATGGGTCTTTCGGAAGCGGTTGCGGACAAGAAGATCATCGAGCACGCAGTTGGCGACCTGACAAAGATCGCTGGCCAGAAGCCGGTGGTTACCAAGGCTCGTAAAGCGATCGCTGGATTTAAGATCCGCGAAGGCTATCCGATCGGCTGCATGGTGACTCTCCGCGGCGCGCGTATGTACGAATTCCTGGACCGCCTTATCACTGTCGCGCTGCCGCGTGTGCGTGACTTCCGTGGTGTCTCCGGTCGTGCGTTTGATGGTCGTGGCAACTACAACATCGGTGTGAAAGAGCAGATCATTTTCCCCGAGATTGAGTACGACAAGATCGACGCGCTGCGTGGTATGAACATCAGCATTACCACGACTGCGAAGACCGACGACGAAGCGAAAGCTCTGCTCGCCGCATTTAAATTCCCGTTCAGAAACTGAGGATGCCATGGCAAAACTGGCACTGATTAACCGTGAACAAAAGCGCGCTGACCTGGTAAAGAAATATGCCGGCAAGCGTGCCGAGTTGAAGGCAATCATCGATGATCAAACCAAATCGGAAGAAGAGCGCTATGAAGCGCGCCTGAAGTTGCAGGCGCTGCCGCGCAACGCGAACCCGACTCGTCAGCGCAATCGTTGCGCTTTGACCGGTCGTCCGCGTGGTACCTTCCGCAAGTTCGGTTTGGCGCGTACAAAGATCCGTGAAATCGCCATGCGCGGCGAAATCCCGGGCATCACTAAAGCTAGCTGGTAATAGGAGAACAAGCAATGAGTATGAGCGATCCTATCGCCGATATGCTGACCCGCATTCGCAACGCCCAAGGCGTTCAGAAGACTACGGTTGCAATGCCGTCGTCCAAAGTCAAGGTGGCGATTGCCAACGTCCTCAAGGACGAGGGTTACATCGAAGACTTCGCGGTATCCGAAGCAGAAGGCAAGGCTGAATTGAAAATTGGCCTGAAATATTATGCTGGTCGTCCCGTTATCGAGCGCCTCGAGCGCGTGTCTCGCCCTGGCCTTCGTATTTACAAGGGTAAGGATGACATTCCGAGCGTAATGAACGGCCTTGGTGTGGCAATCGTCTCCACGCCTAAGGGTGTGATGACAGATCGCAAAGCACGCGCAACCGGTGTCGGTGGCGAAGTGATTTGCTACGTGGCCTAAGGAGTGCAAGATGTCTCGTGTTGGTAAAATGCCCATCGCACTTCCGGCAGGTGTGGAAGTGACGATCGCTGCAGACAGGATTACTGTCAAGGGTTCCCTTGGAACCCTGTCCATGCCATTAAATGGGCTGGTCAAAGTAGTAAACGAAAACAACACTCTGTTGTTCACGCCAGCTGATGAAACTCGTGAAGCGAACGCTATGTCGGGAACGCTGCGTGCGCTGGTGAACAACATGGTGAACGGCGTAACGAAGGGTTTCGAAAAGAAGCTGTCTCTCGTCGGTGTGGGATATCGTGCCCAGGCCCAAGGCGACAAGTTGAACCTATCGCTCGGCTTCTCGCATCCGGTGGTTCATCAGATGCCTGCCGGTGTGAAATGCGAAACACCGTCACAGACCGAAATCGTGATCAAGGGCGTTGACAAGCAAAAGGTTGGTCAGACCGCTGCTGAAGTCCGTGCTTACCGCAGTCCTGAGCCTTACAAGGGCAAGGGCGTCCGTTATGTGGACGAAGTGGTCACGCTCAAAGAAACGAAGAAGAAGTAAAGGGGTTGACCATGGACAAGAAACAATCACGCCTGCGCCGCGCACGTCAGACACGTGCCAAGATTGCAGAGTTAAAGGTGAATCGCCTGGCCGTGCATCGCACCAACCTGCACATTTACGCAAACATCATCGGTCCGGACGCCACGATATTGGCATCCGCATCTACGTTGGAAGCCGAAGTGCGTCAGGAGCTCGCTGGCAAGACAGGCAAGGGCGGCAACGCCGCTGCGGCTGCCTTGGTCGGCAAGCGCGTTGCAGAGAAGGCTTTGAAGGCAGGTATCGCCGAAGTCGCATTCGACCGTTCCGGTTTCCGCTATCACGGCCGTGTTAAGGCAGTGGCAGAAGCGGCACGCGAAGCCGGTCTGAAGTTCTAAGGAAAAATCGTCATGGCAAAAATGCAAGCAAAGACGCCGCAAGGCGAAGAGCGCGACGACGGCATGCGCGAAAAGATGATCGCGGTTAACCGTGTGACCAAAGTGGTCAAGGGCGGCCGTATCATGGGTTTCGCAGCGTTGGCAGTGGTCGGCGACGGCGATGGTCGCATCGGCATGGGCAAGGGCAAGTCGAAAGAAGTGCCGGTTGCAGTGCAGAAAGCAATGGAAGAAGCTCGTCGCAAGATGATCAAGGTCACCTTGAAGAATGGCACGCTTCAGCACACTGTAACTGGTAAGCATGGCGCTTCGTCGGTCATGATTTCGCCGGCAAAAGACGGTACTGGCGTTATTGCTGGTGGCCCGATGCGCGCAATCTTCGAAGTTATGGGTGTAACGAACGTGGTGGCAAAGTCGAACGGTTCGACCAATCCATACAATATGGTCCGTGCTACGATCGACGGCCTGTCAAAAATGAATACTCCTTCCGAAATCGCTGCAAAGCGCGGTAAGTCGGTTGAAGAAATTCTGGGTTGAGGTGATCCGAATGGCAAACACAATTAAAGTGAAACTGGTTAAGGGCCTGATCGGCACTCGCCAGGACCATCGCGCCACCGTGCGCGGCCTCGGGCTGCGTCGTGTGAATTCGGTCTCGGAACTGCAAGACACGCCGTCTGTACGCGGCATGATCAACAAGGTTTCGTATCTCGTGAAAGTGGTTTCGTAAGCCCAGCGCTTACGAACGGAGCAAATCATGGAATTGAATACAATTCAACCCGCAGACGGCGCTAAGCATGCTAAGCGTCGCGTCGGACGCGGCATCGGCTCGGGCTTGGGCAAGACTGCCGGCCGCGGTCACAAAGGACAAAAATCGCGTTCTGGCGGTTTTCATAAAGTCGGATTTGAGGGCGGTCAGATGCCTTTGCAGCGTCGTTTGCCAAAACGCGGCTTCAAGTCGCTGGCAACGCCGTACAAGGCAGAAGTTCGCCTCGGTGACCTTGAAAATCTGCCGGTTTCAGAGATCGATGTGCTGGCATTAAAGCAGGCAGGTCTCGTTTCTGAGTTGGCTCGCGTCGTTCGCGTTATCAAGGCGGGCGAGCTGAGCAAGAAAGTAACGATCAAGGGTTTGATCGCTACCAAAGGCGCCAAGGCTGCAATCGAAGCCGCTGGTGGTTCGGTTGCGTAAGCACCCGATTTAACCGGAGCAAGAATTGGCGACGACACCCCAACTCGCTAAGAGTGCAGCAAGCGGTTTTCCATGGGGCCGACTATGGTTCCTGCTTGCCGCGTTAGTGGTTTATCGTATCGGCGCGCACATCCCGGTGCCGGGTATTGACCCGACACAGCTTGCGGACCTGTTCAAGCAAAACCAGAGCGGTATTCTGGGCATGTTTAACATGTTCTCTGGAGGTGCGTTGTCGCGATTCACAATTTTTGCACTGGGGATCATGCCGTATATTTCGGCGTCGATCATCATGCAGTTAATGTCGATCGTGTCTCCGCAGCTCGAGGCTTTGAAAAAAGAGGGCGAAGCGGGCCGGCGCAAAATTACGCAGTACACGCGATATGGCACGTTGGTGCTTGCGACATTCCAAGCGCTTGGTATTGCGGTAGCACTTGAATCGCAAGCTGGACTCGTGATCGATCCGGGGATGGCCTTCCGTTTTACGACGGTTGTGACGTTGGTCACCGGAACGATGTTTCTCATGTGGCTCGGGGAACAGATTACGGAACGCGGCTTAGGTAACGGGATTTCGATCATCATCTTTGCCGGTATTGCAGCAGGTTTGCCTAGTGCGGTTGGTGGCTTATTCGAACTCGTTCGAACTGGATCGATGAATGCGCTGTCAGCAATTTTGATTTGCGTCATCGTTGCAGCGGTTACGTTCCTCGTGGTTTTCATTGAACGTGGCCAGCGCAAGATTCTCGTCAACTATGCAAAGCGCCAAGTTGGCAACAAGATTTACGGAGGGCAGAGTAGCCATTTGCCTCTTAAGCTTAATATGGCAGGTGTAATTCCGCCAATTTTCGCATCGTCGATAATCTTGTTTCCGGCAACAATTACCAGTTGGTTTACTTCTGGGGACGCGAGTAACGGATTTGTTCGTTTTCTAAAGGATCTGGCTGCGTCCTTGGCTCCTGGTGAACCGATTCATGCGCTGTTGTACGCTGTGGCAATTGTGTTCTTTTGCTTCTTCTATACCGCGTTGGTATTTAATAGCAAAGAGACCGCAGACAATTTGAAGAAGAGTGGTGCGTTTGTTCCGGGTATTCGTCCGGGTGACCAAACTGCGCGATACATCGACAAGATTCTGATGCGTCTGACGCTGGTTGGTGCGGTGTATATCACGCTGGTGTGTTTGTTGCCTGAGTTCCTGATCGCTCGATGGAAAGTGCCGTTCTACTTCGGTGGTACGTCATTGCTGATCATCGTTGTCGTGACAATGGACTTCATGGCTCAGGTGCAGAATTACGTGATGTCGCAACAGTACGAATCGCTCCTTCGTAAAGCGAATTTCAAGGGCGGCATTCCGACTCGCTAATGCGGGCGGGATAGTCCAGGATAACGAGCAGAACGAATGGCAAAAGACGACGTAATTCAGATGCAGGGTGAGATTCTTGAGAATCTTCCGAATGCAACATTTCGAGTCAAGTTGGAAAACGGGCACGTGGTTCTCGGGCACATCTCCGGGAAAATGCGGATGAACTATATTCGTATTCTTCCTGGTGATAAAGTCACGGTGGAATTGACACCCTACGATTTGAGCCGGGCACGTATCGTGTTCCGTACCAAGTAAAGTAACTAGAACTGTAAGAAAGAGGGCAAAAATGAAAGTGCTCGCATCAGTAAAGCGGATCTGCCGCAACTGTAAGATCATCAAGCGCAAAGGCGTAGTTCGTGTTATCTGCACAGAACCGCGTCATAAACAGCGCCAAGGTTAATTTAACGTTATTGATCGAGGAATAACGAATGGCACGTATTGCAGGGGTGAACATCCCCAATCACCAACACACCGTTATCGGCTTGACCGCAATCTTTGGGATCGGGCTTTCCCGCTCGCTGGAGATCTGCAAGCTGACAGGTGTTCCGACCACCAAGAAGGTCAAGGATCTGGACGATAACGAGCTGGAAAAGCTGCGCGACGAGATTGGCAAATTCGTCGTCGAAGGTGACCTGCGTCGTGAAGTCTCGATGAACATCAAGCGTCTGATGGACTTGGGTTGCTATCGCGGCCTGCGTCATCGTAAGGGCTTGCCTTGCCGTGGCCAGCGCACCCGCACTAATGCGCGCACTCGCAAAGGCCCGCGTAAAGCAGCTCAGTCGCTGAAGAAATAATCCAGCGCAGTTTGATTCGAAGTCGGATTCAAGGAAATTACCATGGCAAAAGCCCCGAATAACGCCGCAGCAGCACGCGTGCGCAAGAAAGTTAAAAAGAATGTTGCCGAAGGTATCGCGCATATCCACGCGTCCTTCAACAACACCATCATTACTATTACCGATCGTCAAGGTAATGCCCTGTCATGGGCGACATCCGGTGGTGCAGGCTTCAAGGGTTCGCGTAAATCGACCCCGTTTGCAGCGCAGGTTGCGGCAGAAGCGGCTGGCAAGGTTGCCATCGAGTGCGGCGTGAAGAACCTAGAAGTTCGTATCAAGGGCCCGGGCCCGGGTCGCGAATCGGCTGTTCGTGCATTGAATAATCTCGGTATTAAGATTACGCAGATCCAGGACGTGACGCCGGTTCCGCACAACGGTTGCCGTCCACCAAAGCGTCGCCGCATCTAAACACTTAGCTGTTTAGTTGTTGGTAGTCGTTGCAGTTATCGCAGAAAAACTGCCCGCCAATGATCTTGGCGGGTTTTGTTCTTAAGACCACCGTCTGCTTGAAACTGAAGCAGACTAGCGCCTGGCAGATCGTCGACTGAACGACCTCTGGTCGGGGCGTCATAAAATAAAGGAAATTAACGTGGCACGTTATATCGGACCGAAAGCAAAACTCTCCCGCCGTGAAGGCACAGACCTCTTCCTGAAGAGCACCCGTCGGTCGCTAGACTCCAAGTGCAAGCTGGACTCCAAGCCCGGCCAACATGGCCGTACCTCCGGTGCGCGTACTTCTGACTACGGTAATCAGCTGCGTGAAAAGCAGAAGGTCAAGCGTATGTACGGAATTCTCGAGCGCCAGTTCCGCCGCTATTTTGCTGAAGCGGATCGCCGCAAGGGCAATACCGGTGAAAACCTGTTGAAGCTCCTCGAATCTCGTCTGGACAACGTTGCATACCGTATGGGCTTTGGCTCTACACGTGCCGAAGCACGTCAGCTGGTCAGCCACAAGGCATTTACGGTCAATGGCGAAGTTGTCAACATCGCTTCCTATCAGGTTCAGTCCGGCGACGTCGTTGCTGTTCGTGAAAAGGCGAAGAAGCAGGCGCGTATTGTCGAGGCTCTGTCGCTCGCTGAGCAGAGCGGCATGCCATCGTGGGTTGCTGTGGACGCGAAGAAGATGGAAGGCACCTTCAAATCGATGCCGGACCGTACAGAGATTGCCAACGACGTCAACGAATCGCTGATCGTCGAATTGTATTCCCGCTAATCAAGTATCCCTGCCTGCCCCTTTGTCGAAGGGGCAGGTTTTTTTGTAATGCCATCAGCCTTATCGGTGTAACGAGCCGAGGGTATTGAAAAGGACATTTCATGCAAAACAGTCTGTTGAAGCCCCGTATTATTGAAGTTGAAGCACTTGGGTCCGGCCACGCGAAGGTCGTCATGGAGCCTTTTGAGCGCGGCTATGGCCACACGCTCGGTAACGCACTGCGTCGCGTGCTGCTGTCGTCCATGGTTGGTTATGCGCCAACCGAAGTGACGATTGCTGGCGTCGTACACGAATACTCATCGCTCGACGGCGTACAGGAAGACGTGGTCGATATGCTGCTTAATCTCAAAGGCGTGGTTTTCAAACTGCATAACCGTGATGAAGTCACCCTGACCCTGAAAAAAGATGGTGAAGGCGCGGTCTTGGCATCGGATATCGACTTGCCGCACGACGTTGAGCTGATCAATCCGGAACACGTTATCGCTCACCTGACTGCAGGTGGTAAGCTGGACATGCAGATCAAGGTTGAGAAGGGACGTGGTTATGTTCCCGGTAACGTTCGCCGTCTTTCCGAAGACGCAAATAAGACTATCGGTCGCATTATCCTTGATGCGTCGTTTTCGCCGGTACGTCGCGTTTCTTATGCTGTTGAATCGGCTCGCGTGGAACAGCGTACTGACCTCGATAAGCTGGTCATCAATATCGAAACCAACGGCGTTATTACGCCGGAAGAAGCAATTCGCCAGTCGGCGCGTGTCCTGGTAGACCAGCTCAACGTGTTTGCTGCCCTGGAAGGTACAGAAGCTGCTGCCGAAGCGCCTTCACGCGCACCGTCGGTCGATCCAATCCTGCTGCGTCCAGTCGACGATCTGGAGTTGACCGTCCGTTCCGCAAACTGCCTGAAAGCCGAAAACATTTATTACATCGGCGACCTGATCCAGCGCAGCGAAAACGAACTGTTGAAGACCCCGAACCTTGGCCGCAAGTCCCTGAACGAAATC
Source organism: Herbaspirillum sp. GCM10030257 (assembly GCF_042666555.1). Taxonomy (NCBI): domain Bacteria; kingdom Pseudomonadati; phylum Pseudomonadota; class Betaproteobacteria; order Burkholderiales; family Oxalobacteraceae; genus Herbaspirillum; species Herbaspirillum sp. GCM10030257. The sequence goes on from NZ_JBHTDH010000006.1 coordinate 204,291, forward strand.
AAGGAAGTTCTGGCATCGCGAGGGCTGACACTCGGCATGAAGCTCGAAAACTGGCCACCGGCTGGCCTTGAAAAGTAATTCCAACGGAGAGCGGTTATAATGCCGCTCCTGTTGTCTCCCTGGCCGCGACTCGTTCCCGGTCGGTGGGCGGAATAAGAAGTAGAAACAGAAAAGTAGTCCAGTAATTGTTTTACCTGGTGATTGCACATTTGTGCAGTATTAAACATTTACCGGCCCGCAACAGACTTTGACTATGGTCTGTCGATAGAAGAGCTGGAATTAAACTCAAAAACTGAAAGGAAATACCATGCGCCATCGTCACGGCCTTCGTAAACTGAATCGTACCTCGTCGCACCGCCTAGCGATGCTCCGCAACATGACCGTCTCGCTGCTGCGTCATGAAGCAATCAAGACTACACTGCCGAAAGCAAAGGAACTGCGCCGCGTCGTTGAGCCAATCCTGACTTTGGGCAAGACCGACAATCTGTCGAACAAGCGCCTGGCCTTCAGCCGCCTGCGTGACCGCGAAATCGTAAGCAAGCTGTTTTCCGAACTCGGCCCGCGTTATGCAAACCGTAACGGTGGTTACCTGCGTATCCTGAAAATGGGTTTCCGTCAGGGTGACAACGCGCCGATGGCATTCGTTGAGCTGGTTGACCGTCCAGAAGTCAGCGACGCTGAAGAAGTTCAGACTGCTGAGTGATTGAACGGAACACTGTTACTAGCGACAAGAGTACTAACGTAGAAAAGCCAGGCCTAGCCTGGCTTTTTTGCTTTCCTCACCCTGAAGAATAAAGCTTTTTCGTTTGTGGCAAGATGGCTGCTTTCCTGGTTCCGTGTAAGCGCATGAACGATTCCAATATTCTGGCGGTTAATGATCTTCGTAAGTCATACGGTAATGGGTCTGGCAAAACGTGCGTTGTTGACGGCTTATCGTTCTATTTGCAACGTGGCGAGTGTTACGGTCTGCTTGGACCAAACGGCGCGGGCAAGACTACAACGCTGCGTCTATGCCTGGGTCTGACAGAGCCGGATAGCGGCGAAATTCGGTTAGTTGGGAAACGCGTGCCACAAGAAGCGCGCGCCGCGAGGCTGCGCGTCGGGGTCGTTCCACAAGCGGACAATCTGGATCCGGACTTTACCGTTGCCGAAAACCTTTTGGTATTTGGGCGTTACTTTGGCATGCGGGACACCGAAATCCTGGAACGGATTCCAAGCTTGCTCGAATTCGCGAATCTTGCCGCCAAAAAGGATGCGCAGATCAGTGAATTATCGGGCGGGATGAAACGCCGTCTTACGCTTGCTCGCGCGTTGGTAAACAACCCGGATATCATCTTCATGGACGAGCCGACCACCGGCCTTGATCCGCAGGCGCGTCACATGATTTGGGAGCGCCTCAAGGCCTTGCTAAACGAGGGAAAAACAATCGTCCTCACCACTCATTTCATGGATGAAGCAGAACGTCTGTGCGACCGGCTTGCCGTCATTGATCACGGCCATATGATCGCCGAAGGCGCGCCGCGCGATCTCATTGGGCAGCATATTGAGGCAGAGGTAGTCGAAGTTTATGGCGATAAAGCGACAGGGTGGGCAGAGGCACAAGGCCGTATCAAGTCGGCACGTATGGAAGTAAGTGGTGAAACCATTTTTTGTTATACCAATGATGCTCAACCCTTGCTTGCGAGTTTGCACCAGATGCATGGTGTGCGCTACCTGCACCGTCCTGCCAATCTCGAGGATTTGTTCTTGAAGCTCACTGGTCGAGAAATGAGGGACTGAATGACCGCTGTCTATCGTCTGCCTGCCTTCTCGATCCGTTTCCTGCCTATATGGAAGCGTAATTTTCTTGTCTGGAAAAAACTGGCTGTCGCCAGCGTGTTGGGTAATATCGCTGACCCATTGATTACCCTGATTGCATTCGGTTATGGGCTGGGTAGCCTACTGCAGACTGTGGACGGTATCCCTTATATACAGTTCCTGGCGTCTGGTTCGATATGTATGTCAGTGATGATGGCGGCTTCATTCGAAGCCTTGTATTCGGCATTCTCGCGAATGCACGTGCAAAAGACTTGGGAGGCACTGCTGAATGCGCCGATAGCACTCGACGATGTCGTTCTAGCCGAAATGCTATGGGCCGCAACCAAGGCGCTATTCTCCGGTATTGCCATCCTGATTGTGATCTTCCTGCTCGGCATCGGCCTGCACCCACAGGTGTTTATGGTGCCACCGCTGTTATTTTTGATTGGGATGACCTTTGCCTCGCTCGGCCTGATCGTTAACGCCCTCGCGAAGGGTTATGACTTTTTTACCTATTACTTTACGCTGGCCCTGACGCCCATGGTATTTCTTTCCGGGGTGTATTACCCGACAAGCCAGTTGCCGTCGTGGTTGCAGGCCTTTGCAAACATACTGCCACTTGGTGCGGCGGTCAGGCTGATACGGCCACTTCTGCTCGGCAACTGGCCCGCTACACCGGTTGCGGATGTGATCGTCTTGATCGTCTATTGCGTCGGCGGCTTTTATCTCGCCGCTATCCTTACTCGCCGCCGGCTTCTGAAATAATGTCAGGTTTCGAAATAATGTCAGGTTTCGACCCAAAATACGACTATGGATATGCCCGAAGCTTTATTGGTGCTCAGTAATGTTCCCGATATGCGAACCGCGGAAGAGATTGCTCGCAGCTTGCTGCAGCAAAGACTGGCTGCTTGTGTCAACATTCTTCCAGCAGTCCGTTCAATATATCGATGGCAGGACGCGATCGAGGAGGCGGGGGAAGTGACCATGCTTATCAAATCCACCCGTGAGCATTACGCCGCAATCGAACATGCGATAGGCGCGCTACATCCATACGATGTGCCCGAGATTATCGCAATACCGATTTCCGCCGGTTTACCTGCTTACCTCAGATGGATTGCCGACGAGACAAGGAAAGATGTAGATGTTTAAGCTGTCCGGAAAATTTGAACTGAGCCACAACGTCCGTCGGTGGGCTCTTGGCTTATGCGCGCTGTTGATGCTGGTACTTGCCCATTCAGTACGCGCAGAGGACGACTATCTGGAACCAGAGAAAGCCTTCCAGTTCGCCGCCCGCATGCTCGACCCAAAGACTGCCGAGGTGACGTTCAAGATCGCCGATGGTTATTACATGTACCGTGAGCGTTTCAGCTTCCAAGCTGAGGGAGCAACCCTTGGTACGCCGGTGCTTCCCCAAGGGAAGGTAAAGTTTGATGAGACTTTCCAGAAAAATGTCGAAACTTACCGGAATACACTCGCCATTACGCTCCCGGTGGAAGCGGACAAAGGGTTTATGCTTACCGTTATGTCGCAGGGCTGTGCGGACCAGGGCCTTTGCTACGCGCCAATGGAGTCCAAGGTGCAACTATCGCCACAAGGCGGTGGCTTGATGGCGGCTATTGCCGGTGCACGCGATCCGGCAATGATTTCCAGCACCGCTGTCTCGCAATCCGGTACATCCGCGCTGCCAGACTCAGAGATGGGACGCATCGAGGCATCGCTCCAAAGCGGCAAACTGATTGCTATTCTTCCACTGTTTCTGCTCTTGGGCGTCGGCCTGTCTTTCACGCCTTGTGTACTACCGATGGTGCCCATCCTGTCGTCAATCATCGTCGGCGACGGCGCTCCAACAAACCGGCGCCGGGGGCTGATGCTTTCGGGCGCATATTCGCTCGGCATGGCGCTTGTCTACACCGCACTGGGCGTTGCTGCCGGCCTCGCGGGAGAGGGCTTGTCCGCCGCCTTGCAGAATCCCTGGGTACTTGGTGCATTCGCGCTGCTGATGATCGTGCTTTCACTCTCCATGTTCGGCGTCTATCAGCTTCAGGTACCCGCCGCCCTCCAGTCCCGTCTGTCAGCCGCGTCCGGCCGCCAGGCTAGCGGCAAGCTGGCTGGCGTCTTCGCCATGGGTGCGATATCCGCCCTGATTGTCGGCCCTTGTGTTGCGGCACCACTGGCCGGTGCTTTGCTCTATATTAGCCAAACCCGGAATGTCTTGATCGGCGGTAGTGCGCTCTTTGCGATGGCTGTCGGCATGAGCGTGCCGTTGCTGTTGGTCGGTGTCTCGGCCGGAACCCTGCTGCCACGTGCCGGCGCCTGGATGCAGTCAGTCAAGTTCTTCTTTGGCGTCCTGATGCTCGCCCTGGCACTGTGGATTGTTGCTCCTGTCATTCCTGACTGGGCTCCGATGTTGGGCTGGGCTGTACTGGGTATTGGCTATGGCATCTACCTGCTTGGCGCAAAGCGCCATGGCTGGGCTGCGAAAGCTTTTGCCGTGCTATTTGCCGGCCTTGGAATGATCCAGTTGATCGGCCTTGCTACCGGCGGGCGTGATGCTCTTGCGCCGCTGGCCCATTTAAGCGCCGGGGGCAGTCACCAGACGCACTTCATCCGCGTAAAGTCTGAATCCGACCTTGATGCCGCAATCGCCAAGGCAGCGGGAAAAACAGTAATGCTTGATTTCTATGCAGACTGGTGCGTCTCCTGCAAAGAAATGGAAAAGCTGACTTTTTCCGATCCGCGTGTTCGGGCACAGTTTGCCGACATGGTCTTGTTGCAAGCTGACGTGACAGCCAATAACGTCGATGACAAGGCCTTGCTCAAGCGTTTCCGCCTGTTCGGACCGCCGGGCATCATTTTCTTTGACAAGAATGGAAAGGAAGTCAGCGGCGGCAGAGTGATCGGCTACCAAAATGCCGATAAATTTCTGATCTCCCTGAAGTCCGCGGCGCGGTCCTGAGGCACGCCGGAACGCCGACAGTTATAACTAATCAAGTATAAGAACCTGACAACTCTATCCTTGTATTAAAAATAACGACGGTCTATATTATCCGTTCAATAATTTTCGGGAGACTGCGATGACATTACGTCTTGGCGATACAGCGCCGGATTTTGAGCAAGATTCTTCAATTGGGAAAATCAAGTTTCACGAATGGGCCGGCGACTCCTGGGTAGTCTTGTTTTCTCATCCCGCCGATTTCACACCGGTCTGCACTACTGAGTTGGGATTGACCGCAAAGTTGAAATCCGAATTCGACAAGCGCAATGTAAAAGCCATTGCCCTGTCGGTCGACCCGGCTGACAAGCATCTCGAGTGGATCAAGGACATCGAAGAAACACAACAGACTGTTGTCGGATTTCCGATCATTGCGGATGCCGACAAGAAAGTTGCATTGCAATACGACATGATTCATCCGAACCAGTCAGAGAGCGCGACGGTTCGTTCGTTGTTCGTCATTGATCCGAAAAAGAAGGTACGACTGATCATTACCTATCCAATGAGCACCGGTCGTAATTTTGACGAGGTATTGCGCGTTATCGATGCCTTGCAGTTGACGGATGGCTATTCGGTTGCAACACCGGGTAACTGGCGTGATGGTGATGATGTGATCATCCCGCTGACTGTGCAGGATGAAGCAGTCATCAAGCAAAAGTACCCGAAGGGCTACACCGCACCACGTCCCTATCTGCGTCTTACGCCACAGCCGAACAAGTAAGATCCAGGTACTCGGTGTCAAATAAAAAGCGCTCCCCGGAGCGCTTTTTTGTTTTGAGGTTTTTCTCAGTGTCCGTCTTCCCAAGACTTATCATCAAGGTAGCGCTTGCGACGGAAAAGAAAGAGCAGGATCACGACGATGGCCGCCATCATTCCCATCGTCATCCAGAAACCGAACGTATCCTTCAACAGGGGCATGTCGGCAAAGTTCATTCCGAAAATTCCCGTGATCAACGTCAGCGGCATGAATAACGCCGTGATCACGGTCAGTGTGCGCATGATTTCGCTAGTGCGATGCGCCATCGCGGAGAAGTGAATCTGTACCGCCGATTCAATGGTCGACTCGAGACGTTGCGCGTGATTGAGAACGCGGGTGATGTGTTCCATTACATCGTTCAAACGTACCAGCAGCAGATCCCTGCTGCGGCTATTTTCCGCCGCATCATGGCTATCAACGAGGTAATCACGCAATTCCTGCATCGCATCCCGTTGTCCTTCGCACAGGTGATCAAGCTTACGCAACTCGATACGTGCATCAAGCAGTGCTGTCCAGTCATTGAAAGGACTGCGCGGATTGAGCAGGGCGCGTTGCCAGCGATCGATCTGTCCAGTCAGCGGCTGCCGGAGATCAAGGTACTGGTCGACCATTGCATTCAGCAGGCGAAGCATTAACTCCTCCGGCAACTGCGGGAGACGTCCCACATTGCCATTCTGTCGCTGACGCTGTTCCAGCATGCGCGTGCGGACGGTTTCGATAGTGCGGCTCTTGGCTGCATGTACCGTCACAAGCGCATTTTCCATCAGCATGAAGGTGACCGGCCGGGTTGCCAGTTTGGTCAGCGCCGGTGGGATTTTTCGTTTGCTTGCAGTGTTTTCTTCTGTCTTGACCTGATCGCTGCTTCCATCCAGCGCCAGTTTGCGAAAGACCACCATCGCATAGTCTTGCGTCGAATCGAAATAGGAAGGATGGCCAAGATTGATCGCGTCTGTCAGATGTGGATCATAAATATGCACACCTGTATGCCGTTCGACCGCATCACGCCATGCATGTATGTCGGCACCAACTTCCTCGTGTGTTGCATCGATCCACAGAAAACCCTGTGATGGCAATGCTGCATGAGAATCGCTTAAGTGACTGATGGTGTTGCTATTGATGTGAAAAATATCCATGCGTGGATAGTGATTGTTTAAAGATGAGCCAAAGCGATAGCAATGAGCATGCGGCGAATCCAACGATACTGAACTGCACCCACAACGGAAGCAGTACATCGCCAAACCATAATCCGGTCGCCAGTACGCCGGCTGCTGTGCCGGTCAACCGGACTGCTTCCAGTGCGACGTAACTCGCACGCCGTTCCAGCAAGCCGCCGACAATCCATAGGCCCGCCGCCAACCACAGCGCATAGCCGGCGCGTTCGGCGAACGACATGGTAGCGTACTCAAGCAGAAAGTGCGTCGTTACTTGCAGCACCGCTGCAAACTGGACAATGCAATACACAAGCTCAGCACGATTCAATGCCGGGTCGTACAGGGGGCGGTCGATGTCAAACGGGGATGAAGGCCACTTTGCCGCGACATCTTGCGGTCTCCACCCTGGAGGCGCGATCCATATCTTTAGCTTGTCGCGCAGCCGGCTTGTCCGCCATGCATCGACTGAAATGGCTTTATAAACTTCGAGGTTAGCCAAGAATGGATTCCAGCTACGTAAGGGGCTGCGTGTTCCGTAGACGATCTTTTCGTCGTCACGTTCCTCGATAAAGGTGCCGAACAGCCGGTCCCACAGGATCAGAATACCGCCGTAGTTCTTGTCCAGGTAAATGTCGTTGACGCCATGATGCACGCGATGATTGGACGGCGACACGAAGACACGATCAAACCAGCCAAGCCGGCCAACCTGTTCGGTATGGACCCAGAATTGATAGAGCAGGTCAATCAGCGCGACAATGGCGAACACTTCGACCGGAAAGCCAAGTAAAGCCATCGGCAGATAAAAGATCCAGCCGAGGATCGCGCCGCTGCTGGTTTGTCGCAATGCGGTGGTCAGATTGTATTGTTCGCTCTGGTGATGCACCACGTGCGCGGCCCAGAGCACATTGACCTCATGGCCCATGCGATGCAGCCAGTAGTAGCAGAAGTCATAGATCAGCAAAGCCCATATCCATACCCAGATGCTGTCACGCGACAGTGTGAACAGTGCGACATGTTCCACCATCCAGGCATAAATACCAATACGTACCAGTTGCAGGAAGACACCGCTTACCTGGCTTAGTACGCCAAGACTCAGGCTATTGATCGCATCATTGAGCCGGTAGGTATTGCGCCGCCGGAGCACCCCAACCAGATATTCAATAAATATCAGGAGAAAGAAAATCGGGGTGGCCAGGGTAATGACTTTTTCCTGCATCGCTGTCTCCGTTCGCCGAAAGGCTGATCTTTCAGGCAATGGTAACGAAACGACAAAGGAATGGAATGGCCGGAATTAGAAGGGATCGTCAGATTTCCGGCCGGAAGCATCATACGTCGTTCAAAAGAAGCACCGCAACGGGAGGTCAGCCCAAGTGCAAATGCCGGGCGATATCGCGCGCAAAATAGGTCAGCACACCATCAGCGCCGGCGCGCTTGAATGACAGCATCGCTTCCATCATGGCTTTGTCATGGTCGAGCCAGCCGTTCTGCGCGGCGGCTTTGATCATTGCATACTCGCCGCTGACTTGATACGCGAACGTCGGAACCTTGAATTCGTCCTTCACGCGCCGCACGATATCGAGGTAAGGCATGCCTGGTTTGACCATCACCATGTCGGCGCCTTCGGCGAGGTCAAGCGCGACTTCACGCAGGGCTTCGTCACTGTTGGCTGGGTCCATCTGGTACGTCGCCTTGCTTCCCTTGCCAAGATTCGCCGCAGAACCGACCGCATCACGGAAGGGACCATAAAACGCCGATGCATACTTGGCCGAGTAGGCCATGATGCGGGTGTAGATATGACCCTGGCTTTCCAGTCCGGCGCGAATAGCGCCAATCCGACCGTCCATCATGTCGGAGGGCGCGACGATGTCAACGCCCGCGTCTGCCTGCACCAAAGCCTGCTTCACCAGGATTCCTTTTGTTTCATCATTCAGTACATAGCCGTCAGCATTGAGTACGCCATCCTGGCCATGGCTGGTATAAGGATCGAGAGCTACGTCGGTCAGGATCCCGAGTTCCGGAAAACGCCGCTTGAGTTCGCGTACGGCGCGAGGCACCAGGCCTTTTTCGTTGAGAGCTTCGATGCCATCCGGTGTTTTCAGGGAAGGATTGATCACTGGGAACAAGGCGAGCACCGGGATACCGAGTTCAACGCAATCTTCGGCCACCGCCATCAGCAAGTCGACCGACAGGCGCTCAACGCCGGGCATTGACGAAACCTGTTCGCGCTGGTTCTTTCCTTCAAGAATAAAAACCGGGTAGATCAGATCACTGGTGGTAACGGCGTTTTCGCGCATCATCGCGCGGGAAAACGCATCCTTGCGCATGCGGCGCATCCGGATGGCGGGAAACTGGGGATTCAAAGGCGACTGGGGCATGGTGAATAACCGGCAAAGATGAAATGAATGGGATCAATAGAACGAATAAACTTTATACGATTCGATGAAACTTTTCCGGCGCTGATCCAATCTTAGCAATAGGTGATCATTCACCTCCCGCTTCTCCTCCCTGAGCGGGGCCTATCGTGGCATTAGCGATAAGGCGTTACTGCCCTGGAGATCTTCCCCTTTCTCCAGGGTTTTTTTTGCGCGTTTGCTTTGTCTGTCATGGGCTTGGGTCGCCATCTTGGCGATCGGTTTGCTCAGGATCCGCTTCCGCATTCAATTCATTTTCCGTTAGCCCCAGCAATTCAAGAATCTTGTCGTTCGCTTCGTCGAGCCCTGTGCGCTTGAGAGCCGAGAACATCTGCACCGTGAACGGAAACGGTCGACCCTCCGCGTCGACGTAGCTGCCAAGGACGGTACGCGCCTGGCGCAACGCATTGGCCGCTTCATTGCGATTCAGTTTGTCGGCCTTGGTCAGAAGGCAGTGGATAGGCTTGCCGGTTGGAGCAAACCATTCCAGCATCTGCACGTCAAGCTCGGTGAAGGGCCGCCGCGAATCCATGATGAGTACCAGCGCAGCAAGTTGTTGCCGGCGCTGTACATAGTCGCCGAGCAGTTCCTGCCAGTGCAGTTTTGCATCTCCCGATACTTCGGCATAGCCGTAGCCCGGCAAGTCAACCAGCAAGGCGCGGATTTCCTCGACATTCGTCAAGTCCTTGCGGTGCTGGCCTACATGGGCGCCGCCTATCGAAAAGTAATTGATGTGCTGCGTCCGGCCGGGTGTCTTGGATGCAAAGGCCAGTTTTTTCTGGTTGCACAAGATGTTGATCGCGGTGGACTTGCCGGCGTTGGATCGACCGGCGAAAGCAATTTCGGGAACTTGCGTCTTTGGCAGATCGCGAAGGTGGTTCACCGTGGTGAAAAAGCGGGCTTGCCAAAGTAGTGACATAGGAAGTGGAGTACCGGAGAGAAAATGCAGGAAGGGAAGCAAAAACAGCAAAAACCTATTGTACAATAAGAGGTTATGTGTGTTGCCCTGCAATAGGGCGCCACCCCTGTATGCGATTGCGGAAATAGTAAAAAAATCATGCCGGACGACATACAGGCGCTAAAAAACCGCCGCTACAGGCCAGAATTTTAATATCAAGTCTCAGGGTGTTTGAATGAACCGTGCGTTTTTACCGTTTGTGAAGTCCTTGTTTGTTGCGATCCTGGCAGTTTCCTCCGTGGCGTATGCCGCAGAAGAGCAAAAAGCGCCGAAGGCGGATGCTGCCAAAGGTGAAGCGCTCTATACGAGCGGCGATGCTTCCCGCAATATCACTGCCTGTGTAGCCTGCCATGGTGCCGCTGGCAATTCGACCATTTCCCAGAATCCCAAGCTCGCCGGACAGCACGCCGAATACACTTTCAAGCAACTTGGCGATTTCAAGACGCCACAGCGCAACAATCCGATCATGACGCCAATCGCTAAAGCATTGAGCGATGCGGACATGAAAAATATTGCCGCTTTCCTCGACAAGCAACAGCAAAAGCCGGGCGCAGCCCGCAACAAGGACACGGTTGAGCTCGGAAAGAAGATTTACCGGGCCGGTATCGCTGAAAAGAACGTTCCAGCCTGTGCCGGTTGCCATGCCCCGAACGGCGCCGGTATTCCCGCACAGTTTGCACGTCTGGGTGGCCAGCACCAGGAGTACACCGCCGCTCAGTTGACCAGCTTCCGCGGCGGTGCTCGCAAGAACAGCGCGCAAATGGTAACCATTGCCAAGCGCATGTCCGACGATGAAATCCAGGCTGTGTCAGACTATATCGCCGGTCTGAGATAAGCGGAAAACAGCAGTATAAAAGCAAAAGATAAAATCAAAATATATAAGCGGAGGGGGTGGCAGATGCCACCCCCTTTGTTTTGATTTTTTTCTGGTTTTGTTTTGAAGGTATAGATACGTCCATGAGCGTCACCACCTCCGGGTTGCAACTGAAAACTGAACGCCGCTGGCTCAGCGATGCAGTGGAATTGATTTCCTCCATGCGCTTCGCGATCAGCCTGCTGACCCTGATCTCGATTGCCTCGGTCATCGGCACCGTTCTCAAGCAGAATGAGCCCATGCCAAATTATGTCAACCAGTTCGGACCGTTCTGGTTCGAAGTCTTTGGTAAGCTTGGCCTGTATGCGGTGTATTCGGCATGGTGGTTTCTGCTCATCATGGCCTTCCTGGTCATGTCGACATCACTGTGTATTATCCGCAACGCACCAAAGATGCTGAAGGACATGCGCAGCTGGCGTGAAAATGTGCGTGAACAGTCGTTGCGGAACTTTCATCATAAAGCCGAGTGGAGCAGTGCGCTGCCGTTGACCGGTTTCACGCAACAGCTTGCACAGCGTATCGTGCACGGCGGTTACAAGGTCAAGGTAGTCGACAAGGATGGCGGCGTGCTGATTGCGGCCAAGCAGGGGGCGGCCAACAAATGGGGATACATTTTTGCCCATAGTGCCATCGTCATCATCTGCGTCGGCGGGTTGCTCGACTCCGATCTTCCGATCCGATTCCAGCAATGGTTTGGCGACAAGACGCCGTTCGGTGGCAGCGGAATCATCGCCGAGATTCCGGCTCAGCACCGCCTCGGCGTCGGTAACCCGACCTTTCGCGGCAATACTTTTATCCCTGAAGGCGGCACTGCCAATACCGCAATCCTGCCGCAGCAGAGCGGCATTCTCGTACAGGAACTGCCGTTTTCCATCCAGCTGAAAAAATTTGTCATTGAGCATTACTCGACTGGCATGCCCAAACTGTTTGCCAGTGAGGTCATCGTGCGCGACCTGGAAACCGGCAAGACCTTCGAGTCGACGATCAAGGTCAATGAACCGCTGATCTACAAGGGTATCGCCGTGTACCAGTCCAGCTTCGATGATGGCGGCAGCCGGCTGAAGCTGAGTGGCTACACAATGATCGGTGGACAAAATCAGTCGTTTTCCCTTTCCGGTGAGGTTGGCAGTTCAACGCCACTCACTAGTGACAAAGGTTCGGAATACAGCATTGAATGGACCGGTTTCCGTCCTTTCAACGTGGAAAACATGGCACAGAGCGGTCAGGACGTCCGCGCAGTGAATACGAACAAAAGCTTTAATGAGAAATTAACCGCAGGCCTCGACAAACAGCTGGGGTCGGCGGCGAAGGATCCGAACAACAAGGACCTGAAAAACGTTGGACCCAGCGTCCAGTACAAACTGCGCGACAAAAATGGCCAGGCACGTGAATATCATAATTACATGCAACCGGTGGAAGTCGACGGCAACTATGTATTTCTGACCGGCATGCGCGAAACGCCAGCGGAGCCCTTCCGCTATCTGCGTATACCTGCCGATGACAACGATACGGTAGAAGAATGGATGCGGGTGCGCGCAGCGGTGTTCAATCCGGAATTGCGACTGGAGGCAGCGAAACGGTATGCCCAGCAAGCCATGCCGGCATCCAGGGAAAACGCCGAGGCATTGCGCGAGCAGTTGCAGCGTTCCGCTTCGCGAGGGCTCGAAATCTTTGCCGGTGACGGCAAGGAATCCGGTTATCTCGCGGTGTCGCGCTTCCTGGAGCGTGTACCTTCGGAGGATCAGGAAAAGGCGGCCGAAATCTTCATGAAGATTCTTAACGGTAGCATGTGGGAATTATGGCAAGCCGCACGGGTAAAAGATGGCTTGAAGGAAGTTACGCCTGACGAAAAGCATGCACGTTTCCTGCAACTGGCAACCAACGCTATTTCGGATGCGTCTTTTTACGGGGCACCGGTTTACCTGCAGATGCGCGAGTTTGACGAAGTCAAGGCATCCGTTCTGCAGGTGACGAGGTCTCCGGGCAAGAAGGTTGTCTATCTCGGTTGCCTGCTGCTCACGCTCGGCGTGTTCTCGATGTTCTATATTCGAGAGCGCCGGTTGTGGGTCTGGTTGAAGCCGGACGCGCAGGGACGCACCAATGCGCTGATGGCGATGAGTTCGCAACGCAAGACGCTCGACTTCGAAAAAGAGTTCGAGGCACTGAAAGCGCAACTGGTGAAATCGGCTTAATCTAAGCTATAGAGACCGCCGGCGACGGCATGGATTGAACAGGGACAGCCTGTCCCGAAAGCAAGCAAAATGCGTCCAGGTTCGGCAGTAACGCCGACGGATGCGACGGAGAAAGACCATGGACCTGACACAAAGCAATATTTATACACCGCCTCCCGGTTTCTTCCGGCGCCTCAGTATCGTCGACTGGATATACGGCGCCTTGCTGCTGGCCGGCGCGCTGTTTGCGCTTAGCCGCTTCGGCAACTATATGGATTCTTACGAGAAAGGTGTGCTGCTGCTGTCCGCCCCGACCTTTGCCTGGCTCGGATGGCATTGGAAACCGGTGCGCTGGCTGATGGCAGTGTTGGCCATTCTCGCATTGACTGCGGTCGGCCTGTACGGCGGTTCGCTGGATGCGGCGAACAGCAAGTTTTTTCTGAAATATGCATTGTCCAGCCAGTCCGCCATTCTGTGGATGAGTACCTTGTTTTTCCTGTCTACCTTGTTTTACTGGGGCGGTCTGATAACCCGTTCCGATTTTGGCGGTTCCGTCGGAAGCAAGCTGTCTTGGGCTGCGGTAATTCTTGGCTTTACCGGTATGCTGGTGCGCTGGTACGAGTCCTATCTTGTCGGTGTCGACGTCGGACATATCCCGGTCTCCAACCTGTATGAAGTGTTCATCCTGTTTTGCATGATCACGGCATTGTTCTATCTGTACTACGAAGAGCAGTACGCAACCCGTCAGCTGGGCCCCTTCGTGCTGCTGATCATCTCCGCCGCAGTCGGCTTCCTGCTGTGGTATACGATCAGCCGCGAAGCGTCGGAAATTCAGCCCCTGGTGCCGGCGTTGCAAAGCTGGTGGATGAAGATTCATGTGCCCGCCAATTTCATTGGTTATGGCACCTTTTCGCTCGCGGCAATGGTGGCGATTGCCTACTTGCTGAAATCAAAAGGTATGTTGGCAGACCGACTGCCGCCACTGGAAGTGTTGGACGATGTGATGTACAAGGCGATCGCAGTTGGTTTCGCGTTCTTCACCATCGCCACCATCCTGGGCGCGCTCTGGGCCGCAGAAGCATGGGGCGGTTACTGGTCGTGGGATCCGAAGGAAACCTGGGCGCTGATTGTCTGGCTCAACTACGCTGCATGGCTCCACATGCGCCTGATGAAAGGCTTGCGCGGTCAGGTTGCCGCCTGGTGGTCGCTGGTCGGCCTGCTGATCACAACCTTCGCTTTCCTCGGCGTCAATATGTTCCTGTCGGGACTGCACTCCTACGGCGCCTTGTGATTTGACCGTTTCCGGGGCGGTTGGCGAAATTGTTGTAAGGTTGTGCCTGTCAAAACAGACAAAACTGACAATTTCGTCCCACCACGGAGCAGCCATGTTAATAAAGCGTAACCCGAACGGCATCGACATTCCGTTCGGCTCCGAAATCACCCCACGTGCGATATTCGAATCGCGCCGCAGCTTCATCAAACAACTGGCGCTCGGCTCGATTGCCGGTGGCGCCCTGGCTGAGATGGCGATGCGGGAGGCATTTGCACAATCCCCCGGTGCCCAGAAACTCGCCGCCAAGACCAATTCCGCCTTCGTCGTCATGGACAAGCAGACCGCGTACAAGGATGCGACGACGTATAACAATTTCTACGAGTTTGGCACTGACAAGGCCGACCCGGTGCAAAATGCCGGCACGCTGAAGCCGCGTCCCTGGACGGTTGCAATCGAAGGGGAAGTCAAGAAGCCGATGACGATCGACCTTGACGGCTTGCTGAAGCTCGCGCCTCTGGAAGAGCGCGTCTATCGCCTGCGCTGCGTCGAAGGCTGGTCGATGGTGATTCCCTGGATCGGCTATTCCTTGTCGGAGCTGATCAAAAAGGTCGAGCCAACCGGTAACGCGAAGTATGTGGAATTCGTTACCTTGAGCGACAAGAAGCAAATGCCCGGTCTGCGCAGTCCCGTACTTGAATGGCCCTATACGGAAGGCTTGCGTCTGGACGAAGCCAACCATCCTCTGACGCTATTGACCGTGGGCATGTATGGGGAAGTTTTGCCCAACCAGAATGGCGCCCCAGTGCGCATCGTCGTGCCCTGGAAATACGGCTTCAAGTCCGCGAAGTCGATCGTCAAGATCCGCTTCACCAAGGACCAGCCGCGCACCGCATGGAATCTTGCAGCGCCCCAGGAATATGGCTTTTTCTCCAACGTCAATCCCGACGTTGACCACCCTCGCTGGTCGCAGGGGACCGAACGTCGAATCGGCGAAGACGGCTTCCTGACCCGGAAGCGCAAAACCCTGATGTTCAATGGGTACAACGACGTCGCGTCGCTCTATACCGGCATGGATCTGAAGAAGTTCTTCTGAATTTTTCGCGCCGATCAGAGGCTGGGGTGTTGCATCGTGCAATCCGCATGGGGGCGCCACAGCGAGATAAATAATATGTCTATGTCGCCGCTTGCGGCGACGGAATGGTGGCAAGCATGCTCAATCCCAGTGCAAAACAGATTACCCTGTTGAAGGCCGTGCTCTTCATTGCCGCTCTGGGGCCGCTGGCGCGTCTGGTGCTGTTTGGCTTTACCGATCGGCTGGGTGCCAATCCGATTGAGTTCATTACCCGCAACACCGGCGACTGGACGCTGTACTTCCTGTGCCTGACCTTGCTCATCACACCACTACGGCGTGTCACAAACTGGAACTGGCTGATCAAGCTGCGTCGCATGGTAGGCCTGTTCGCCTTCTTTTATGCGACGCTGCATTTCACGACTTTCCTGTGGTTCGACCATTTTTTCGACGTCGATGAAATGCTAAAAGATGTGGTCAAGCGTCCTTTCATCACCGTTGGCTTTACTGCTTTTGTGCTGCTGATTCCACTGGCAGTCACCAGCACCAATGCGATGGTGCGACGACTTGGCGGCAAGCGCTGGCAATGGCTGCACCGTTTGATCTATCTGATTGCTCCACTGGGCATTCTGCATTACTGGTGGATGAAAGCGGGCAAGAACGATTTTTCCCAGCCTGTCCTGTTCGGTTCAATTGTCGCCATCCTGCTGCTGGCTCGGGTGTATTTCAATTTTCTCAAACCCAGAATGCAAAAGCGCCGGACGAATCCGGCGCCGACTTAGCTTCCACTCCAAGTACAAATCAGGGTAGTTGCGATTCCAGTGCAAACAACTCGCTGGCGGCTTCACGCTTGCGAATCAGGTGCAGCTTGTCGCCATCAACCATGACCTCGGCAGCACGGCCGCGCGTATTGTAATTGGACGACATGGTCATGCCGTAAGCGCCGGCCGACATGATCGCCAGCAAATCGCCTTGCTCGACTGCCAATGTACGTTCACGCGCCAGCCAGTCGCCGGATTCGCACACCGGCCCGACCACGTCGTAAGTCTTGGCGGCAGAGGCGCGCTGCATCACCGGTTGTACACCATGCCATGCTTCATACATCGCCGGACGCATCAAGTCGTTCATCGCCGCATTCACGATGGCAAAGTTCTTGGCTTCGCCGTGTTTCAGGTATTCGACTTGAGTGAGCAACACGCCGGCATTGCCGACGATGGAGCGGCCGGGTTCGAACAGTACCTGGATCGGCGCTCCTTTGTATTGCTGCAGCCGCCATTTGTCGACCTTGGCAAACAGGCGCGACAAGTAGTCGCCAACTGCCACCGGCTTGTCATCGTTGTAGTTGATGCCAATGCCGCCACCAATGTCGAGATGATGCAGGTGGATGCCTTCATGGGCCAGACGATCGACCAGTTCGGTCAGGCGGTCGAACGCTTCCAGCAATGGCGCGTCGTCCAGCAGTTGCGAGCCGATATGGCAATCGATACCGACTACGCGGATATGCGGCAGCGTGGCTGCCGTCCGGTAAGTACTCAATGCTTCATCGTAAGCGATGCCGAACTTGTTTTCCTTTAGTCCGGTCGAGATATACGGGTGCGTCTTGGCATCGACATTGGGATTGACTCGCAACGAAATCGGCGCCTGCTTGCCCATCTCGCCGGCCACTTCGTTCAGGCGCTGCAACTCGGCGGTCGACTCCACGTTAAAGCACAGGATGTTGTGCGCGAGAGCCAACCTCATCTCTTCGTGCGTCTTGCCGACGCCGGAGAAAATCACCTTGCGCGGATCGCCGCCAGCTGAGATCACCCGCAGCAATTCTCCGCCGGACACAATGTCAAAGCCTGATCCCATGCGGCTGAGCAAGTTAAGCACGGCGAGGTTGGAATTTGACTTGACGGAGTAGCACACCAGAGCAGTCGATGCATCGCGGCCATTGGCTTTACAGGCATCCGCGTAGGCAGAGTAATTTTCCACCAGGGCTGCTTTCGAATACACATAGGTCGGACTGCCGAACTCTTGGGCGATAGCAGAAAGCGGCGTGTTTTCGACGTGAAGCACGCCGTTTTTATAAGAAAAATGCGACATAAAAGGGGACGAAGGCTCGGCTTATTGAGAAGTAGTCGGTAGCGCTGGCGGTGTTTGCAGGGCCGGCGGTGGGGCGAGCTGAGCTGGCTGGCTTGGCTGGCCCGGCATGTAGAGCGGGCCTTTCTGGCCGCAGCCGGCAACCGTCCAAGCCGCAGCGGCGAGCGCCAGAATATATTGAACAGACTTCACGATTAGAATCACGGTTAATCAAACTCATTGGAGTGTAGCATGACAGAAACCGAATTCCAGGCGCTGGCCGAACAGACGCTCAACAGTATCGAGTCCGCACTGGAGAACGCTTCCAACGATAGTGACCTGGATGTGGAGTGCAGCCGCAGCGGCAACGTGCTGGAGATTGAATTTGTCGACAACGGTTCGAAGGTGATCGTCAACAGCCAGGCCCCCATGCGGGAAATGTGGGTCGCTGCCAGGTCGGGAGGATTCCATTACCGTAATGAAAACGGCAAGTGGATTAATACGCGGGATGGCTCGGAATTGTTTTCGGCACTTTCGCGTATTGTCAGCGAGCAGGGTGGCATACCGCTGGTACTCAAGGCGTAAAAAAACCGAAGCCTGGCATAGCCAGCTTCGGTTTGATTCCGCTGCAGCCTTGTTACCGGCTGTAGCGGCGAGGTTTTAAAGGCCCGAAACGGATGGTCAGAACAGTTCGTTCTTCACTTCATCCTTCGCCTTTTCTTCCTCTCCCTGCGGTGTTTCGGTCAGACCCAGACTACGTACGCCCGTCCCTGGCGGATTTTCAGCGTAGTAATATTCGTTCGCAACCTGTATCACGCCTTCAGGCACCGCGCGTTCCTCGACCGGGACATCTTTCAAGACTTTCTGCATGTAGCTGATCCAGATCGGCAAGGCGAGCCCGCCGCCGGTTTCCTTGTTGCCCAGATTCTTTGGCTGGTCGAAACCGATCCATGCCACGCCGACAATTTTCGGTGTGTATCCGGCAAACCATGCGTCAAAGGAGTCATTGGTGGTACCGGTTTTCCCGGCGATATCGGGTCGCTTGAGCACCAGCGCACGCGTCGCGGTACCGTGCTTGACGACGTCCTTCAGCATGCTGTCCATCAGGAAGGCATTGCGCTCATCGATCACCCGGTTTTCATCTTCGCCCGCACGCGCCGGTGTCACCTGCGATAGCACATGACCGGCACTGTCGGTTATCTTGGAAATGATGTAAGGGCTGACCTTGTAGCCGCCGTTGGCAAATACGGAATACGCGCCGGCCATCTGCAATGGCGTTACCGCACCGGCACCGAGCGCCAGGGTCAGGTAAGGCGGATTCTTGTCCGCATCGAAGCCGAAGCGGGTCGCATATTCCTGACCGTATTTGGCACCGATCTTGTGCAGAATGCGGATCGAAATCATGTTTTTGGATTTCGTCAGGCCTTTGCGCATGGTCATTGGGCCATCATATTTGCCATCATAGTTCTTCGGTTCCCACGCCTGGCCACCGGTTTGTCCCGCATCGAAACTGAGCGGGCCATCATTGATGAGCGTGGCTGGCGACAAACCCTTTTCCAGTGACGCCGAATAAATAAATGGTTTGAAGGAAGAGCCCGGCTGGCGCCAAGCCTGCGTGACGTGGTTGAACTTGTTGCGGTTGAAATCAAAACCGCCGATCAGCGCACGGATCGCGCCATCCTCAGTGTTGGCAGCTACAAACGCGGACTCGACTTCCGGCATCTGGGTAATGGTCCAGGCCTTGTTTTCCTGCATTACGCGAATGATGGCGCCGCGTTTGACGCGTCGTGCCGGCGGTGCCTTGTCGCTCAACAGGTTGGCGGCAAAGGTCAGACCGGTGCCACTGATTTCAATTTCTTCGCCCGAAGAGAGCATTGCCTTGACCAGTTTGGGCGATGCCTCCAGCACGACGGCAGCGACAATGTCGTCACTGTCCGGATGCTCGGCGAGTTCCACCTCGATGGCGTCTTCGGCTTCTTCCTTGTTAGACGGGATGTCCATGAACGCTTCCGGACCGCGATAGCCATGGCGCTTTTCATAATCCATCACGCCGCGGCGCAGTGCCAGATAAGCAGCATCCTGATCTGCTTTGGTGATGGTGGTGTAGACATTCAGGCCGCGGGTGTAGGTCTCTTCCTTGAACTGCTCATAAACCAGCTGGCGCGTCATCTCGGCAACGTACTCCGCATGCAGGCCGAATTCACCGCTGGAAGTCTTGACCTTCAGTACCTGATCCTTGGCTTTCTCGTAATCTTCCTGAGAGATATAACCAAGCAGCAGCATGCGCTGCAAAATATATTGCTGGCGTGTGCGGGCGCGCTTGGGATTGGCGACCGGGTTGTAAGCGGATGGTGCCTTCGGCAAGCCGGCAAGCATCGCGGCTTCTGCAATCGTGATATCGGACAGGTTTTTGCCGAAATAAATCTGGGCGGCCGACGAAAAGCCGTAAGCGCGCTGTCCCAGGTAAATCTGGTTCATGTAGATCTCGAGAATCTGATCCTTGCTCAGATTCTGCTCAATCTTGTATGCGAGCAGTATTTCATACACCTTGCGCTTGAAGGTCTGCTCGCTCGACAGGAAAAAATTGCGGGCTACCTGCTGCGTAATCGTCGACGCGCCCTGTTTTGAATTGCTGGTCAGGTTATGCAGGGCAGCCCGCGCAATACCTGTGTAATCCACGCCACCATGGTCGAAGAAGCGGTCGTCCTCGATAGCCAGCACCGCCTTTTTCATGATGTCGGGCACATCATTGATTCGTACCAGCGTACGGCGCTCTTCACCAAATTCACCGAGCAGCACGTTGTCTGCGGAGAAAATCCGGAGCGGAATTTTTGGCCGGTAATCGGTAATGGCATCCAGCGGCGGTAGATTCGGATACGCCATCGACACCGCAAAGCCGAGGACCAAGACGCCAGCAACCAGCAGACCCAGTCCCACGCCGATGGTGCCGAGCAGCAGGCGAAGAATCAGGGGAGAGGAGCGCTTTACCGGCGCTTTGGGGGTGCCACCTGCGGTATTGGATTGAGACATGCTGGGTACTTAAAAGAAAAAAATGGGCCTGCGAATTATAACGGTGGGCAACTTGGCCCGATATTAGTAAAATATCAATTATTTTCCACAGGTAACATTTGCACAACGTGGGCAATTGGCAACGGATTTACAAATTACTCCATGGAAATTACTTTACACTGCCTGATCCTTATTGCTACGATTTAATGTAACGTTGGATATTTATCACCTAAATACAGGTTTTTAAACGCTTTTTTTCGCGAGCCGTACTATGGTTCGCCGATTTCGACATTCAAATAAGTGGTGCGTTCACGCAATAAACCACATTTTCGGGGAGTACCACCCTTGGCCATAGATCTCGGACTATTGCTCGGCAAGAAGAATCCACCGTTGATCGGCCTGGATATCAGCACCTCGGGCGTCAAACTCGTCGAACTGTCCGATTTGGGCAAAAACGAGTTTCGCCTGGAACGCTTTGCCAGTGAACCCTTGCCACGCGGCGCTGTTGTCGACGGCAATATTGAAAACATTGAACAGGTTTCCGAAGCGGTAAGGCGCGTCTGGAAAAAAAGCGGTACACGGGCAAAACACGTTGCACTCGGCATGCCGCCTGCAGCTGTCATTACCAAGAAGATCATTTTACCCGCCGGTTTGTCGGAAGACGAACTGGAAGTACAAGTTGAAAGCGAAGCAAATCAGTATATTCCGTTTGCGCTCGATGAGGTCAGTCTGGATTTCGATGTGATCGGTATCGCAGAAAACGCCCCCGAAGATGTCGATGTGCTCATTGCGGCCACGCGCAAGGAAAAAGTGGAAGACCGTGTAGCGGTGGCCGAATCGGCAGGGTTGAAACCGATGGTCATGGATATTGAGTCCTATGCGGCTCGTGCCGCGCTCGACCGGATCACCGCCCAACTGCCCAAGGGCGGCCAGGGGCAGATCGTTGCCTTGTTCCAGATCGGCGCCCAGGTGACTCATGTTTCCATGCTGCAGGATGGTCAGACGATCTACGAACGCGAGCAGCCGTTCGGCGGCAATCAGTTGACCCAGGACATTGTGCGCGCCTACGGCCTATCGTTTGAGGAGGCCGAATCTAAAAAGCGCGCAGGCGAACTACCTGAAGGTTTTGAACGCGAACTGCTCCAGCCCTTCATGGAAAATGCAGCGCTGGAAGTGACCCGCGCGATCCAGTTTTTCTTCACATCCACACCTTATACCCGTATCGACCAGATATTCCTTGCCGGTGGATGCGCCATCATCCCAGGCCTGGTAGAACTCGTGGCCGAACGCACCAAAATTTCCAGTTCCGTCGTCAGCCCTTTCAAGGGTATGCAACTCGCCTCCAATGTGCGGGAAAAGCAGTTGCGTGCCGAGGCGCCGTCGTATCTGGTGGCATGCGGACTTGCCATGCGGAGGTTTGACTAATGGTACGTATTAACCTCCTTCCTCATCGCGAGGAAAAACGCAAACAGCGCAAGGCGGCATTCCTGCGCCTGCTGGCCTTGTCGTCCGTCATGGGCTTTGCGATTGTCCTCGGTGTCGGCGGCGTGATTGCGGCACAGATTGCCAATCAGACCCAGCGCAACAACTTCATCAAGGCTGAAAACACCAAGCTCGACGGGCAGATCAAGGAAATCAACACGCTGAAGGAGGAAATCGAAGCGTTGAAGGCCCGCCAGCAGGCCGTTGAAGACTTGCAAAGCGATCGCAACCAACCGGTTTACCTGATGGATGAACTGGTTAAACAGGTGCCGGAAGGTATCTACCTGCGCGGCTTCAAGCAGGAAAACCAGCGCGTCGCCATCATGGGCTATGCACAGTCGAATGAGCGTGTCTCCGAACTGTTGCGCAACCTTGGCAACAACTCACCGTGGCTGGAACGCCCGGACCTGATTGAAATCCGGTCCGCCAATGTCGGGCAAGGCAAAGACGTCAAGAAAGTCTATGACTTCACCGTTAACGTGGGCATCAAGAGGCCGCGTGACAAGGAACAGCCCGCCGATGCATCCGGCGCCCTCCGAAATGTGTCGGCCACCACACCGGCCGCGAAGAAGCCCTGACAGGAAGGATGCACGATGGCAGATCTGAAAAAAATTGGGGATTCGGTTGCGGCGCAGTTCCGCGGCTTGAATGGCCGGCATCCCGGCCAGTGGCCGATCATTCCACGTCTTCTGTGCGGACTCGGGACGCTTGTCGGCGTCGTGATCGTCGGGTGGTTCCTTTACCTGAACGGGCAAATGGAAGAACTCGATCAGGGAGCGCAGGAAGAAGTGAAGCTGCGCGACGCCTACAAGATCAAGGTACAGCAAGCGATCAATCTGGAAGGCTTGCGCAAGCAAAAGGAGCAAGTCGGCGAATACGTTGCCACACTTGAAAAGCAATTGCCGAGCAAGGCGGAAATGGATGCGCTGCTGTCCGACATCAATCAGGCAGGTCTCGGCCGTGGCTTGCAGTTCGAACTGTTCAAGCCCGGACAAGTGCTGGTGAAAGATTACTATGCTGAACTGCCGATCGATATCAAGGTGACCGGTAACTACCATGACGTCGGTGCCTTCACCAGCGACATCGCCAATCTTCCGCGTATCGTCACCCTGAACAACATGAGCCTCAATGCCGGCAAGGATGGCGTACTGACGCTGGAAGCAGTCGCCAAGACATTCCGCTACCTCGACCGTGAAGAAGTCGATGCACAGCGCAAGGCCGCCGCCGCTAAAGCCAAAGGGAAGGGAGCGAAGAAATGACCAGCATTCGCACCATCTCGCGCATCGCCGCACTCGTCACAATGGCCGGCCTCGCCGGTTGTGGTGACGGCGGCGTGCAGGAAGTCAAGCAGTGGATGGATGAAGTCCGCAGACAGACTCCCGTGACGATACAAAAGCTGCCTGCGCCGAAGACGTTCACACCTTTCGTTTATAGCGGCAAGGACGAGCCTGATCCCTACAGTCCAGCCAAACTCTCGGCCGCGCTGGCCAAGCTCCAGGTCAATGCGGCCAGTACCATCAAGCCGGACCTGGACCGCCGCAAGGAACCCTTGGAGAACCATCCGCTGGATATCATCAAGATGGTCGGCACGCTGGAAAAGCCAGGCTTGAATTACGCGCTGCTTCAGGTCGAAAAATCCGTCTTTCAAGTCAAGGTTGGAAATTACATTGGTCAGAACTTCGGCATGATTACCAAAATCACCGAATCGGAAGTGGAGTTGAAAGAAATCGTGCGCGACGCAGCCGGCGAATGGACAGAGCGCAAAGCCAAGTTAGAGTTGCAGGAGAATAACAAATGAACGTAGCAAAAATACACCCTGATGGCTTGAGCAGCTTTGCCCGTGGCGCGTTGAAGCGGTGTGCACTCCTGGTCATCGCCGTACATGCGAGCCTCGCGTTTGCTCAGGAAAACGCCATTGAATCGATCAATGCGAACCAGCAAGGATCGAATGTGATCGTCAAGGTCACGCTCAAGAATCCGCTGACAAAACCGCCGATTGGTTTTTCGATTACCAGTCCATCGCGCATTGCGCTCGACTTTGCCGGCACCGCGAATGCCACCGGCAAGACGACGCAGGACATCGGGCTTGGCGACGTGCGTAACGTTTCGGTTGTCCAGGCTGGCGAACGCTCGCGCCTGGTGTTTAATCTCTTGCGTCCGCTGAACTACGCGACAGCCGTGGAAGGCAATACGGTTGTCGTCACGATTGATGGATCAGGCGGCATCGCCACACCAGTCAGCGCTTCCGGCACCCCGGTTGCCCGTACCGCTACTGCCACAGTCGGCAAACAGGCGCTGAAGGATATCGATTTCCGTCGCGGCGCCAACGGCGAAGGTCGCGTTGTCATCGACCTGCCGGGCAGCCAGGTGGGTGTCGACGTGCGCCAGCAAGGCCAATCCATCGTTATCGATTTCCAGAAGGCGAGCCTGCCGGAAGTCTTGCGGCGTCGCCTCGATGTAGCCGACTTCGGCACACCAGTACAGACCATCACGACCACGCCGCAAGGTGAAAACGTGCGGATGGTGATCGAGCCGAAGGGTTTGTGGGAACATAGCGCTTACCAGAGCGATACCCAGCTTGTGGTTGAAGTCAAGCCGATCAAAGAAGATCCGAACAAACTGGTCCAGGGTACGCAAGGTTACCGTGGTGAGCGACTGTCGTTGAATTTCCAGAACGTTGAAGTGCGCGCGGTGCTGCAAGTGATCGCCGACTTTACAGGCCTGAACATCATCACCAGCGATACCGTGAGCGGCAACCTGACGCTGCGTCTGAAGGATGTGCCCTGGGATCAGGCGCTCGACATCGTGATGCAGGCCAAAGGCCTCGATATGCGCAAGAACGGTTCGGTGCTGTGGATCGCGCCCAAGGACGAATTGCTGACCAAGGAAAAGCTCGAGCTCGAACAGAAAGCCCAGATTGCCGATTTGGAGCCGCTGAAGACCGAAACTTTCCAACTTAATTACCAAAAGGCGGAATCATTCAAGCTGGTCTTCGGCATCGACAGCGGGACTGACGCCAAGAAAACCATCCTGTCGAAGCGCGGCAGCGCGGTCATCGATCCGCGTACTAACCAGCTGTTTGTGACCGATATCCCATCCAAACTGGAAGAAATTCGCAAGCTGGTGCAAAAGACCGACGTCGCGTCCAAACAAGTGCTGATCGAAGCACGTATCGTTGAAGCAGACGACAAGTTCAGTCGTAACCTGGGCGCGAAGCTTGGATTTTCTGACCTGCGCGGTATTCGTGGCGGCGATGCGGGTTACCAGTTATCCGGTAATACCCGGGCCTCACTGACAGGTAACTATCTGGGTGTCGGGGAGCAGACTGGACAGGCTGCCATTACCGATCAAAGTTATATCCCGAATACCCAGTTCATCAACCTGCCGGCCGCCAGCATCAACGGCGCTAATCCAGGCAGCCTCGCGATCAGTCTTTTCTCGGCTGCCGCAAACCGGTTCCTGAATCTTGAACTGTCCGCACTGGAAGCCGATGGCAAGGGGAAGATTATTTCCAGCCCCCGCGTTGTCACGGCAGACCAGCTCAAGGCGCTGATCGAGCAGGGCACCGAGTTGCCGTATCAGGTGGCCACGTCGAGTGGCGCAACATCGATCGCGTTCCGCAAGGCCAACCTCAAGCTTGAGGTCACACCGCAAATTACGCCGGATGGAAATATCATCCTGGACGTTGACGTCAACAAGGACAGCGTCGGTGTCGAGACCCGCTCCGGCTTTGCAATCGATACCAAGCACGTCAAAACACAGGTGCTGGTCGAGAATGGCGGTACGGTGGTGTTGGGCGGTATTTTCCAGCAGGTTGAACGCAACACCGACACCAAGGTGCCATTGTTCGGTGATATTCCTGTCGTCGGTAACCTGTTCAAGAGTACCGCAAGGACAAGCGACAAGACGGAACTGCTTATTTTCATCACACCCAAGGTCGTCGCAGAACGCATCTCGGGACGCTAATTATTATTAAAAACAGAACAGGGAAGAACATGGGAGTCACAATGAAGAACCACATCATCAAGTATGTCATGCTGATGTTGTACGGCATTTGCACGACATTGCTTGTCGCCTGCGGCGGCGGCGGCGGATCTCCGGGCAACACCGGCTTTGGCGGTGGTGGCGGCACCGCCGGTGGATCGGGTTCCTCCACGACGACTGGCAAGATCGCTGTGGTGCTGACCGATAGTGCAGGCGCCGCCAGCAACTCGGTGAGCGGCTCCAATGCCCTGACCGCCAAGGCAACAGTGACAACTGACACCGGCGTCCCGGTCAAGAATACGATGGTCACGTTTACCGTCAGCAGCACCATTGCAGTCATGTCACCGGAAACCGGTACTGCGCTGACCGACGACAAAGGTGTTGCACAAATCAGTATCAAAGCCTCCGGCAGCGGTACCGGCGCTGCAGAAGTGACTGCCAAGGCAACGGTCGGAACGGCGGAAGTGACTGCTAAAGCAGCGTTCTCGGTAGGTGCATCGGCAACAGCGACACCGACAGCCATGAATTTCGTGTCCGCGGTACCGACTGATAACTCGATCGTTATTCAGGGTTCCGGCGGTAGCGGCCGTACCGAAGTTGCCTTGCTGACGTTTAAGGTCGTGGATAGCTCCAATAGCGGCGTGCCGAACGTTGCCGTCAATTTTTCGACGCAAAGCAGCAATCCGGTCAGCCTGGTTGCCTCTTCCGGCAAGACCGATGTCAGCGGCAATGTCACCGTTGCAGTGAACTCCGGAACCCAGCCGACGACCGTTCGTGTTATCGCAACCGTTCAAGGCACAACGATCAGCGCAATTTCGGATACCGTAACAGTAACGACAGGCCAACCGACGCAAGCTGCATTTTCGCTCAGCCTGCAAAAGTATTACGTCGAAGGCTGGGCACATGACAATACCCAAAATACTGTCACAGTGTTGCTTGCCGATGCGTTTGGCGCAGCGGTGGCTAACGGCACACAAGTGGTCTTTACTACCGACAGCGGCGCCATTGTCGGCGACGGTGGTGCGCGCTGCCTTACTACAAACGGCGGATGTACCGTTACATGGCGCAGCCAGAATCCGAGGACAAGCAATGGTGTCGTAACGGTTGTGGCAACGGCAACGAACGGAACGGCCAACCTGTCGACCAGCAAACGATTCTTTAACAGCGGCTCGGCTGCAAACGTCTATCAGGTCTCACCAGGTTCCAAGCAAGGCGCGTCGACACGCATCGGTGCTGCAAATACCGGCGTTAATCTCAACTTTGCAGCCAGCTGCGATCCGCAAACGATCGTTGTGGAAATCGTGGATGAGAACGGCAACCCGATGCCTGAAGGAACTACCATCGCCGGTGCTGACGCCAAGAACGCCAGCCTGACCGCATTCCCGTCCACGGTCTCGCTGGGCATCGTTCCAATTGAATCCGCCACACGCGGAACCGTGCATAATGTCACCGTTACGCCGGCGGGTTGTGAGGTTGCGGGGACAAAGTCGAAGACTGGCTCAATCCTGATCAACGTACAGACCCCTCTTGGCGGATCGACCGCTGCATTCCTGATCAACCTCGGTACATTTGCCGGGAACTGATCAATGGCTGCCCGGGCCGGTCCGCACCGGCCCGGGTAAGCAATATTGCAAATGACTTAATGCCAAGAAACATTTTTTTAGTTGGGCTCATGGGGGCAGGCAAGACCACAGTCGGCCGCGCCCTGGCCAGACGACTCAACAAGCGGTTCATCGATTCGGACCATGAGATAGAGGCGCGTACCGGCGCCTCTATTCCTTTGATCTTCGAAATCGAGGGCGAGGCCAGTTTTCGCCATCGCGAGTCCGACGTCATCCGCGACCTCACGGCGCTCGAGGACATCGTCCTGGCGACCGGGGGCGGTGCCGTCCTGAAGCCGGAAAACCGCGAATACCTGAAGTCCCGCGGTACGGTGATCTACCTGCGTGCCAGCGTCAGCAGCATCTTGCAACGTACCAGCCACGACAAGAACCGTCCTTTGCTGCGGACCGCCGACCCCAAGGCGAAGATCGAGCAGCTGGCGCGCGAACGCGAGCCTTTGTACCTTGAGCTTGCGGACTTCGTAGTGGAAACCGGGCGTCCTAACGTACAATCTCTTGTACAAACGATCATTGCCCAGCTTGAGCTGGCCGAGAAGGCACAGTCGGTACAGCCGAACCAATCGACTGAGCCAACCGAGCCGACTCAATCGGGCGATGCACAGCCGGACTCACCCACTTAAGATTTTTGCCATGATGCAGCATGCTATGACGATTACCCTGGAAGTCGATCTGGGTGACCGCAGTTATCCGATCACTATCGGCCGTGACCTCCTTTCCGATATCGAGCTGGTCGGTCGCCATGCGGCCGGCAGGCGGGTTGCCATCGTCACCAACACCATCGTTGCGCCCTTGTACCTTGAGCGTGTGGTCAACTCGTTCAAAGCCGCCGGCAAACTGGTGACCACGGTCATCCTGCCGGATGGCGAGGAAGAGAAAAACTGGGCAAGCCTGATGAAGGTGTTTGATGTCCTGCTGGCCGAAAAATGCGATCGCAAGACCACGCTGGTAGCGTTGGGCGGCGGCGTGATCGGTGACCTGACCGGATTTGCCGCTGCATCGTACATGCGGGGTGTGCCGTTTATCCAGATTCCCACCACCTTGCTGTCGCAGGTGGATTCCTCGGTTGGCGGCAAAACCGGAATCAATCATCCGCTCGGTAAGAACATGATCGGCGCGTTCTACCAGCCACAGGCCGTCATCGCCGATACTGGCACGCTCAATACCTTGCCCGCCCGCGAATTGTCGGCCGGACTGGCAGAGGTGATCAAGCATGGCGCAATCATCGATCCGCCATTTTTCGACTGGATCGAAGCCAATATCGGCAGACTGGTGGAAAAAGACCCGACAGCACTGGCCTATGCCATCCAGCGCTCCTGTGAAATCAAGGCCGATGTGGTGCGCCAGGATGAGCGCGAAGGTGGCTTGCGCGCGATCCTCAATTTCGGCCATACCTTTGGCCATGCGATCGAATCCGGCCTCGGCTACGGCCAGTGGTTGCATGGCGAGGCGGTTGGCTGCGGGATGGTGATGGCTGCCGATTTGTCGCAGCGCCTCGGTTTCATCGATGGCGCCACCAGGGATCGGATTGCCGCGCTGGTGAAGGCAGCCGGGTTGCCAGTGACGGCACCTGACCTCGGCAAGGAGCGCTGGCTCGATCTGATGGAAGTCGACAAGAAAAACGAAGGCGGCCAGATCAAGTTCATTCTACTTAAGCCGATGGGCACGTCGGTCATCATGCCGGTGCCGCAAGATGCCCTGCTAGCCACGTTGCAGGCCTGTACCCAGCAATGAACTACGAAGCCCACCTCGCGCCTTATGCCGCACGATCTGAGGCATCGCGAGGGCGGCGCTTCAGTGAGCCAGCCCCTGCGTCGCGCACCGAATTCCAGCGCGATCGCGACCGCATCATTCATTCCACCGCATTCCGGCGACTGGAATACAAGACCCAGGTTTTCGTCAATCATGAAGGCGACCTGTTCCGCACCCGTCTTACGCACAGTATTGAAGTCGCGCAGATTGGGCGCTCCATCGCACGCAATCTGCGCCTGAACGAGGATCTGGTCGAAGCGATCTCATTGGCACATGATCTCGGGCATACGCCGTTCGGCCATGCCGGACAGGACGCGCTCAACGAGTGCATGCAAGCCTTTGGCGGGTTCGAACATAACTTGCAAAGCCTGCGGGTGGTGGATGAGCTGGAAGAGCATTACGGCGCCTTCAACGGCCTGAATCTGATGTTTGAAACCCGGGAGGGCGTGCTCAAGCATTGTTCATTGTCCAATGCCCGCAAGCTGGGCGAAATCGGCCAGCGTTTCATCGACAAGAAGCAACCGACACTGGAAGCGCAACTGGCCAATCTCGCGGATGAGATCGCGTATAACAATCATGACATTGACGATGGCTTGCGATCAGGCCTGCTGACTACCGCGCAATTGGATGACGTGGATTTTTATGCGCGGCATCGGCGCGAGGTCGAGTCCGCTTATCCGGGAATTACCGGTCGCCGCGCGATTCATGAAACGATACGGCGGATGATCAATGCGCTTATCGTGGATCTGACCGTGGCATCGCAGGCACGTATCGATCAAACTGGCGTGCGGACGGTCGAGGATGTGCGCAGTGCGTCAGCAATGATTACCTTTTCGGACACGATGAACCAGGAAGCTGTGGACCTCAAGCGCTTCCTGCGGTCCAACCTGTATCACCATTACCAGGTCAATCGGATGACCAGCAAGGCGCGACGCATCGTGCGCGAATTATTCAATGCCTTCATGGAAGAGCCGCGCCTGCTGCCGCCGGACTATCAGGTGATGGAACCGGGCAGGGAACAGGCGCAGGCGCGCAAGGTGGCGGACTATATTGCCGGCATGACCGATCGCTATGCGATGCGGGAGCACCGGCGACTGTTTACGGTTGGTGAAATCTGAGCCATTGAGGTGTTACCACTGCAGTCCCGGTCGGATCGCCGTGAAAAGACGTAGGTCAGTTCAGGACAAATCCCGTAAAGGGTGCGCATGTGCGGGCCATGCCGGTTCGAAGAAGCGTTCCACCATGCTGTCTGACACTTCCTCGATCGAAGCGGGATGCCACTTTGGCGCGTTGTCCTTATCGATCACGACCGATCGGATTCCTTCGAGGACTTCGCCATTTTCAAAACTGCGCCGCACCATCGTGCGTTCCATGCGCAGGCAATCGGCGACGCTCATGTTAACACCACGCCGCAACTGCGACAGCGTCACGCACATCATCAACGGCGAACGTTTCTGCACGACGGCCAGCGTCTTCTGCGCAAACTCGTTGTTATCACCTGCAAGCGATGCGGCAATTGCGCTTACACGATCATGAGCAAAATGCCGGTCAATCGCCGCCCGTTGTGCCGCGAGTCGGCTCGACGAAGATGCGGCCTGCGCCTTGAATGGCGCCGCGAATTCCGCGACAGCGTCGCGCACATCCGACGAGGTCGACGCCAGCATGGCGAGCAGCGCAGGCAACTCGGTGGATGGTACAAACACATCGGCCAGTTCCGCATACAAGGCATCCGCAGCGCCGATGATTTCGCCGGTTACGCCGAGATAGGTTCCCAGCTGCCCCGGTACGCGTGACAGGAAATAACCGCCGCCGACATCCGGAAACAAGCCGATATTCACTTCCGGCATCGCCATCTTCGTGCGTTCGGTGACAATACGTATCCGGTTCGATTCACCGCCTTGCGCGACACCCATGCCACCACCCATGACGATGCCATCCATCAGTGCAATATACGGCTTGGGGTAAAAGTGGATGAGGTGGTTAAGCGCGTATTCCTCGGTAAAAAAGTCTTCCAGCAATGCGCTTCCGCGCAGCGGTGTCGTGCTGCCCGCTTCATGGAAAAAACGGATATCGCCACCGGCACAAAACGCCCTGTCGCTGCTGCTGTGAATCAGCACGGCGCGCACATTGGCGTCATTGCGCCAGGCGAGCAACGCCGTCGTGATGGCGCGCACCATGTCGAGAGAAAGGGAGTTCAGCGCCTTGGGGCGGTCCAATGTGATGATGCCGATATGGTTGGTAATGGTGGTGCGGACAAATTCAGTCATGGGAATGAAAGCGGAGAGCCGTGAATGGAAACGTTTTATTTTATCGACTATGCGGGGAGGCCGTCAGTCGCTGCGCCGACAGTCGATTCAGCAGCATGCGGAAAAAGACGCGACTTCATGTTGCCCGGCGGGTTGGGATTGGTATAAAGCTGCAGAAACCAAAAAGGGCGCCTCTGGCGCCCTTCATTGCGTTTCCGGATTATCCGGCGTGGATCAACTCTCTTCAGTGGTTGATGTTTCCGGCATGCGTTTTATCGCTTCACACTGATGATCCTGTATTTTTGCCTTGTATTTGAGTACCTGGCGGTCGAGCTTGTCGATCAGCGTATCAATTGCCGCGTACAGGTCGTGGGCAAAACTTTCCACATGTATGACGTTACCTCTCAAGCGCAGATTGACTTCGGCACGTTGCCGCTTATCTTTTTCAGAGGGCTTTTCAACCCCGAGGATGACTGCAATATCAATGACATGATCGAAATGTCGAATAATCCTGTCCAGTTTGTTTTGGACGTATTCGCGAATGGCAGGTGTCAATTCCAGATGATGTCCACTGATTATGAGGTTCATACAGCGCTCCTATGGCTGGCGTCGCTGGAGGTTCGCAAACGTGCCCCGAAAAGCGTAGGTGGGTGGGCTACGCTGGAACACAGCAACATCACTACAACAAAAACTACAGGGATTTGCGCAGATTGACTGGAGGGATTTTCAGGGCTTCGCGATATTTTGCGACCGTACGTCGTGCTACAACCATGCCCTGTTCCCCCAACATATCTGCAATTTTGCTGTCAGAAAATGGATTCTTGGGGTCTTCTGCTCCTATCAATTGTTTGATGAGGGCGCGGATCGCGGTCGAAGAAGCTTCTCCCCCTGCTTCTGTCGCGACATGGCTACCGAAGAAGTACTTCAACTCAAACATGCCGTGGGGGGTCAGCATGTACTTTTGAGTTGTTACCCGAGAGATAGTGCTCTCGTGTAAACCTAGTGTATCAGCTATTTCACGCAAGACAAGGGGGCGCATGGCGACCGCACCATGCGAGAAAAAGTTCCGCTGGCGGTCAACAATTGCCTGTGCAACACGCAGGATGGTATCGAAGCGCTGCCGCATATTCTTGATCAGCCACTTGGCTTCCTGCAGTTGTGACGAAAGTGATCCCTCACCCTTGTTCTGCTTGAGGATGTTGGCATACAAGGCGTTGACGCGCAGCCGGGGCATCACATCGTGGTTGAGCATGACTTGCCAGCCGTTTTTTGTTTTTTTCACGATCACGTCGGGGACGACATAATCGGAGGCATCCGACGCGTACAGTGCACCGGGATGCGGATTGCATTGCTTGATCACGTACTGCGCTTCGCGCAAGTCTTCGTCGTCGCAATCGAGCGCCTTCTTCAGTTTGTTGAAGTCTCGCTGAGCAAACAAGGGCAGGTAGTTTTCGACGATTTCCAGTGCGCGGCGACGTGTCACCATCGGTACCTTGGGAAAACGGCGGATCTGGATCGACAGGCATTCCGATGCATTGCGCGCACCGACGCCGGCCGGCTCGAAACTCTGCAGCATCTTGAGCGCCACATTGAGGTCATCGAGATCGATCTCGAGTTCCGCCGGCAGCCGAGCATGGATTTCTTCCAGTGACTCGTCGAGATAGCCATTGTCGTTGAGGGCATCGATGATCAGCTCGACCAGGGCACGATCACGCGGTTCGCGCACGGTCAGGCGCATCTGCTCCAGCAGGTGTTCGCGCAGGGTGGTCTCGTGGGCTTCCAGCTGCGGTCGGGCGTCGTCATCTTCCGGAGCCTTGGAAGTGCGTGCAACGTCGTCGAAGCTCCAGTCGTTGTCCGACGCATTGGAATTTTCGCCTGATTCCCCGCCTTCAAAGCTGCCTTCTGGTTCATCACGACTGGGCGTCGAAGCATCAGCCGCGGGCGCTTCGGAACTGCTGGCCGATGGCGGCGCACTGATGGCGCCATCGGCCAGCAGCCGTACCGAATGGTCGAGCGGATCGTCAACACGCTCCAGCATCGGATTGTCGGAAAGGATTTGTTCCAGCTCCTGATGCAGCTCGAGCGTCGACAGCTGCAACAAGCGGATCGATTGTTGCAGCTGCGGTGTCAGCGCGAGATGTTGCGATACGCGAAGTTGGAGAGTCTGTTTCATGCCTGTCTGTTTCTTCCCTACATCCGGAAGTGTTCGCCGAGATACACGCGGCGCACGGATTCGTTGGCAATAATGTCGTCTGGACGTCCGCTTGCGAGGACCGAGCCTTGATTAATAATATAAGCCCGATCGCAAATGCCCAGCGTTTCCCGTACGTTGTGGTCGGTGATCAGCACACCGATGCCACGTTCCTTCAAAAAGCGCACAATGCGCTGAATTTCAATCACCGCGATCGGATCGACGCCGGCGAACGGTTCATCCAGCAGCACGAAGCGCGGATTGGTTGCCAGCGCCCGTGCAATCTCGACGCGTCGCCGCTCGCCACCCGACAGCGACAAAGCCTGGTTTTCGCGCAGTCGTTCGATCTGCAGGTCCGACAACAGTCTGCCGAGGCGCTTGTCGATCTCGGCCTTCGGCAAGGGTTTGTCGTCGACCCGCTGCAATTCCAGCACGGCGCGGATATTGTCTTCTACCGTCAGCTTGCGAAATACCGATGCCTCCTGCGGCAGGTAGGACAAGCCCAGCGTCGCGCGCCGGTGAATCGGCATGCGCGAGATGGCGACGCCGTCCAGGTCGATCTCGCCTGCATCCGACGGCACCAGTCCCACGATCATGTAAAACGAAGTGGTCTTGCCGGCACCGTTCGGCCCCAGCAGGCCGACCACTTCGCCGCTTTCCACCTGCAGCGATACATCATGCACCACCTGACGGGTGCCATAACTCTTTTGCAAGCCGCGGACGACCAATGTGCTTGCCATGCTACTTATCCTTCGATTCCGTGCGCGGCTGTATCACCGCTTTGATCCGTCCGCCACCGGGCTTGGTTTCCCCGGTCGGCGTGTTGTTGACCGTAAAGAATTCCGCGCGGCTGTCATAGGAAATAAACTCGCCTTCCACTTCATCGGTCGCCTTCTTTCCCTCCAGCCGGCGCATTTTCGCTTTCGAGAACAGTTTGACGATTTCCGTCTTGCCGTTGTACTCGATACGTTCCGCCTGTCCTTCCACCCACTGGTCCGAGCCGCCATCCCGCTTCTGACGAAACGTCGCCAGGCCGCCCGGCGGCGCCAGCAGGGTTGCGTACTGATACCCTGCCGGATCCTGCGTCACGGTCAGCTTGTACGCCTTCATGATTAGCGTGCCACGTGTCAGGACTACATTGCCGGTAAAAGTGTTGATCTGTTTGACGTCGTCATAGGCCATCTGATCGGCTTCAACGTTTGTCGGCTTCTCGGAATCCGCTTTTTCCGCGTGCACACCGCCTGCGGCGATCGCACCCAGTAACAAAAACAACCAAAAAAACCGTTTCATCAAAAATCCCGAGAGAGAAGCATCACGTTATATCGAATTAGCGCTGCGGAGCTTGATAAGTGCCATGAACATTGTTCGCCAGGTGCAGTTCGCGTGTCGCGTTGTTTGCAACCATGCCAGTGCCTGTGAGCACTGACTGGCCAAGATGGATTTCCACCGGCTTGTCCGTCTTGACGATATCGTCGTCAGGCAGCACCAGCAGATATTGCGAGCGGACCTTCATCGCTTCCGAGTTCCCGCTAGCCGGCCGGTCCACCCGGACGTTGTCGTACATATGGATTTTGCTGTTGTCACTGTTAACTGTTGCCCTCTCGGCGCGGATGGTCGTCGGCGGGCTGTTGCTACGGTCTCCGGTGCCAACGTTGTTGACGACAGGCAGTTCGATATCATACGAGTCGTCGAGCGGGTTATGGGTCATCTTTGCACCCGAAAAGTGGTATTGCGCCTTGCCGGTCTTGGTCAGCTTGACGTAATTGAATTTTTCCACGTAAAAATCAGGTTCGGTACGTTTTGCGGTCGGAATCACTTCATTGGTGGCTCGCCGCATCACTTCAAACAGCCAGAAGCTGCCCAGCGCCAGCGCCACCAAGGGTGCCAGGATGGCAACCAGCCGAAAGCGTCGGCCATTCATGCAAGATACGGCGCCAGCGCCGCCTCATAGTTACCCTGCGCACGCAGGATGAAATCGCATAGTTCGCGCGCAGCGCCACGGCCACCATGTGCTCGGGTCACATAATGTACGCGCGATTGCACTTCCGGATGTCCGTTCGGCACGCTGGCGGCGAAACCAACCCGCAACAGGATGGGCAGGTCGATCACATCGTCGCCAATGAAACCGCACACCTCGGCGGCATGGCCGGTTTGCACCAGCAGTTGCTCGAAGGCGGTTCGCTTATCATGCACGCCTTGAAACAGGTGCTGGATGCCAAGGTCTGCCGCGCGCCTCGCTACCAGTGCCGACTTGCGCGCGCTGATAATCGCCGTAGCGACCCCCGATTGCTGCAGCAGCTTGATGCCATGGCCGTCGAGCACGTTAAAGGTCTTGATCAGTTCGCCGTCGGCACCATAGTGCAGGCTGCCGTCGGTCAGGATGCCGTCGACATCGAAAATCATCAGCCGTACGCGCGCCGCGCGAGTCACCGTATCGTCCTGCATCAGATCACCTTGGCACGGGTCAGATCGTGAATATGCAATGCG
Organism: Herbaspirillum sp. GCM10030257; assembly: GCF_042666555.1. Classification (NCBI taxonomy): domain Bacteria; kingdom Pseudomonadati; phylum Pseudomonadota; class Betaproteobacteria; order Burkholderiales; family Oxalobacteraceae; genus Herbaspirillum; species Herbaspirillum sp. GCM10030257. The sequence continues at coordinate 240,575 of NZ_JBHTDH010000006.1, forward strand.
CCGACCAATTTGCCCGCGTCATCGGCGACCAGCAGCTGGTTGATGCGGAAGCTTTCCATCACCTCGACCGCCTCGACCGCGAGTTGATTCGGATTGACGGTGCGTGGATTGGCGTGCATCACGTCCGCCATCGTCAGCTTGCCGAGGTCCTGGCCAGCTTCGATCAGGCGTCGCAAGTCACCATCGGTGAAAATGCCGATCGCGCGCTGCTGTTCGTCCACGATGGCAGTCATCGCCATGCCCTTCCTGGTGATTTCCAACAGGGCGGCAGTTAAAGGGATATTGGCGGGGACACTGGGTACCGCGTCGCCGCTACGCATCACATCGCGCACATAGGTCAGCAGTCGGCGTCCGAGGGCGCCGCCAGGATGGGAGCGCGCAAAGTCTTCTTCACGGAAACCGCGGGCATCGAGCAGTGCAACCGCGAGCGCATCGCCCAGTGCCAGCGTCGCGGTGGTGCTGGTCGTCGGTGCCAGGTTCAGCGGACAGGCCTCTTTGTCCACATGTGCATTCATATGCACATCAGCCAACTGCGCCAAGCGGGAGTCCGGATTACCGGTAATGGCAATCAGCTTCGCGCCCATACGCTTGATGATAGGAATGATGGCAATGAATTCGGCCGCTTCGCCAGAATAGGAAATGGCAATCACGACGTCGTTGTCGGTAATCATTCCCAAGTCGCCATGCAGAGCTTCGGCGGCATGCACGAACAGCGCGGGTGTGCCGGTGGAGGCCAGCGTCGCCGCGATTTTGCGGGCGATATGTCCCGACTTGCCGATACCGGAAACAACCACGCGTCCGGTGCACTGCAGCAACAAACTGACTGCAGTGATAAAGCTGTCGGATCTATCTTCGGACAGGCGCGCTTTCAGGGCCAATAGGGCGTCAGCTTCTATCTGCAGCGTCTCTTGCGCGAGTTCGAGCGCGCGGGCTGCAGTTTTCGCATCAAAAGCTTTCGACAGGGTTTTTGCATCGGTTACACTCATGCCGGAAGTATAAACGAATTAGTAAAGCAAAAATTCTGCCAGTCCAAACAAAAAATGCGGTTTTGAGGATGCTCAAGCGAACTTGCATGAGGCCGTTTCCAGGTGAACAATCACTTATCGCCGCAATGCAAGCCTCTGTTGAACACATGGCAACGTGAGCGGTCTTTCTTCCTCCCGATAGATGGCAAGTTTCCTGAGTCCTGAATGAGTAATGCAATGCGCGACGCCGGGTACTGGCCGCCTCGGCAACCGCAAGAGCTTTTATCCTGAACAATCCATAACAAGACAAGACGAATGTTTTCGGCCCTAGAACTGACCCTCATCCTCCTTTGCGCTGCAGTAATGGGAGTGGTTGCCTTTCGCATGTTGCACTTGCCGCCCATGCTTGGCTATCTGATGGTGGGCATCGTGATCGGCCCCCACGGCTGGGGGCTCGCCAATGAAAACGCCACCACGCATACGCTGGCTGAATTTGGCGTGGTATTCCTGATGTTTTCCATCGGCCTTGAATTTTCGCTGCCTAAGTTGGTCTCTATGCGGCGCACCGTGTTCGGGCTAGGCATGGCGCAGGTACTGCTCACGATCGGCGCGACCATGATGTTCGGATGGCTGATGTCGCGGCTGCTACCGCAGCTTATCGATATCAGCTGGCGCGCGGCCTTTGCCCTCGGCGGTGCGCTCGCGATGTCGTCGACGGCAATTGTTTCCAAGATGCTGACCGAACGTCTGGAACTGGAGTCTGAACATGGCCGGCAGATCTTCAGCATCCTGCTGTTCCAGGATCTGGCGGTGGTGCCGCTGCTCATTCTTGTTCCCGCATTGGCGAGCAATACCGGTGACCTGATGGCCACGTTGACGCTGGCGGTGATGAAGGCCGTCATCGTGCTCGTGCTGCTGCTGATCATCGGCCAGAAATTGATGCGCGGCTGGTTCCATATCGTGGTGAAACGGCGTTCGCAGGAATTGTTCATGCTGAACCTGTTGTTCATCACACTGGGCGCTGCATGGATCACCGAAAAGGCTGGCCTCTCACTCGCGCTGGGTGCATTCGTGGCGGGCATGCTGATTTCCGAAACCGAATACAAGCATCAGGTGGAGGAGGACATCAAGCCTTTCCGCGACGTGCTGCTGGGACTGTTTTTCATCACCGTGGGCATGCTGCTCAATATCAAGCTGGTACTTGAAAACTGGTGGCTGGTCTTACTGTTGTTGACCGCTCCGGTGCTGCTCAAGTTTGCATTGATCGCCGCCCTTGCCAAGTTGACCGGGGTGTCGACCGGTGTTGCACTGCGAACCGGACTTGGATTGGCACAGGCAGGTGAGTTTGGCTTCGTGCTACTCAACCAGGCCGGCGGCCTGCAGCTGATGGATCCTCTCGTCATTCAGCTGATTCTGGCATCGATGGTGCTGTCGATGCTGACCGCACCTTTCATCATTGCCAAGTCCGATGCGATTGTGCTCAAGCTGTCAGCCAATGAATGGATGATGCAATCGCTGGCGCTGACGCAGATTGCGACGCGCACCATGACCACGCAAAAACACGTGCTCATCGCCGGCTTTGGCCGTAGCGGACAAAGCCTGGCGAAGCTGCTTGAAGAAGAGGGCATTGCTTATCATGCACTCGACCTCGATCCTGATCGCGTGCGTGAAGCGCAAGCGGCCGGCGCCAACGTGTCCTACGGCGACGCATCGCGGCGTGAAAGCCTGGTTGCCGCCGGTATCCATCGCGCCGCCGCGCTGGTAGTTACCTACGCAAGCACGCCGTCGGCATTGAAGGTCTTGCACTTTGCGCATGAACTGGCCCCTGAATTGCCGGTCATTGTGCGCAGTCACGACGACAGCGATCTCGACAAGTTGCGCGAAGCCGGGGCCGCCGAAGTCGTACCGGAAGCCATTGAAGGCAGCCTGATGCTGGCCTCGCATGCGCTCGTGATGCTTGGCGTACCGCTACGCCGTGTCGTGCATCGCGTGCAGGCGGCTCGCGACGAACGGTACACATCGCTGCGCGGGTATTTTCACGGCGCGAGTGATGCGCACGATGACGACGAGCATATGCATGTGAGACTGCACTCGGTTACGCTATCCGAAGGCGCGAGGGCAATCGGCAAGGCGCTTGGCGCACTCAAACTGGCCGAAGCCGGTGCTGAAGTCACCATCCTTCGCCGTGGTAAAAGCCGTCTCGACGTCAAGCCAGACACCGTGCTCAACGCAGGTGACATCGTTGTCTTGCGTGGCACTACCGATGGTGTCGCGCGGGCCGAAGAACGCTTGCTAAAGTAGCGCGCCGCAGTTGTTGAGGTAAAGTCTGCAGCGCTGCAGGGCAGCATAGCCTTTGCATCTCTCATCCTTGATGCCGCGGAAACTACCAGCTTTCGCCGGAATTTATCTCTGGAAAACGCGATCTGCCAAGTCTCGTTAAAATGCAGGGATAGCTCTTCGAAAGATTTCCATGCAAGTGTTCGAGCGCATTCTCGGCATCATTCTCCCGGTTTTCATCATCATCGCGGTCGGTTACGGATATGCACGGCTTCGCGGCGAACGTGTCAGATCCGACATGGGTTCGGTCAACCGGGTCAGCATGGATGTGTTGTGCCCGCTGCTGGTTTTTACGGCACTTGCCGCGAAGGACTTCGACCTCGTCAACAACAGCATGCTGATCTTTGCCGGCGTGCTGATCTCGCTCGGTTCCGGCCTTGTCGCCTGGCCGGTCGCTCGCATGCTCGGCTACGATGTGCGCAGCTTCGTGCCACCGATGATGTACAACAATTGCGGCAACATGGGACTGCCGCTCGCGGTGCTGGCCTTTGGCACATCCGGACTGCCGGCGGCGGTCGCGCTCTTCATGGCGTGCAATCTGATCTACTTTTCTGTCGGTATCAAAATTATCGAAAGCGGGCGCAGTTACCACACACCATTCTGGAAATTTTTGGTCAGTCCGATGATGCTGGCAATGGCGGTCGGCATGGTCTTTGCCATCTTCCATATCACGCTGCCGACACCATTGATGCAGGCGCTGAAGATGCTTGGCGATGCGTGCATCCCCATCATGCTGTTTGCGCTGGGGGTGCGTATGCTGGACGTGAATTTCAAGAGCTGGCACATCGGCTTGATGGGGGCGATCGTGTGCCCCGTGGGTGGCCTGGTAGTGGCCTGGTTGCTGGATCAGGTGCTGCACCTGGATCCGATGCAGCGTGGTCAGATGTTCCTGTTTGCCGCATTGCCGCCGGCCGTATTCTGCTTCATGGTGGCGGAACAGTACAAGCAGGAACCGGACAAGGTAGCGTCCATTGTCTTGCTGGGCAATCTGGCCGCGCTGGCGTTTGTACCGGTAGGGTTGTGGATGGGGTTGCCCGCCGCCTCATAAGCGCGTAACAAGGCGTGAAGCAGGTCAGGCGGTAGGCAGGACCTCGAAGCGTCCGGAGTGCGGGGGAGGACTGTCGACAATGCTCACGTGGACGTCTGTTACGCGCGCAAGTGAAGGGCCGTGCCGCGACCAGGCAATGATGTTCTCAATCGCTTCAGCGGGACCGTCGACCAAGGCTTCGACCGAACCATCTCGCCGGTTACGGACCCAGCCTGACAGGTTCAGGCGTCGGGCTTCGGCGTCGAAAGACGCTCGGTACCCGACCCCCTGGACGATTCCGGTAATGCGCAGATGGGTTGCCATTGCCGCTCCGTCATGTGCCTTATATCAATCCCAACCCATAACGCAACATGAAATCGCGTCTTTTTCTACCTGCCTGCGTTGCACTCGTCGTCAATAGCCCGCTATTGACTCCTCCTGCGCCTTGCCAGTCGAAAAATTCCATCGATTTCATTCGTTACGTTACAGGTTGAGATTGGTATTATTTTTTGATTTTTAGCATCGGTGCGAGATACTTGCCGGTGAAGCTGGCTGGTGTCTTCGCAACGTCTTCCGGCGTGCCGCTCGCAATGATCTGGCCGCCGCCGGCACCGCCTTCCGGACCAAGGTCGACGATCCAGTCGGCCGTCTTGATCACGTCAAGATTGTGCTCGATGATCACCACGGTATTGCCCTGATCGCGCAGACGATGAATGACTTTCAGCAGCAGGTCGATGTCATGGAAATGCAGGCCTGTGGTGGGCTCGTCCAGGATGTACAGCGTGCGGCCGGTATCGCGCTTCGATAGTTCCAGCGACAGCTTGACGCGTTGCGCTTCACCGCCGGAAAGTGTTGTCGCACTCTGGCCAAGCCGGATATAGCCTAGACCGACATCGAGCAAAGTCTGCAGCTTGCGCGCCACCACCGGAACCGGTTTGAAGAACTCGTGCGCTTCCTCGACGGTCATCTCAAGCACTTCGTGAATGCTCTTGCCCTTGTATTGCACTTCCAGGGTTTCGCGGTTGTAACGCTTGCCGTGGCAGACATCGCAAGGCACATACACGTCCGGCAGGAAGTGCATTTCGACCTTGAGCACGCCATCGCCCTGGCAGGCTTCGCAGCGGCCGCCCTTGACGTTGAACGAGAAGCGCCCGGCGGAGTAGCCGCGTTCCTTGGCGGTCGGAACCGTGGAGAACAAATCACGGATCGGCGTGAACAAGCCGGTATAGGTTGCCGGGTTCGAGCGTGGCGTACGGCCGATCGGTGCCTGGTCGACCGCAATCACCTTGTCGAAGTGCTCCAGTCCGGAAATCGACTCATATGGCGAGGGCTCCGCCTGTGAGCCGTACAAATGGCGCGATGCTGCGTGATACAAGGTGTCGTTGATCAGTGTCGACTTGCCCGACCCGGAGACGCCGGTGATGCAGGTCAGCAGGCCAACCGGCAATTCCAGCGTCACCTCGCGCAGGTTGTTACCGGAAGCGCCGGTAATGACCAGCTGGCGTTCGGGATCGGCCGGCGTACGCTTCTTCGGCACATGAATCGCCAGTGTGCCGTTAAGGTATTTCGCGGTGAGCGATTTCTTGTTCTTCAGGATATCCGGCAGCGGTCCGCGCGCGATGACTTCACCGCCATGCACACCGGCGCCAATGCCCATGTCGACCACATAGTCGGCACAGCGAATCGCGTCTTCATCGTGCTCCACCACCAGTACGCTGTTGCCGATATCGCGCAGATGCTTGAGCGTCGCGATGAGGCGGTCGTTGTCGCGCTGGTGCAAGCCAATCGATGGTTCGTCCAGCACGTACATGACGCCGGTCAGGCCGGAACCGATTTGCGACGCCAGACGAATGCGCTGGGCTTCGCCGCCGGACAGCGTATCCGCGCTGCGTTCGAGCGACAGGTAATCCAGGCCCACGTTGTTGAGGAACTTCAGTCGGGATACGATTTCCTTGATGATACGGTCTGCGATTTCCTTCTTGGCGCCGGTCAGCTTGAGCTTTTCAAAGAACTCCAGCGTTTCGCGCAAAGGCGTCGATGCTATTTCATAAATCGAACGTTCCTGCTTGCCATTGCCGACCTTGACGAAGCGCGCTTCGACGCGCAGACGTGCGCCGTCACAAGTCGGACATTGTTTCTGATTGATGAACTTCGCCAGTTCTTCCTTGACCGCCATTGAATCGGTTTCGCGATAGCGGCGCTGCAGGTTGTTGACCACACCTTCGAAGGTATGCTCGCGCACCACGGCGCGACCACGCTCGTTCACGTAGGTGAACGGAACCGTCTGGCGGCCGGAGCCATACAGCACGACTTGCTGCGCCGAATCAGCGAGCTTTTCAAATGGCGTGTCGACGTCAAAGTTGTAATGCTCGGCCAGATTCGACAGCATCTGGAAATAAAACTGGTTACGACGGTCCCAACCCTTGACCGCACCGCTGGCCAGCGACAGGTTGGGGAAGGCGACGATGCGCTTGGGGTCGAAGAACTCAATGTGACCAAGGCCGTCGCACTCCGGGCAGGCGCCCATCGGGTTATTGAACGAGAACAGGCGCGGCTCCAGTTCCTGCAGCGAGTAGCCGCAGGTATTGCACGCAAACTTGTTCGAATACAGATGCTCCTTGCCGGTATCCATTTCGAGCGCGATCGCACGGCCATCGGCGATGCGCAATGCCGTTTCGAAGCTTTCCGCCAGACGCTGCTTGATGTCAGCCTTCACCTTGATGCGGTCTATCACCACGTCGATGGTGTGCTTCTCGGTTTTCTTCAGCTTGGGCAGATCGTCGATTTCATAGATCTTCGCGTTATGCGTGCCGCTCTGGATGCGGAAACGCACAAAGCCCGCTGCCTGCATTTCCTCGAACAGGTCGGCATGTTCGCCCTTGCGGTTGGCGACGACGGGTGCAAGGATCATCAGCTTGGTATCTTCCGGCATGGCCAGCACCGCATCTACCATTTGCGACACTGATTGCGCGGCCAATGCGTTTTCCGGATGGTCGGGGCAGTAAGGTGTGCCGACACGTGCGTACAGCAAACGCAGGTAATCGTGAATCTCGGTCACCGTACCCACGGTCGAGCGCGGGTTATGTGAGGTTGCCTTCTGCTCGATCGAGATCGCCGGCGACAAGCCTTCGATCAGGTCCACATCCGGCTTCTCCATCAGCTGGAGGAACTGGCGTGCATACGCGGACAGCGATTCGACGTAGCGGCGCTGGCCTTCTGCATACAGCGTATCGAATGCCAGCGAGGATTTTCCCGAGCCGGACAGACCGGTGATCACGATTAGCTGGTTACGGGGTAATTCAAGATTGATATTTTTCAGGTTGTGCGTGCGGGCACCGCGAATTCTTATTTCTTCCATGAACTGCTTTCAACTTGCGCTCAATTGGCGCTTTGTACGGGTCAACCTGATACTATAACGGGTTTTAAAGTCCGCTGTATCCTCTGGATTCCCCGCCGTGAGCACCATGTCAGCTACTCCCTCCGCCGATGACGTCGGCGCCCGCATGTCGCCAACCGAGATTCGTGCCAGTCTGTCACTGGCATCGATTTTCGCGCTGCGCATGTTGGGTATGTTCCTTATCCTGCCGGTATTCGCCGTGCATGCCAGATCGCTGCCCGGTGGCGACAGCGCCACCATGGTCGGTCTGGCAATGGGTATTTATGGCCTAACCCAGTCGTTCGGCCAGATCCCGTTCGGCATGGCGTCCGACAAATATGGCCGCAAGCCAGTCATCGTGATTGGTCTTGTCGTATTCGCCATAGGTTCGTTTATCGCCGCCGCATCGCATACCCTGGCGTGGGTGATCGTTGGGCGCGCACTTCAAGGGGCAGGCGCGATTTCCGCCGCGGTGACCGCATTCATCGCCGATACTACCCGTGAAGAGCACCGCACCAAGGCAATGGCCATGGTTGGCGGCTCCATCGGACTGACCTTTGCCGTGTCACTGATTGCTGCACCGGTGCTGTACGCCAGCATTGGCATGGGAGGCTTGTTTGCACTGACTGGCATTCTGTCGGTGCTGGCGATTGGTGTCGTTCTCTATGTCGTTCCGCCTGCGCCTAAAATGGTGGCGACGCAACGCGTGCCATTTTCGAAAGTGCTGGCCAACACCGAACTCATGCGACTCAACTTTGGCGTGTTCGCGCTGCATGCAACCCAAATGTCCATGTTTGTCGTAGTTCCGGCAGCGCTCGTCGAATATGCCGGCTTGCCCATCGCCGATCACTGGAAGGTCTACCTGCCGGTGGTGCTTGCCTCGTTTGCGCTGATGCTGCCACCGGTGTTCGTGGGTGAGAAAAAGGGCAAGATGAAGCAGGTGTTTCTCGGTGCAGTCGCCCTGATGCTGGCCGTGCAACTCGGACTATGGCTATTCTTCTCGTATCCGGCAACGCATTGGCTGGTACTGGTGTTCCTCTTGTTCGCTTTCTTCGTATCCTTCAATATTCTGGAAGCTTGCCAGCCCTCGCTAGTCTCGAGAATTGCGCCGCCTGCGGCCAAGGGCTCGGCCCTCGGCGTTTACAATACTTTGCAGGCGCTCGGCCTGTTCTGTGGCGGTGCGCTCGGCGGCTGGCTGAAACAGCACACCGGGACGTCCTCCGTGTTTATCCTGTGTGCGGGACTGACTGTTGTCTGGCTTATAATTGCTGCCAGCATGCGGAATCTGCCGCGTAGAAGCGCGGTGACGGCGACAGCCACCGCCTGACGCGCGGGACTCACCGCATTAGCGCTTTACCGTATTACTGCATTACCGAATCCGTATCACGATCACTACTGAGTCAGCTTGAGGAGAAATTTATGGCATCCGTCAACAAGGTCATCATCGTCGGCAACCTGGGGCGCGACCCGGAAACGCGCTACATGCCGAACGGCGATGCAGTCACCAATGTCGCGGTGGCGACCACCGAAAGCTGGAAAGACAAAAACTCCGGCGAGAAAAAAGAGCTTACCGAATGGCACCGGATCACCTTCTACCGCAAGCTCGCGGAGATTGCCGGCCAATACCTGAAGAAGGGGTCGCAGATCTACGTCGAAGGTCGCCTGCAAACGCGCAAATGGACTGACAAGGATGGTGTCGAGCGCTATACGACAGAGATCATCGCTGACACCATGCAGATGCTGGGTAGCCGCCAGGGTATGGGTGGCAGTGCTGGCGCACCGATGGATGATGACTATGGCAGCAGCGCCCCGGCGCCGCGCCAGAGTTCCGGTGGCGCGGGAGCGGGCGGTGGTGCGGCCCGCAGTGGGGCTTCGCGTCCAGCACCGAATTTTAGCGATATGGACGACGATATTCCGTTCTAAACAGGATCATGCCGTTTGTGTCGAAGTAAGCGTCCACAAGCGGCACGTCATTGCATGGTCGAAATTCACGAAAAGCCCCAAGTTGGGGCTTTTTTGTTGAAAAATCAGCGGTTTGTTACTTTTTGTGCATTTTCTTCTTGAACATTTCAAGGCAAGCTTAATTTCCCTACTACAATTTGTTAAGATGGCTGAAACGTAGCTGGCAAGCTGCAGCATTCTTTTCTCTTACAAACGCCGTCATTTGCCACGCCTTTAATCGAGATAAGCTCCTGACAATGTTTTCCACCCGTCGCGATCGGCCCGAAACAACCGTAACAGCCCAGTTGGACAGCCTCATGGAGGCCGCCGGCGATGTGGTGTTTCGGCTCGACGTGCACGGCACTATCCTGTATGCCAGCAAACGCGCCACAGACCTGATTTGCCCGGGCGACGCACTGACCGGTAAGCCGCTCAGTGCCTTTATCTTTGCAGCTGACCGTCCCGCCATCGACGCTATCATCGCTCAGGCCTCGGATTCCAGTCAGCCTTCCAAGACCAACCTACGGATCCAGACACCGGTTACCGCGTTGTGGATAGAGCTGCAGGTCATGGTTTATCAGTCCGAGCATGGCCAATCCGAATTGCTTGCCGTCGGACGAGACATCTCTGGCCAGCAGGCCACGGAAGAGCGCTTGCGGCATATGGCCACCCATGACGCGCTGACCGGTTTGCCCAATCGCTCCCTGCTGTCGGACCGGATTCGCATGGCGATTGCCCAGTCGCGGCGCACCGGGCGCGGATTTGCGGTCGTGGCGCTTGATCTCGATGGTTTCAAGAAGGTCAACGACGCGCTCGGCCATCCTGTCGGCGATGCGCTATTGCGGGTTGCAGCCATGCGGTTGTCGGAAACCCTGCGTGACGTCGACACCCTGGCGCGCGTCGGCGGCGATGAGTTTGTCGCGGTGCTTCCGGGTGCGGTTTCCGAAGCGGAAATTCAGATCATCGCCCGCCGCATGATCTCCACCATGCAGTTGCCTTTCGAAATCCAGGGACATACGCTCTATGTCGGCACCTCGATCGGTGCCGCTGTATTCCCCGAACATGGCGACAGCGAAGTCAAGCTGCTGGCCCATGCGGATACCGCCATGTATCGCGCAAAAGAAACCGGCAAGGCGCGCTGCGTCGTTTACAACCACGAAAAATTTACCCAGCCCGAACATGATGTGTCGATGGAAGCGGCGATGTTCCAGGCGGTACGTGACGGTGAGTTCCTGTTGCATTATCAACCCATCGTCGATGCCCGCAGTCGGCAGATCATGGGGTTCGAGGCGCTGATGCGCTGGAGCCGCCCGGGGGAGGGCATGGTCTCGCCGGCACAGTTCATTCCGATGGCGGAAAGCAATGGCCTGATCAACCTGCTTGGTGCATGGGCGCTCAAAGCAGCCTGCGTGCAGATCCGTCATTTTGAAGAAGTCGCCGGACGCCCGCTTTACGTGTCCGTCAACGTCAGCCCGCGCCAGTTCCGCAACGATCAGTTCCTCGACATCATGGACGAAGCAATGAATTTGTCCGGCCTGAAAGGCGAACAATTGCTGTTGGAAATTACGGAAGGCATCCTGATGTCGGATCCGGAGCACGCGGAAGCCTTGCTGACCGCAATGACTTCCAGGAATGTCCGTATTGCCATTGACGACTTTGGCACTGGCTATTCGTCACTCGCCTATCTCAAGCGTTTTCCCATTGCTACGCTCAAGATCGATCGCGCCTTCATCAAGGATCTGCCCGGTTCCGTCAAGGATGTGGCGATCTGCAACGTGGTCCTGAGCCTCGCCAGCCACCTGAACCTGAGCACCGTCGCTGAAGGCGTGGAAAACAAGGAGCAGCTCGACTTCCTTGCCGCCCATGGCTGCGGGCTGATCCAGGGTTATCACACCGGTCGGCCATTGCTCCCTGAAGACATTGTTACCTTGCTAGAGGCTGAGCGGTCGATGACCGCTTCACCCGCCGCTGCATGATCGCGAACCCGTTTGCATGACTTCCATTTTGAATAAAGAACCTGTTAGCGCTCAAAAAACCATGGAACTGCTCTGGTCGCGTGTGCGACAGCGCGGCGACTTGCCCGGTTTTTCCAAGGTGGTGAGCGCGATCATCGGCGCCATGCGCGGCGATGACGACCGCGAGTTCAACATGACCCGCACCGTGCTGCAGGATCCCGCCCTCACGCAGAAAGTCCTGCGCCTCGCCAATAGTGCGATGTACTCGGTGTTTGGTCAGGGCATCAATACGGTGTCCAAGGCGGTCATCGTCCTTGGGACCGAAGCGATCGGCCATCTCGCACTGGGCCTCAAACTGGTCGATGGCTTGTCCGCAGCCTCGTCGGAATCGGCAAATGCCCGCGCCGAAATGGAAAAGTCCGTACTGGCCGGTCACATTGCACGGCAGATGGCGTCTTCCGCCAGCACGCGCGACGCCGAGGAAGCTGTGGTTTGTTCGATGCTGCATTCGCTCGGCCGCATGATGACCACGTTTTACCTCGCCGACCGATGGCAGCTTGTGCAGGAGCACAGCGCCCGGACCGGGCTCGACGAAAATGCGGCGGCACGTGAAATTCTCGGACTTGGCCTTGACGATATCGGTCGAGGGGCGGCACGTCAGTGGGGATTGCCGGGGGCGGTTGTCGAGACTTTGCAGGATATGCCGCCCAAGCCGGTTGGTGAACCGCTCGACCACAAAGACTGGCTGGCAGCGATTTCAACCGTGTCGTCGCGCTGCGCAGTAGTCCTCACATCGGAAGATAGCGAAATCGACGCCAAACTTGCCGAACTGGCCAGCAGCTATGCCGACATGCTGGGTCTGGAAGTAGAGCAGATGCTGTCTGCGGTCGACACTGCGCAAAAGACGGCGGCCAATGAGGATGCGGTTGTCGTGCGCGTGCCGAGGCGTAGCGCTGACGACGCCAAGGCAGTCGAGGCTGCACCGGTACCGCCTGTCGGCAAGCCGGCCGACGCGGCGGCTCGACTGGCTCGCGGAGTGAACGATATGCGCGACGCGCAGCATTCGGCAAGCTCCGGCCAGATCATGACCATGGCACTGGAAACGGTGTACCAGGGTCTGGGCTTCAGCCGGACCATCGTGTTCCTGCGCAACCAGGAACAGTCGCAGTACATTGCCAATATGTGCTTCGGCGATGGCGTGCAAGAGTTGCTGCCGCAACTGGTATTTGGCGACGCCTACCAGCCGGACGTGTTCCACGCTTCCCTGGCCAATGACAAAATGATCTTTGTCGAAAATGCCCAAAACCCGACTTTCATCAGCAAGGTGCCACGCTGGTGGAAAGATGCGCTGCCGACCGTGCGCAGTTTCATGGTGTTGCCACTGACGCTGAACCGGCATCCGGTCGGCTTCATCTACGGCGACTGGGACATGGCCAAGCCGGCAAGCAGGATAGAGCAAGCCGAGATTGCCCCGCTCAACGAATTGCGCACGCTCGTGATGCGCTCGCTGGAACAGCGCCGCCAGCCTGAGCCTACCTGGGCACGTCGAATTTTGTAACTGGCTATCGTCATTTTGCCTCGGCATGGCTATTCGCAGATGCCGGATTTTTCATGATGGTAATCAATACAGTGCGACCCGATTGAACGCAAGCTATCGGCATCTCCAATCCCGGACCGGCTAGCGAGCTTCCATGCAATGATCGGACCGCATTCTCCACAAAGCGTTACCAAGCGGCCACAGACCTCGATCAGCGTCATTCTGAATGCGGGTGCCGGCGGTACTGATCCGCAGGCATTCCGCCGTGAGGTAGAGCAGGAACTGTCTGTGCCCGGTGTAGCCTATGACATCGTCGAGGTACAGCCAGGAACCGATTTTCTGGAAATCGGCAGACAGACCGTACTCCGTGCAAAACAAGCCGGAGGCATTGTTGCCGCAGCTGGCGGTGATGGCACCATCAATACGGTCGCAGGACTCTGCTGCGAGCATGGGGTCACTCTGGGCGTCATTCCGGCAGGAACCTTCAATTACTTCGCGCGTGACCTTGGAATACCCAGCGACCCCGCCGCTGCAGCACGCATCCTGCTAACGGGAAAGACTGAACGGATATCCGTTGGCTATGTGAACGGCAGGATATTTCTCAACAATGCCAGTTTCGGCCTTTACAGCAAAGTAATCCGCAACAGAGAGGATCACAAGGCCAAGTTCGGACGTTTTCGTCTGGTCGCAGTCTATTCCGCAGTTGTATCCCTACTGCGTGGTGTGCGTCCGTTCATGGTGCGCATGCGTGTCGGTAATGAGATGCTATTGCGGCGTACCACCATGGTATTTGTTTCAAATAACGCACTGCAGATCGCCAAGCTGGATGCAAAGATTGCTGAAACGACACCTGAAGATAGTATGGCTGTCTTCGTTCTGCGTCCTACGTCGCGGCTAGATATGGTGCGGTTGTTACTGCGCGGCGCCTTTCGACAACTAGCCAATGATCCATACCTTGAAACCTTCTGCACCGACGCGTTCGACACGGAGACGAACAAGCCCTATGTCGATGTGGTGGTGGATGGCGAAATCGTGCGCTGTCAGGCACCGCTTTCGTTCCGGGTTGCACCACGGGCGCTTGGCGTCATAGTGCCGGCCGAAACGGATACGAATGACAATCCCGAAGCGACCGCCAGGCAGTCAAGCATTGATGCAGAGGGTGTCGTAAAGGCCGGCAAGGATGCTGCATGACAGTGATCGCGCATCTGTCGGACCCCCATTTCGGGACTGAGATACCTGCTGTCCTTCAGGCTTTGCAGATTGCACTCCATGCTTTGCAGCCGGATCTCGTCATTGTGTCCGGCGACATGACGCAGCGTGCTCGCAAGCATGAGTTTCGCAGCGCGCGAAATTTCCTGGACGGGTTGAATTTGCCTGCCATCATGGTCATCCCCGGCAACCACGACATTCCCCTGTTCAACGTCCTTGCCCGGGCATTGACGCCTTACCGGAACTATTGTGACGCTTTCGGCACTCCATACGGGATGTGGACTGGCACGGATACCGTTGTGATGGCACTGGACAGTACAAGTCCCGTCCGACATACGCGTGGCAAGCTAAGAACCGGGCAGCTCGCCGATCTGGCCAGTCGCATTCCTCCTTCCACGACGCCGCGTCTCCGGATTGCTTGCGCCCATCAACCGCTGCACACGGCCTGGCTCGAGGACCAGCATGAAGTCCTGATCGACGCCGGCAACGCGGCCGATGCCTTTGCCAGGCACGACGTCGACATCGTCCTCAGCGGTCACGTGCATGTGCCGTTGGTGACGACCACTCACAAAGTCTTTCCCGACCTACGACGTCATTTCATCCTTAGCGGAGCGGGTACCGCGGTCTCACATCGCACTCGCCCCGGGGCGCCAAACTCTTTCAACGTTATTACGACATGTCCGGAGTCAGCGGTCCGTTCTGTCGAAGTCGCAATCTGGCGATTCGATCCTGATCACTGTCGCTTCGCGGTGCATCAAATCACGCAATTTCATCTTGGCGCCTCCGGCTGGGAGCCAATGTAAGAAAATTTCTGTTGCATGATAAACAACAGCATCTCCAGGTGAAAAGCGTTTTAATTTACTGGCCTTATCAACAATTTGTTAATAAATGGTAAATTAATTGTCTTTTTGCACATGGGGTGTGCCATGCAGGAATTTATTGTCTTCACCAGTATTGTGTCTCTTGGCTTGGCCGGTTGGCTCGTCTTGCACAACAAGAATATGCCAAGATTTCGCAAAAAGTCAGTACTTACCGGCGGCGACCTCGAATTCTTTTATCGGCTGCGTAAAGCGCTTCCCGAATGCACCGTTACCACCCAGATGGCATTGTCAGCGCTGATCGAGCCTGTCGGCATCGGAAAACTGCGTAAAACGGCGATGGCATGCCTTGAAGGAAAAAGAATTGGCTACGCGATCTTTGATGAAGACATGCAACTCTTGGCGGTCGTGGAGTTGGATTACCGCGCACGACCAACCCGGCGCGAAACGGCAATCGATGCGTGTTTCAAAAGCGCAGGTATTCGGGTTGTGCGCTTCCATGCTCGCCGTCTTCCTTCCACAACCACAATCCGCAGCACGATTTACGAGCGCCCAAGGGATGCCGGGTTTTCTTCCGATCTCCCGTTGCACGATAGCGTGGAAAATATTGACTACAGCAAGTCGAAGGCCCCATGGCGCAATACAGTTAATGCCCATATATAAAAATAAAAAGGTGCGCGTGATGTAAGTATGGCTGGCATATGCTCCTGTTGCGGGCGTATGGAGAAGCGTGTCCCGTATGTGATACGCGCGTACAAAGGCGGCTGGGATAGAATTGGAGCAGCCGCAATTTTGGCGGCACAGTACACCTTCCTATGGCCCGACTTCCACGACTTGTCGTTCCCAATCAGCCACATCACATTCTCCAAAGCGGAATTGATGGACAAAGTATTTTCCGGGACGACGCCGACTATGCTGCCTTTCTGGGCTGGCTTCGTGATGCGGCAAAGCAGTTCAAGCTTGCCGTGCACGCTTATGTCCTGATGCCTACCCATCTCCATCTTTTGGTTTCGCCAACCGATGACATCGGCTTGGGGCGCACGATGCAATGGGTAGGCCGTCACTATGTCCCTTATTTCAATGGCAAATATCAGCGCGCCGGGACGCTCTGGCAAAGTCGTTATAAAGCAACCGTGATCGACTCTTCCAGCTATTTTCTTCAATGCAGCCGGTATATCGAACTCAATCCTGTGCGTTCCGGGCTTGTTTTGTCGGCAGAAGCGTATCCCTGGTCCAGTTATGCGCATCATGCCGGTTTGCGGTCTGACCCGGTAATTCATGATCATCCAGTCTTTTGGGCTCTCGGTAATACGCCGTTCGAGCGTGAAGCGGCGTACCGGGCTTTGACTGAACAAGGTCTGAGTGAAGGCGAACTCGCGGTATTTCGGGAAGCAACCCGCAAAGGCTGGGCTCTGGGATCAGAACAGTTCAAGCTTCTCCTTGCCAAACAAGCTAATCGACGAGTTAGCCCGGCGCGGCGCGGGCGTCCGCCAAAAAACCCGTCAATCGCCAGCAAGCCTTCATCAGATTAAATTTCCAAAACAACAAGTGATGTGGCTAAAAATCGTCGAAAATTACTCCGTCCCTATTTATTTTGGTGCAAACCAAAGAGAAATCTTATTGTTGCTCTGACCCTATTTAATTTCGATTGAACTATCTATTGCACTGCACTATCCTTCAGCTTCGATATATCAAAAGTTGCGGAGAAAGCTTATGCACGCGCAAGGTCTTTACGATCCTTCCAATGAACATGACGCCTGTGGCGTTGGTTTCATCGCCCATATCAAAGGCAAGAAAAGCCATTCGGTCATCGAACAAGGCCTGCTTATTCTGAAAAATCTCGACCATCGGGGCGCTGTCGGTGCCGATAAACTGATGGGTGATGGCGCGGGCATTCTGATCCAAATCCCCGACCAGTATTACCGTGAAGAAATGGCGAAGCAGGGCATCAATCTGCCGCCGCCCGGCGAATATGGGGTCGGCATGGTTTTCTTGCCAAAAGAAAACGCTTCCCGCATTGCTTGCGAACAGGAAATTGAACGCGCGGTGCAGGCCGAAGGCCAGGTCGTGCTCGGCTGGCGCGATGTGCCTGTCGATATCGAGATGCCGATGTCGCCGACTGTCCGTGACAAAGAACCGGTGATCCGCCAGATTTTCATCGGCCGCGGGCCGGACATCATGGTGACCGATGCGCTTGAGCGCAAGCTGTACGTCATTCGCAAATCATCCGGTCACGCAATCCAGGCCTTGAATCTGTTGCATGGCAAGGAATTCTTTGTCCCTTCCATGTCCGCACGTACCGTCGTCTACAAGGGCCTGTTGCTGGCGGACCAGGTCGGCGTGTACTACAAGGACCTGCAGGACGCACGCTGCGTTTCCGCCCTGGCCCTGGTGCACCAGCGTTTCTCCACCAACACCTTCCCCGAGTGGCCGCTGGCTCACCCGTACCGCCTGATCGCCCACAACGGCGAGATCAACACCGTCAAGGGCAACTTCAACTGGATGCGCGCCCGCGAAGGCGTAATGAAGTCCGCCGTGCTCGGCGACGATCTGAGGAAACTGTTCCCGCTGATCTATGAAGGCCAGTCCGACACCGCCTGCTTCGACAACGCATTGGAGTTGCTGCTGATGGCGGGCTATCCGCTCGCCCAGGCGATGATGATGATGATCCCGGAAGCCTGGGAAAACCACACGCTGATGGACGACAACCGTCGCGCCTTCTATGAATACCACGCCGCGATGATGGAACCGTGGGATGGCCCCGCCGCCATGGCTTTCACCGACGGCCGCCACATCGGCGGCACGCTCGACCGCAACGGCCTGCGTCCCGCACGCTATATTCAGACCGATGATGATTTCGTCGTCATGGCATCGGAATCCGGCGTATTGCCGATTCCCGAATCGAAAATCATCAAGAAATGGCGCCTGCAGCCAGGCAAGATGTTCCTGATCGATCTCGACGCCGGCCGCATCATCGACGACAAGGAACTGAAAGACACTTACGCCAACGCCAAGCCGTACAAGCAGTGGATCGATTCCGTTCGCATCAAGCTCGACGAACTCGAAGCCGAACCGGTCGAACCAAAATCCGACATTCCGCTGCTGGATCGCCAGCAGGTATTCGGCTATACCCAGGAAGACCTGAAGTTCCTGATGGCGCCGATGGCAAGCGCTGGTGAAGAAGCCGTTGGCTCCATGGGCAACGACTCGCCGCTGGCCGTCATGTCCAACAAGAACAAGCCCTTGTACAACTACTTCAAGCAGTTGTTCGCCCAGGTGACCAACCCGCCGATCGACCCGATCCGCGAAGCGATGGTCATGTCGCTGGTGTCCTTCATCGGCCCGCGTCCGAACCTGCTCGACACCAACAACATCAACCCGCCGATGCGCCTCGAAGTGTCGCAGCCTATCCTCGACTATGCGGATATCGCCAAGCTGCGCAACATCAGCAAGCACACCGGCGGCAAGTTCAAGTCACATGAGGTGAACATCTGCTACCCGACCTCGTGGGGCAAGGAAGGCATTGAGGCACGCATCGCATCGCTGTGCGCGAAGGCGGTCGACGCCGTCAAGTCTGGTCATAACATCCTGATCATCTCGGACCGCAAGGTCGATGCGGATCAGGTTGCGATCCCGGCATTACTGGCAACGTCGGCTATCCACCTGCACCTGGTCAGCAAGGGACTGCGTACATCGACTGGCCTGGTCGTCGAAACCGGTTCCGCGCGAGAAACCCATCACTTCGCACTGCTCGCCGGTTACGGCGCGGAAGCCATCCATCCTTACCTCGCGATGGATACCCTGTGCGAAATGGCCGCTGGACTGCCAGGCGCCCTGTCGCCTGAAAAAGCGATCTACAACTTTCAGAAGGCAATCGGCAAGGGCCTGATGAAGGTCATGTCCAAGATGGGCATCTCGACTTACATGTCCTACTGCGGCGCACAGATCTTCGAAGCCATCGGCCTCAACAAGGCGCTGGTCGACAAGTATTTCAAGGGCACGGCATCCAACGTCGAAGGCATCGGCGTATTTGAAGTCGCGGAAGAAGCGCTGCGCCTGCACAAGCTCGCATTCAGCAATGACCCGATCCTCGCCAATGCGCTGGACGCTGGCGGCGAATACGCATTCCGCGTGCGTGGCGAAGACCACATGTGGACACCGGATGCAATCGCCAAGCTCCAGCATTCGACCCGTTCGAACAACTTCAACACCTACAAGGAATACGCGCAGATCATCAACGATCAGTCCAAACGCCACATGACCTTGCGTGGCCTGTTCGAGTTCAGGATCGATCCGTCCAAGGCGATTTCGATCGACGAAGTCGAGCCGGCCAAGGAAATCGTCAAGCGTTTCGCCACCGGCGCGATGTCGCTCGGTTCGATCTCGACCGAAGCGCATGCGACACTGGCCATCGCGATGAACCGCATAGGCGGCAAGTCGAACACCGGTGAAGGCGGCGAAGACGAGAACCGTTATCGTCAGGAATTGAAGGGCATCCCGATCAAGAAGGGCGAAACACTCGCTTCCGTGATCGGCAAGGACCGCGTTGAAGTGGACATGCCGCTGCTGGCTGGCGATTCGCTGCGCTCAAAGATCAAGCAGGTGGCATCGGGCCGTTTCGGCGTCACGACTGAATACCTGACGTCCGCCGACCAGATCCAGATCAAGATGGCGCAGGGCGCAAAGCCGGGCGAGGGCGGTCAGCTGCCGGGTCACAAAGTGTCCGAGTACATTGCCAAGCTGCGTTTTTCGGTGCCGGGTGTCGGCCTGATTTCGCCGCCGCCGCACCATGATATTTACTCGATCGAAGACCTGGCGCAGCTGATCCACGACCTGAAGAATGCCAATCCCAAGGCGTCGATCTCGGTCAAGCTGGTCTCCGAAGTCGGTGTCGGCACAGTTGCGGCCGGTGTTGCAAAAGCCAAGGCCGATCACGTCGTGATCGCCGGCCATGATGGCGGCACCGGCGCATCGCCGCTGTCCTCGGTCAAGCACGCCGGTTCGCCATGGGAACTCGGCCTCGCTGAAACCCAACAGACCTTAGTGCTGAACCGCCTGCGCAGCCGTATCCGTGTGCAGACCGATGGTCAGATCAAGACCGGCCGTGACGTGGTGATTGCCGCATTGCTGGGCGCGGACGAAGTCGGCTTTGCGACAGCACCACTGGTGGTCGAGGGCTGCATCATGATGCGCAAGTGCCACCTCAATACCTGCCCGGTCGGCGTTGCCACCCAGGATCCGGTGCTGCGTGCCAAGTTCCAGGGCAAGCCGGAACACGTGGTCAACTACTTCTTCTTTGTCGCTGAAGAAGCACGTCAGATCATGGCGCAACTGGGCGTGCGTACTTTTGACGAGCTGATCGGCCGTTCCGACCTGCTCGACAAGTCGAGGGCTATCGCGCACTGGAAAGCCAAAGGCCTGGACTTCAGCAAGATCTTCTATCAGCCTGAAGTGCCGGCGTCCGAGCCGCGCTACCAGGTTGAAGAGCAGGATCATGGTCTGGAAAACGCACTCGATCACAAGCTGATCGCCCAGGCAAAGGCTGCGATCGAGAAGGGCGAGAAAGTGTCGTTCATCTCGCCGGTCAAGAACCGCAACCGTACCGTCGGCACCATGCTGTCGGGTGAAGTCGCGAAGAAATACGGCCACGAAGGCCTGCCGGATGACACCATTCACATCCAGTTGCAAGGTACCGCAGGGCAGTCGGCAGGCGCCTTCCTGGCACACGGCATCACGCTCGATCTGGTTGGTGAAGGCAACGACTATGTCGGCAAGGGCTTGTCGGGCGGTCGCATCATCGTGCGTCCGAACACCGAGTTCCGCGGCTGGGCAGTCGATAACATCATCGTCGGCAATACGGTGCTGTACGGCGCGATTGCTGGTGAAGCCTTCTTTAACGGCGTCGCGGGCGAGCGTTTTGCGGTGCGTAACTCCGGCGCGATTACGGTCGTCGAAGGCACTGGCGACCATGGCTGCGAATACATGACTGGCGGTACTGTCGTCGTACTGGGCAGCACTGGCCGCAACTTCGCAGCAGGTATGTCCGGCGGTATCGCGTATGTCTACGATCCGGACGGCGACTTCGCCAAGAAGTGCAACATGTCGATGGTGACCCTGGAGCCGGTGCTGTCCACCGCTGAACAGGAAGCGAAGATTGACCGTTCGATCTGGCACGCCGCTACACGTGGTGCCGAAGGCCAGGCCGACGAAGCGATCCTCAAGGGTCTGATCGAGCGTCACTTCAAGTACACCGGCAGCACCCGCGCACGTAACCTGCTCGACGACTGGGCCAACGCCCGCAGCAAGTTCGTCAAGGTGTTCCCGACGGAGTACAAGCGTGCTCTCGGCGAACTCCACGTAGCGGCACAGGCGAAAGAAAAGGTCGCAGCATAACAATCAACGGCTGAACTGTCCCTCCCCCTTCAAGGGGGAGGCTAGGTGGGGGATGGGTTTGTCCATGAACGACGAAACCCATCCCCACCCCGCCCCTCCTCTTGAAAGGGAGGGGGGACAAGAAAAAATACTCAAGGAACATCATGGGAAAAGTAACCGGCTTTCTGGAATTCCAACGCTTGCAGGAAGCAAGCGAAGCACCCACCTCGCGCAAGAAGCACTACAAGGAATTTACCGTCCACCTGAGCGACGCCGATGCCAAGGTGCAGGGCGCGCGCTGCATGGACTGCGGCATCCCGTTCTGCAATAACGGCTGCCCGGTGAACAATATCATTCCCGACTGGAACGACCTGGTTTATCACGGCAACTACAAGGAAGCTCTCGATAACCTGCATTCAACCAACAACTTCCCGGAATTCACCGGTCGTATTTGTCCTGCACCTTGCGAGGCTGCCTGTACGCTCGGCATCAATAATGACCCGGTCGGCATCAAGTCGATCGAGCATTTCATTATCGACAAAGGATGGGAAAACGGCTGGGTCGTCCCTCAGATCCCGACTACCAGGACTGGCAAGAAAATCGCTGTCGTCGGCTCCGGTCCCGCAGGTTTGGCAGCGGCGCAGCAGCTTGCGCGCGTCGGCCATGACGTCACTGTCTTTGAAAAGAATGACCGCGTTGGTGGCCTGCTGCGTTATGGCATTCCCGACTTCAAGATGGAAAAGTCGCACATCGACCGTCGTGTCGAGCAGATGAAAGCCGAAGGCGTGACTTTCCGCACCGGCGTCTTCGTCGGCAAGGATTTCCCGTCCAACGTCTACAACTGGGCCAAGGAAACTGTCTCGACCGAACAGCTGAAGAAGGATTTTGACGCGATCGTGATCGCGGGCGGTGCAGAAAACCCGCGTGACTTGCCGGTACCGGGCCGCGAACTCAAGGGCGTGCATTTCGCAATGGAATTCCTGCCGTTGCAGAACAAGGTCAATGCCGGCGATAAGGTAAAGGACCAGATCATGGCGACTGGCAAGCATGTCGTCGTGATCGGCGGCGGCGATACCGGATCCGACTGCGTCGGCACTTCCAATCGCCACGGTGCCGCATCGGTGGTCCAGTTCGAATTGCTGCCGCAGCCGCCGGAAGAGGAAAACAAGCCGCTGGTCTGGCCGTACTGGCCGACCAAGTTGCGTACCTCGTCGTCGCATGAAGAAGGCTGCGACCGTGACTGGTCAGTGGCTACCAAGCGCCTCGAAGGCAAGAATGGCAAGGTTGAAAAGCTGATTGCGGCCCGCGTTGAATGGAAGGACGGCCGCATGCAGGAAGTGCCGAATTCCGAATTCGAACTGAAAGCCGACCTGGTACTGCTGGCAATGGGCTTCGTATCACCGGTGCAACAGGTGCTGGACGCTTTCGGTGTCGATAAGGACACGCGTGGCAATGCCAAGGCAAGCACCGACGGCGATGGCTGCTACAAGACCTCGGTTGACAAGGTGTTTGCCGCAGGCGACATGCGTCGCGGCCAGTCGTTGGTGGTCTGGGCCATCCGTGAAGGCCGTCAGTGCGCACGCGCTGTCGATGAATTCCTGATGGGCTCGTCGGTTCTGCCACGATAAGCTGCTTTTGTTGTAAAAAGCCCGCCCGATCGCAGGATTTGGCGGGCTTTTTGTTGCTATTTGTGTTGCTATTTAATTGACCATTGGGTTAGTTCAAAAGTACGTTTGGCATTTCTGCACTACAATCTCGTCTTTGCGTAAAAGATCTGTGTTGTGCCAAACCTTGTCGAAATCCGTGACCTTCATTTTTCCTATGGCGCCCGACCTATTTTGTCTGGACTCCAGATGGATTTCCCACGTGGCAAGGTTATTGCGGTCATGGGGGGATCTGGCTCCGGAAAAACCACTATCCTGCGCCTGATCGGCGGACAGATCACCCAGCAGAAAGGCTCGGTCACGGTTGACGGGGAGCCGGTTAATCCACGCAATACGACGGCCTTGTACGCCTTGCGCCGCAAGATGGGCATGCTGTTTCAGCATGGCGCCTTGTTTACCGATTTGTCCGTCTTTGAAAATGTCGCCTTTCCGTTGCGCGAGCATACGCGCCTGCCGGAAGAATTGATCCGCGACCTCGTGTTGCTTAAGTTGCATGCGGTTGGCTTGCGCAACGCCGCACACCTCAAACCTGCCGAGATTTCCGGCGGCATGGCACGTCGCGTTGCGCTGGCGCGCGCCGTAGCGCTGGATCCGCAGCTGATCATGTATGACGAACCGTTCGCGGGACTTGATCCCATTTCCATGGGAGTGACGGCCAACCTGATTCGGCGGTTAAATGACGCTTTGGGTTCGACATCGATTGTGGTGTCGCACGACATACATGAAACCTTCCTGATTGCGGACTACATTTACTTCTTGTCGCAAGGGAAGATCGTGGCGCACGGGACGCCGGACCAGATGCGCGCGTCCGACGATCCTTACGTCAAGCAGTTTGTGCATGCCGAAGCGGACGGACCGGTGCCTTTCCATTATCCCGGACGCTCGCTGGCCGAGGATTTCCTGCCAGGAGAGTCCCAATGATTGTGAACGCTCTGGCCGGAATCGGGCGCTGGGTGCGCGAATCGATCAGTAATGTCGGTTTTGCCGCACGATCGTTTTTTGCCGTCCTCGGCGCATCGGGTGGCGTACTGCGCCGGCCACGGCTGGTGACGGACCAGATTCATTTCATCGGTAATCATTCGCTGGTGATTATTGCCGTCTCCGGCCTCTTCGTCGGATTCGTGCTGGGCTTGCAGGGATACTACACGCTGACCCGCTACGGTTCGGAACAGGCGCTTGGATTACTGGTGGCGCTATCGCTGACGCGCGAACTTGGGCCGGTTGTGACCGCGCTGCTGTTCGCCGGCCGCGCCGGCACATCGCTGACCGCCGAGATTGGCCTGATGAAGGCCGGCGAGCAGCTCTCGGCGATGGAGATGATGGCAGTGAATCCACTGCAGCGAATAGTGGCGCCACGCTTTTGGGCAGGTGTCATTGCAATGCCGATCCTAGCAGCCATTTTCAGCGCGGTTGGCGTGTTTGGTGGCTATATCGTCGGCGTGCAGTTGATCGGCGTGGATGAAGGTGCGTTCTGGTCGCAGATGCAGGGTGGCGTCGATGTCTGGAATGACATTGCGAACGGCGTCATCAAAAGCGTGGTTTTCGGGTTTGCAGTAACGTTTGTAGCATTATTCCAGGGGTATGAAGCACAACCGACTCCGGAAGGTGTTGCCCGAGCGACAACCCGCACCGTCGTTATCGCCTCCCTGACGGTGCTGTGGCTGGACTTCCTGCTGACTGCCCTGATGTTCAATTGAAGTAGCACAAGCCCGCTACCGGCATGCTGCATCAACGTAGCATTTAAACAATTTTGCTCAAGTCGGGATCTACTTCCCGGTTTCGGGACTTATAGTAAGAGAAGAGCATGCAACGAAAATCATTGGACCTGTGGGTTGGACTGTTCGTCTTGTTAGGCGCGGCGGCGCTGGTATTCCTAGCTCTCAAGGCAGGCAATATGAGCTCGTTGTCTTTTGCGCCAACATACGCCGTGACGACCAAATTTGACAACATTGGCGGACTCAAGCCGCGCGCACCGGTGAAAAGCGCTGGCGTGGTGGTGGGCCGTGTCGCAGATATTCGCTTTGACGACAAAACTTTTCAGGCGGTCGTGACACTCAATTTGGAAAGCGGTTACAAATTTCCCAAGGACTCGTCTGCCAAAATTCTGACTTCGGGTTTGCTGGGTGAACAATATATAGGCCTTGAGCCGGGCGGCGATACCAATATTTTGGCTGCCGGCGATCGGATCAAGATGACTCAATCGGCTGTTGTGCTTGAAAATCTGATCAGTCAGTTTCTTTATAGCAAGGCGGCAGAAGGAAAGGACGGCGACAAGTAATGATGTCTGCCCTAAAACATAAAGTCAGCGTACTAGCTACAGCGGTGCTGCTTGCGGGTTGCGCTTCGACCAATAATCCTCAAGACCCGTTTGAACCGTTCAACCGGGCGATGTTCACTTTTAACGACACGATTGATCAGGCGGCAGTCAAACCGGCTGCTGAACTGTATAGCAATGTATTGCCAGAATTTGTGCAAATCGGCATCAACAATTTTTTTGGTAACCTTGGTGACGTTTGGACCGGGGTCAATAATTTCCTGCAAGGTAAGGTTGAGGATGGCTTTTCGGACGTGATGCGTGTTGCTGTCAATACCACCATGGGTTTCGGTGGACTTCTGGATATCGGTAGTGAAGCGGGGCTAACCAAGCACAACGAGGATTTCGGCCAGACTTTGGGGAAATGGGGAGTTGCATCAGGCCCTTACGTGGTATTGCCGATACTTGGTTCCTCGACGCTGCGTGATACGGTGGTACGTCCGCTAGACACTTGGGGATATCCATGGCATTACAAACGTCCGGTGCATGTACGCAATATTGGTTCCGTGACTTATGCCATCGACCAGCGTGCTGCCGTACTCGATGCTTCCAATCTGGTTGAGGAAGCTGCGCTGGACCGTTATGTATTTGTCCGTGACGCCTATATGCAACGTCGCCAGAGCAAGGTATATGATGGCGAAGTTCCGGAGTCTAAATATGAGAATGATGTCGGCCCAACTGTTGAAGACACAGCGACTACACGCTCCATTGTGAATACAGACACATCGGAACCGGCACAAAAGCCGGTTGTCAAACTGGAACAAGATGTCAAGCTGGAAACAGCCCCGGCGGCTATGGGAGCGACAGCACCCACGGCGGCGAAAGCTGCTGAAACCGCCTTGGTGACGGAGCCCAAACAATAACCTGCGCGGCAGTAGACTAATTTGCCTTGCCGCGCGTTTTCTTACTATGTGCCTGCGTGTCGCCACAACGGCACCGTCTAAACCTAATCCAGGATCGTATGAAACTGCTTAAAAAGATATTTGCCATTGCAAGCCTGACGGTCGGCGCGCTCGCGTTTGCACCGCTGGCCTCTGCCCAGGAAGCACCTGACGCGCTGATCAAGCGCATCAGTCAGGAAGTAATCGACACGGCAAAAAGTGACAAGGACATTCAGGGCGGCAACCAGAAAAAAGTGCTCGAACTGGTCGAGGCAAAAATATTGCCGCATGTCGATTTCCAGCGCATGACTGCCTTGGCAGCGGGGCGTTTCTGGCGTGAAGCGTCGCCGGAACAGCAAAAACAGCTGACCAATGAATTCCGTGCCCTGCTGGTGTATACCTACTCTGGCGCGATTTCGCAGGTTAAAGACCAGAAGCTGGAATTCAAACCTATGCGTGGCGACCCGTCTGACACTGATGTCGAAGTACGAACTCAGGTCATTCAGCCGCGCGGCGGCGACCCTATCCAGCTTAATTACCGTCTTGAAAAATCGCCGGGCGGGTGGAAAATCTATGATGTCAATGTGCTTGGCGCCTGGCTGGTGGAAACCTATAAGGGCAACTTTGCTGCCGAAATCGGCAAGGGCGGTATCGACGGCCTGATCAAGACACTGGCCGACAAGAACAAGCGCTTGGCTGCGAGTGCAGCCAAGACAGCCAAGTCCTGATTCCAGATCTCTCCATGTACCGGCCCGGATTAACTCTGACCGTCAATAATGCGCAAACCGTGCTCGAAGCCGGTTTGCGTGCCATCGCTGACGGCCAATCAGTGATTGACCTCGGCGAGCTGAACGTCGTGGATTCGGCAGCGGTCGCCACGATGCTTTCCTGGCAACGCGCAGCCAGGAAAGCAGGCAAGTCGCTTGCTTTCAGCAACCTTCCATCCAACCTGCAAAGCCTGGTGGCATTGTATGACGCTGACGGCCTCCTTTCAGTCGTATCGAGGACTACCGCCGAACGCAGCGACCTGCTGCATCATTGATCCCCACCTGACCCAGTCGCCTTCCGGCTTCCACCCCGGAAATCCAATATAATCAAGGGTTCCGCCAATGGTTTCGCTGCTCCGGCGTGCGAAACGGCCCCACTCCTGAAATGACCAAGCCGCCATGGCTGCTCTGCAAATTGTCAACGTCGAAAAACGCTACAAGTCGCTCCAGGCGCTTGGCGGCGTATCCCTTTCCATCGAAGCCGGTGAGTTTTTCGGACTGCTCGGGCCGAACGGCGCCGGTAAAACCACGCTGATTTCCATCATTGCCGGTCTGATCCGCGCTGATTCCGGCAATGTCAGCATCCATGGACATGATGTCGTCACCGACTATCGCGAAGCGCGTAAACGGCTCGGTGTCGTGCCACAGGAACTGGTGTTCGACCCATTCTTTACCGTGCGTGAAACCCTGCGCATGCAATCCGGCTATTTCGGCTTGAAAAAGAACGATGACTGGATCGACGAAGTCATGGCCAACCTCGACCTGACCAACAAGGCCGATACCAATACGCGCGCGTTGTCGGGCGGCATGAAACGCCGTGTGCTGGTCGCTCAGGCGCTGGTCCATAAGCCACCGGTCATTGTGCTCGACGAGCCGACAGCGGGCGTCGACGTCGAACTGCGCCAGACACTATGGAAGTTCATCTCGCGGCTAAACCGAGAAGGCCATACCATCGTGCTTACCACGCACTACCTCGAAGAAGCGCAGGCACTATGCAACCGTATTGCGATGCTCAAGTCTGGCAAGGTGGTGGCGCTGGACTCGACATCCGCGCTGATCCGCCGCATCTCAGGGTCGCAGCTGATCGTGCACCTGGCCAAGGGCACCTTGCCGGATGAACTCAAGCCGTTGGTCTCGCATCCGGACGAACTGATTTCCGGCCGCAAGTACACGCTGCGGGTCAATGAATATACCGATGTCGAACCTATCCTGGCGAAGCTGCGCGAGTCCGGCGCCGTCATCGACGACATGCATCTGCAGCAGGCCGACCTGGAAGATGTGTTTATCCAGATCATGGAAGGGGAAAAATAATGACCGGCTTCCAGACCCTGTTCTATAAGGAAGTGCTGCGCTTCTGGAAAGTCGCAACGCAAACGATCACGGCCCCCATCCTGACCGCCATGCTGTACCTGCTGATCTTCGGCCATGTGCTGGAAGACCATGTACAGGTCTACCCGGACGTTCGCTATACCGCTTTCCTGGTGCCTGGCCTGGTGATGATGAGCGTGCTGCAGAACTCCTTTGCCAACAGCTCATCCTCGCTGATCCAGTCCAAGATCACCGGTAACCTGGTATTTGTCCTGTTGCCGCCGCTATCGCATTGGGACTTGTTCGCCGCGTATGTATTGGCCGCCGTGGTGCGCGGGCTGGCTGTCGGCCTCGGGGTCTTCCTAGTGACCGCATGGTTCGCTGAACTCAGCTTTTTCGCGCCGTGGTGGATTGCTATTTTTGCCTTGCTTGGCGCGGGAATCCTTGGCACCATGGGCCTGATTGCCGGTATCTGGGCGGAAAAGTTCGACCAGCTGGCGGCATTCCAGAATTTCCTGATCATGCCGGCAACCTTCCTGTCCGGCGTGTTTTATTCGATCCACTCACTGCCGCCATTCTGGCAGACGGTATCGCACTTCAACCCGTTTTTTTATATGATTGACGGCTTCCGCTACGGTTTCTTTGGCCAGTCCGACATCAATCCGCTGACCAGCTTCTTCATTGTCGGCGTATTTTTCATCATGCTGGCCGGGTTTGCCATCCGCATGCTGAGGAATGGATACAAGCTGCGCCACTAACCAGAACAGAAACATCGACGTCACGCCGAAATCATCGAGGCGGCACGTGCCACCATGCTAATGCTGCTAATGCTGCTAATGCTGCTAATGCTGCTAATGCTGCTAATGCTGCTAATGCGATTGCAATTGCGATTACGCTATTACGACCGTCAAGGTCAACAAAGGTAAGACCATGCTACCCACACCCGAGCTTGTCAAAAACTACATCGCCGCCGGTCTCGACTGCACCCACCTGGAAGTCGAAGGTGACGGACAACATTTCAACGCAGTCATCGTTTCCAATGCGTTTGCCGGCAAGCGCCTGATCCAGCGTCATCAACTCGTCTATGCCGCCCTCGGCGATCGCATGCGCGAGGAAATCCACGCTTTGTCGATGAAGACACTCACTCCGGAAGAATTCCAGAAATAATGGATAAACTGCTTATTACCGGCGGCAATCGCCTGTCCGGGGACATCACGATCTCGGGCGCCAAAAACGCCGCACTGCCCATCCTGTGCGCCGGCCTGCTCACCAGCGATACCGTGCAGCTGTCCAACGTGCCGCATCTGCAGGACGTCAACACCATGCTCAAGCTGCTCAAGCAGATGGGCCTGCGCGTCGAGCAGGATGACGATCGCCTGGCGCTCAATGGCGCTGACATCAGCAGCTGCGAAGCACCTTATGAACTCGTGAAAACCATGCGTGCGTCGATCCTGGTGCTTGGTCCACTGGTGGCGCGTTTTGGCGAAGCCAGGGTGTCGCTGCCCGGAGGTTGCGCCATTGGTTCTCGCCCGGTCGACCAGCACATCAAGGGCTTGCAGGCGATGGGTGCCGAAATCACGATCGAGGCTGGTTACATCCACGCCAAGGCCAAGAAGCTGAAGGGCACGCGCATCGTCACCGACATGATTACCGTGACCGGCACCGAAAACCTGCTGATGGCCGCGACCCTGGCCGAAGGTGAAACCGTGCTGGAAAACGCGGCACGCGAGCCGGAAGTCACCGACCTGGCCAACCTGCTGGTGGCCATGGGCGCAAAGATCGAAGGCATCGGAACCGATCGCCTCGTGATCCAGGGCGTCGACAAACTGCACGGCGCTTCGCATGACGTCATTGCCGATCGTATCGAGACCGGCACCTTCCTGTGTGCGGTGGCGGCGGCCGGGGGCGATGTCACGCTTCACAAGACACGCAGCGATATTCTTGACGTCGCGCTCGACAAGCTGCGCGAAGCGGGCGCCATTCTGACCACCGGTCCCAACTGGATCCGCGTGCAGATGGCGGCGCGTCCGAAAGCGATCAGCTTCCGCACCACTGAATATCCCGGCTTCCCGACCGACATGCAGGCGCAGTTCATGGCGCTCAACTGCCTCGCCGAAGGCAGTGCGCGCGTGACCGAAACTATCTTTGAAAACCGCTTCATGCACGTGCAGGAACTCAATCGTCTTGGCGCATCGATTGATATCGACGGCCACACGGCGATTGTGCAAGGCGTCGAGAAACTGATCGGCGCGCCGGTCATGGCAACCGACTTGCGCGCGTCCGCATCGCTGGTGATCGCAGCGCTCGCAGCACAAGGCGAAACCCTGGTCGATCGTATCTATCACCTTGACCGCGGTTACGACCGCATGGAAGTCAAGCTTTCGGCCGTCGGCGCCAACATTCAGC
Source organism: Herbaspirillum sp. GCM10030257 (assembly GCF_042666555.1). Taxonomy (NCBI): domain Bacteria; kingdom Pseudomonadati; phylum Pseudomonadota; class Betaproteobacteria; order Burkholderiales; family Oxalobacteraceae; genus Herbaspirillum; species Herbaspirillum sp. GCM10030257. Next base: position 271,452 of record NZ_JBHTDH010000006.1, read on the forward strand.
GAGTGAAATAAATGAGCCGGCAACTGACCCTGGCGTTATCCAAAGGCCGTATCTTCGAAGAAACCCTGCCGCTGCTGAAGGCGGCCGGCATCACCGTGACCGAGGATCCGGAAAAGTCGCGCAAGCTGATCCTGCCAACCAACGATCCGGATGTGCGCGTCATCATCGTGCGCGCTTCCGACGTGCCAACCTATGTGCAATACGGCGCCGCCGACTTCGGCGTGGCCGGCAAGGATGTGCTGCTCGAGCATGGCGGCGAGGGTCTGTATCAGCCGATCGATCTCAACATCGCGAAGTGCCGGTTGTCGGTTGCCGTGCCCGCCGGCTTCGATTACGTCAGCGCGGTGCGCCAAGGGGCGCGTTTGCGTGTTGTTACCAAGTACGTAAATTGCGCACGTGAACACTTTGCGGCCAAGGGCGTCCACGTCGACCTGATTAAACTGTACGGCTCGATGGAACTCGGCCCGCTGGTCGGTCTGTCCGACGCGATCGTCGACCTTGTCAGTACCGGCAGCACGCTACGCGCCAATAACCTGGTGGAAGTCGAACACATCATGGAAATCTCGTCGCGCCTGGTGGTGAACCAGGCTGCACTCAAACTCAAACGCGAGCGCCTGCAACCCATTCTCCAAGCATTCGAAGCAGCATCGAAAGCGGTGTAACCATCATGACCATCCAGATTCGCAAACTCGATTCCACCGCACCGGATTTCAAATCGACGCTGTCGGCAGTGCTTGCCTTTGAAGCCAGCGAAGACGAAGCAATCGACCGCGCCGCCGCGCAGATTCTGGCTGACGTCAAAGCACGCGGCGATGCTGCCGTGCTGGAGTACACCAACCGTTTCGACAAGCTGGAAGCACGCACCGTCGACAGCCTGGAAATCGGCAAGGATGCGCTACGTGCCGCGCTTAACAGCCTCGAACCGCAACGGCGTGTCGCGCTGCAGACTGCTGCCACGCGCGTACGCGATTATCATGAGCGGCAAAAGAAAGAGACCGGCAGCGACGGTTTCACCTACACCGAAGCTGATGGTACGGTGCTGGGACAAAAGGTAACACCGCTCGACCGCGTCGGCATCTACGTCCCGGGCGGCAAGGCGGCCTATCCGTCTTCCGTGCTGATGAACGCGATTCCGGCCAAGGTCGCTGGTGTGCAGGAAGTCATCATGGTGGTGCCGACACCTAATGGCGTACAGAATGAACTGGTGCTGGCCGCCGCTGCCATTGCCGGCGTCGATCGCATATTCACAATCGGCGGAGCCCAGGCGGTCGGCGCACTGGCCTATGGCACCGCGACGATTCCCCAGGTCGACAAGATCGTGGGGCCCGGCAATGCCTATGTCGCCGCCGCCAAGCGACGCGTATTCGGTATCGTTGGGATCGACATGATCGCCGGACCATCGGAAATTCTGGTCATTTGCGATGGCAGCACCGATCCGGACTGGGTGGCCATGGACTTGTTCTCGCAAGCCGAGCATGATGAGCTCGCGCAATCCATTTTGCTGTGCCCGGACGCAGACTACATCGCCAAAGTCGAAGCCAGCATCAACAGGCAGCTCGACGCGATGCCGCGCAAGGAAGTGATCCGCACCTCGCTGACCAATCGCGGCGCGCTGGTCAAGGTGCGTGATATGGACGAAGCCTGCGAGATCGCCAATCTGATCGCCGCCGAACACCTCGAGATTTCCGCCGAGAATCCGCAGCAATGGGCGGACAAGGTGCGTCATGCCGGGGCCATGTTCCTGGGCCGTTTCTCATCCGAGTCGCTCGGTGACTACTGCGCCGGACCGAATCACGTGCTGCCGACCTCGCGCACCGCGCGTTTCTCGTCGCCACTCGGTGTGTATGACTTCCAGAAGCGCTCCAGCATCATCCATGTCAGCGAAGCTGGCGCGCAGACACTGGGCAAGGTCGCCGCGGAACTCGCTTATGGCGAAGGCTTGCAGGCGCACGCCGCTTCGGCAGAGTTCCGCCTCAAATGATCACGATTCGATCCGGTGCCACGCGTCTGTGGAAGGCAGCCAGGTGACGCCCTGGCTTGATCGCGTGTTTTGCGAGGATGCGCTGGCAGGCTTTGCGCGTATTCCCGACGCCAGCGTCGATCTGCTGATCGCTGATCCGCCGTATGGCCTCGGCAAGGACTATGGCAACGACTCCGACAAGCTCGATGCCGAAGCCTATCTGCACTGGACCGAGCAATGGGTGGATGCGGCATTGCCCAAGCTTAAACCCAATGGCAGCTTTTACATTTTTTTGACCTGGCGCTACTCGCCGGAAATCTTTGTGATGCTGAAAAAGCGCATGACAATGATTAATGAAATCATCTGGGATCGCCGCGTGCCGTCGATGGGCGGCAGCACCCGCCGCTTTTCTTCGGTGCACGACACGGTTGGTTTCTTCGCCAGGGCGAAGGATTACTACTTCGACCTGGACGCGGTACGTATCCCCTATGATGCCGAAACCAAGAAGGCACGCTCGCGTTCCATCTTCGTTGGCGCCAAATGGCTGGAAATGGGCTATAACCCCAAAGATGTGTGGAGTGTGTCGCGCCTGCACCGCGAGCATCGCGAGCGCGCCGACCATCCGACGCAAAAGCCGCTGGAAATCATTGAGCGCATGCTCAAGGCTTCCTGTCCGCCGGGCGGTGTGGTGCTCGATCCCTTCATGGGCAGTGGCACCACAGCGGTAGCCGCCAAGCGCTGTAATCGCCGTTTCGTTGGCTTTGAACTGAATCCCGAGTATTGTGAATTGATTGAAAACCGCCTTGCCGAGCTGGATAAACCCGAGGCTGCCTGAGAACATGACCATGTCCCTGATCGACAATATCATCCGTCCCGACGTTCGTGCACTCGCCGCTTATCATGTGCCGGACGCGACCGGCTTCGTTAAGCTCGACGCGATGGAAAACCCCTATAACTTGCCCGAGGATCTGCGCGCCGAACTCGGCCAGCGGCTTGCCGAGGTGGCGATGAACCGCTATCCGGTGCCTTCCTACGCAGCGCTCAAGAAAATGATCTGTGTCCAGCTGGGTGTGCCGGCCGGATATGACGTCGTGCTCGGCAATGGTTCCGACGAGCTGATTACACTCCTGTCCGTCGCCTGCGCCAAGCCCGGCGCCAAGGTACTGGCGCCTACGCCTGGTTTTGTGATGTATGCGATGTCGGCCAAATTTGCCGGCCTGGAGTTTATCGGCGTGCCGCTACGAGCCGACCTGTCGCTCGACAAGGCGGCCATGCTCGACGCCATTGCGCAACACAAGCCGGCAATCACCTATCTCGCCTATCCCAACAATCCGACTGGCAATTTGTTTGATGCCGACGACATGGTCGCGATTCTGCGCGCTGTCGGCGACACTGGCCTGGTGGTGGTCGATGAAGCCTATCAGCCGTTCGCGCAGGCCAGTTTCATGTCACGCCTGCCGGAATTTGCTAATCTGGTGGTCATGCGCACTGTCTCCAAGCTCGGGCTGGCCGGTATTCGCCTCGGTTACATGTCTGCAAGCGAGGACTTGCTGACAGAATTCGACAAGGTGCGTCCGCCTTACAACATCAATGTACTGACCCAGGCGGCGGCCGAATTTGTGCTGGAGCGCGTCGATGTGCTGGACGCGCAGGCGGCATCCCTGCGTGAGGAACGAACGCGCCTGGCAACGGCGCTGGGCGCATTGTCAGGCGTAGAAGTTTTCCCGTCGGCAGCAAATTTCCTGCTGGTGCGTATCAAAACAGAAAAGATTCATGCCAACGATGTGTTTTCCGCATTGTTAGACCGGAAGGTTTTGGTCAAAAATGTCGGTAAAATGCATCCATTGCTGGAAAACTGCTTGCGGATCACCGTCAGCACGCCGGAAGAGAACCAGCTATTACTCGATGCCATAACCGCATCGCTCGCTCCATAACTTTCGTACGCACACGAGTACCACACAGAACATGTCCATGTCCCGCGTTGCAGAGGTCACCCGCAATACCAACGAGACGCAGATCCGCGTCGCAATCAACATCGATGGCACCGGCCAGCAAAAGCTGAACACCGGTGTGCCGTTCCTCGACCATATGCTCGACCAGATCGCGCGTCATGGCCTGATCGACCTCGATATCGAAGCCAAGGGCGACCTGCACATCGATGCCCACCATACCGTCGAAGACGTCGGCATCACACTGGGTCAAGCGTTTGCCAAGGCAGTCGGCGACAAGAAGGGTATCCGCCGCTATGGTCATGCCTATGTGCCGCTGGATGAAGCGCTGTCGCGTGTGGTCATCGATTTTTCCGGACGTCCCGGCATTGAATTCAATGTGCCGTTCACCCGTGCGATGATCGGCGGCTTCGATGTCGACCTGACCCATGAATTCTTTCAGGGCTTCGTCAATCATGCGCTAGTTACCTTGCACATTGATAACCTGCGTGGTGTGAATGCTCACCACCAGTGCGAAACCGTATTCAAGGCATTTGGCCGCGCATTGCGCATGGCCATCGAACTGGACCCGCGTGCAGCGGGAACGATTCCCTCGACCAAGGGCAGCCTGTAACAACGCCATGCGTCGACTGACATTCCCATCATGAACAAGATTGTTGTAGTGGATTACGGCATGGGCAACCTGCGCTCGGTAGCGCAGGCACTGCGTCATGTCGCACCCGAAGCCGATGTCCGGATTTCCGGTGAACTTGCCGACATCCGGGCTGCCGATCGCCTGGTGCTACCCGGGCAGGGCGCGATGCCCGATTGCATGCGCTGTCTGCGCGAGTCAGGCCTGCAGGAGGCGGTCATTGAATCGACACGCAGCAAGCCGCTGCTCGGCGTTTGCGTCGGCGAGCAGCTGCTGTTCGACCTGAGCGAAGAGGGTAACACGCCCGGCATCGGACTGATTCCTGGCAAGGTGGTACGCTTCAGGCTGGATGGGCAGTTGCAGGAAGACGGCTCCCGTTTCAAGGTGCCACAGATGGGCTGGAACCGGGTCAGGCAGTCGATGTCCCATCCGCTGTGGAATGGCATTGCTGACAACAGTTACTTTTATTTCGTGCACAGCTATTACGCTGTGCCGGAAAATCCGGAACATACCGCAGGCGAAACGACCTATGGTGCCCCGTTTACTTGCGCAGTTGCCAAAGATAATATTTTTGCGACACAGTTTCACCCGGAGAAAAGCGCGGCCTCCGGTTTGCAGCTTTACAAGAATTTCGTGCACTGGAATCCGTGACTCCAGTGAGAAGTTGTCGTTTGCTGTTTGCGTTGCAGGAAATTTTATTAACCTCACTCCAACACTAATGTAGCCATGCTGCTCATACCTGCTATCGACCTCAAGGACGGTCATTGCGTGCGCCTGAAACAGGGCGATATGGACCAAGCCACCGTGTTTTCCGAAGATCCCGCCCAGATGGCGCGACACTGGCTGCAACAGGGCGCGCGACGACTGCATCTGGTCGACCTGAATGGCGCCTTTGCCGGCAAGCCCAAGAACGAGGCGGCGGTAAAGTCCATTATCCAGGTCGTACGCGATTTCGCACTCGAGAACGACGTCGACGAAATCCCTATTCAGCTGGGTGGCGGCATCCGCGACCTCGACACGATCGAGCGCTACCTCGATGATGGCTTGTCCTACATCATCATCGGCACCGCGGCGGTAAAGAACCCCGGCTTCCTGCATGATGCCTGCAGCGCCTTTCCCGGCCAGATCATCGTCGGTCTCGATGCCAAGGACGGCAAGGTCGCCACCGACGGCTGGAGCAAGCTGTCCGGTCATGAAGTGATCGATCTCGCGAAGAAATTCGAAGACTATGGCTGCGAAGCGATTGTCTACACCGACATCGGCCGCGATGGCATGATGGGCGGCGTCAACATCGATGCCACCGTCAAGCTGGCGCAAAGCATGACCATTCCCGTGATCGCGTCCGGCGGCGTACACAACGTCAAGGATGTCGAAGCCTTGTGCGCCGTGCAGGATGAAGGTATCGAGGGCGTGATCTGTGGCCGGTCGATCTATGAAGGCACGCTGGACCTGCGCTCCGCGCAGGAGCGTGCCGACGAACTGAGCGGCCTTGAAGAGGCGGAAGAAGAATAAGCATGTCCCTAGCAAAACGCATCATCCCTTGCCTCGACGTGACCGCAGGCCGTGTCGTCAAGGGCGTCAATTTCGTCGAGTTACGCGATGCCGGCGATCCGGTCGAGATTGCACGCCGTTACGACGATCAGGGCGCGGATGAACTGACTTTTCTCGACATCACAGCGACTTCAGACGGGCGTGACCTGATTCTGCATATCATCGAAGCGGTCGCTTCGCAGGTCTTCATTCCGCTGACTGTGGGTGGTGGTGTGCGTACTGTCGACGATGTTCGCCGCCTGTTGAATGCGGGCGCGGACAAGATCAGTATCAACAGTACCGCCATTGCCAATCCACAGATGGTGGCCGATGCCGCGCAGAAATTCGGCTCGCAATGCATCGTGGTGGCGATCGACGCCAAGCGTAACCCGGAAGGACGCTGGGAAGTGTTTACCCATGGTGGACGCAAGGCGACCGGCCTCGATGTGATCGAGTGGGCAAAGAAAATGGAAAGCCACGGCGTTGGCGAAATTCTGCTGACCAGCATGGACCGTGACGGTACCAAGAGCGGCTTCGACCTTGAGCTGACACGTGCCGTGTCGGATGCGGTGTCAATTCCGGTGATCGCTTCGGGTGGTGTCGGCGGCCTGCAGGACCTGGCTGACGGCATCAAGCTCGGCAAGGCCGATGCGGTGCTGGCAGCGAGCATCTTCCACTATGGCCAGCATACCGTGCAGGAAGCCAAGCAATTCATGTCCACCCAAGGCATTCCGATGAGGATGGCATGAGCATCAGTGCAAAATGGCTAAACAAGGTCAAGTGGGATGAACATGGCCTCGTGCCCGTGATCGCGCAGGAAGTCGGCAGCAACGATGTGTTGATGTTTGCCTGGATGAACCGCGACGCGCTTGCGAAAACCGTCGAACTCGGCGAAGCCGTGTACTGGAGCCGTTCACGCAAGAAGCTGTGGCACAAGGGCGAAGAGTCCGGCCACACGCAAAAAGTGCATGACATCCGCCTCGACTGCGACGAAGACGTGGTTTTGCTCAAGGTCGAGCAGGTCGGTAAGATCGCCTGCCATACCGGCCGGCATTCGTGTTTCTTCCAGCAATTCACGGGGGATGCCAAAAACGGCGACTGGCAAGCAGTAGAACCCGTGCTGAAAGACCCTGAAAGCATTTACAAATAACCCTCAGCGGCGGGTGAGCAACCGGCGCCCGACATCGCCGCGACGACAACTGAAAGAGGGCCGGCTGCGTTGCGCAGCCGAGCCACCCAAGCGATGAGTGAAACCCTGAAACGCCTTGCCGCCGTCATTGAATCGCGCAAACCAGCCAATGGCGGCAATCCCGATAAGTCCTATGTCGCGAAGCTGTTCGTCAAGGGCGATGATGCCATTTTGAAAAAGATCGGCGAAGAAGCAACCGAGACCGTGATGGCCGCCAAGGATGCGCGTGTCAGCGGCGACAAATCGAAGGTGCTCTATGAGTGCGCAGACCTGTGGTTTCATTCCATGGTCATGCTCGCCCAGTTCGACCTGACGCCGCAGGACGTGCTGGATGAGCTTGCCCGGCGGGAAGGCCTGTCAGGACTTGAGGAAAAAGCGAGCCGCAAGGACAATTGAGCCGGCAGATAATCCGTAGGGTATCGTTGCGGGGCATTCCAGCCAAAGAATGCGTGTCAAAGAGACTGTTGATATTTCGATCACTGACCACTTACTTTCCAGGATCTTCCCATGACTGACTGCATCTTCTGCAAGATTGCTTCAAAACAGATTCCCACCAAGGCAGTCTATGAAGACGACGACCTCATTGCATTTCACGACATCAATCCTGCTGCTCCGGTGCATTTTTTAATCGTCCCGAAACAACATGTTGCTACACTGGCGGACTGTAATGAAAGCCATAGCGCTTTGTTGAGTAAAATGATGTTGTTGGCGCCTAAACTGGCGCAGGAGCAGGGGTGCGGTTATACCGCCACTGATGGCGGCGTGGGCAGCGGCGGATTCAAGACGCTGTTCAATACTGGTCCGGACGGCGGTCAGGAGGTGTACCATCTCCATCTGCATGTCATCGGCGGACCACGTCCCTGGCGCGGCCAACGATAGGCGAAACCTGCCGACAGACCAATGATTGACGGGCGCATGCGTCCACTGAGGAGAAAGTAATGGGTTCATTTAGCATTTGGCACTGGCTGATCGTGCTGGTCGTTGTCATGCTGATTTTCGGCACCAAGAAGCTGGGTAATGTCGGCTCCGACCTTGGCAAGGCAGTAAAGGGCTTCAAGGACGGGGTCAAGGGAGATGAAGAGAAATCGTCTGCCACAACCGACAAGTCGACAATCGACGTCGACGCCAAAGAAAAAAAGAGCTGAGCACGGTCCTTGCAGGAAACGGGTGATGTGCCGCAGGCTCATCGCATGCCATTCCTGCAACCCGTCACATCATGATTGATATCGGTCTCACCAAAATTGCGCTGATCAGCGTTGTAGCGCTGGTCGTCATCGGTCCTGAACGCCTGCCGAAAGTGGCACGGATGGCCGGTACCCTGTTTGGCCGCGCCCAGCGCTACATCAACGAAGTCAAATCGGAAGTCAGCCGCGAAATCGAACTGGAAGAGCTGCGAAAGATGCAGAAGGAAATGCAGGAAGCAGCGACCAGCGTCGAGCAGACGATTGCCAAAAATGTCTCCGAGATGCAGGCCGAAGTCCAGGAAGCGCTGTCCAACCCCTTGATGGAGACGCCGACGCCGGATCAGATCCATGTCAAGGCCAAGGATTTTCGCAGGAAGAAGCTGGCACGTACGTCGGCCATTCCTTCCTGGTACAAAAAACAAAGTGGCCGCCGCACGCGTGTGATTTCCGGTGCGGCACGTGTCGCCAAATATCGTCCCGCCGGGGCCGGTAGCAAGACTTCCACTTCATTCCATTCCTGAGCCGCGGTTTACTATGAATATTTCACGAGGTTCGACCGCTGCCGCAAGGTGCGCAGGCGCTATGGACAACCGGTATGTGTAACAAGCCCGTATGAACGACGATCACAACACCGATGGTGGTGTAGGCGACACCTTCATTTCGCACCTGGTTGAATTGCGCAACCGCGTGATGAAGGCATCCATCGCAGTCATCATCGTCTTCCTTTGCCTGATGCCTTGGGCCGGCAACATCTATGACTGGCTCGCCATGCCGATGATGCTGGCGCTTCCCGCCGGTAGCAAGATGATTGCCACCGGAGTCATCACACCATTTCTGATCCCGGTGAAGGTGACCCTGCTGCTGGCCTTCCTGATTGCGCTACCGATAGTGCTTTACCAGGCATGGGCATTCATTGCACCCGGCTTGTATACGCATGAAAAAAAGCTGATCGCACCGCTGGTGATTTCATCTTCGCTACTGTTTATCATCGGTGTCGCGTTTTGCTACTTTTTCGTATTCGGCGTGATTTTCAAGTTCATCAATGAATTTGCGCCGAAGTCGATTTCCGTTGCGCCGGATATCGAGAGCTATTTCGGTTTTGTGATGACGCTGTTCATTGCCTTTGGCATGACGTTCGAAGTACCGATCGTTGTTATCGTGCTGGTACGCATGGGAATCGTGACGGTGGAAAAGCTGAAGGAAATGCGTCCCTATATCATCGTTGGCGCCTTCGTCATTGCCGCGATCGTGACACCGCCGGATATCATGAGCCAGTTGTTGCTGGCTGTGCCTCTATGCCTGTTGTTTGAAGTCGGGTTGATTCTTGCACCGTTGTTTGCACGCGCAACCCAGGCGCCGGAAGAAGAAACAGTATAAATCTGCTTTACTCGCTACTGGGCTGGGTGCAGTACAGCAGGTATTGCACCTATTTTCGTGGACGTTATCTGCCGAAGCTCCGTAGTGGCCAAGCGCAAACCGTGATAAACCGTGTATGCGCTATTTGGCTTCCCGCAGCCAGGCCACCAATGGATAAGCGTCCTTGAAACCCGCAGCCAGTTCTTTCCCCAGATCGGCGGGAATTTTCTTTTTCAGGCTGGTTTCTTTCCAGACGATAAAACTCTTGTGCTTGACGTATTCAATGTTGGGCGCATCCGCATCGAAGCCCTTGGGCGGCCTTGTCAGTTTTCCTTCGTCCTGTAAATCGCCATAGGTTTCCTGAAGACGTTTGTTGCGCAGCATGCGCCTGAACCCGGCGGCATCGGCGATCACGTGTTGGCGTATCGTCTTCAGCCTGTCGGATGGCGGCATGTATTCGCCACCCGCAACTAGCAGCGTTCCTTGTGCATCAATATGGAAGTAGTAAGCGGGACCGCCACCCTGACTCGGTTTCTTCAGTCCGCTGGCTGTAATGGCCGCTGAAAAGGTGGTCTTGTAAGGACTCTTGTCATGCGAAAAGCGCATGTCGCGATTGATGCGGAATAACGCTTTTTTGGGATTGCAGCCGGCAACCGCCGGATCGAATTTAACGATCTGCGGAATCAGGCCGGTTACCAGTTCCAGGAACTCCGCACGCAGAATATCGTAACGCGGCTTGTTCATGACAAACCATGCACGATTATTGTTTTCCGACAGTTCGGCAAGGAATTGAATGAGGTCGCGAGTATGCATAGGCTTGCAGGGATCTCCGAAAAATTACTCCTGTTCTTCTCGTTTCGGCTTCGGTCGTTTGCCAACAAGGACGTCGACAGTCGACTCCTGGGTCTTGCGCAACACGGTCATCTTTGCCTTGGTGCCCGGCGTAAGCTGCGCAATCAGGTTCAGCATGTCGGTGGTATCGGTGACGGGTTTGCCTTCGACCGCCACCAGAATATCGCCCGGACGTATGCCGGCCTTATCCGCCGGACCACCCTTAAGCACACCGGCGATGATGGCACCCGATTTGCGCGTCAGTCCGAAACTTTCCGCCAGTTCCGGCGTGATGTCTTGCGGCTCCACGCCGATCCAGCCCCGTACTTTCTGGCCGGTGGCAATGATGGATTCCATGACGTCTTTTACTGTTGTTACCGGGATAGCAAAACCGATTCCCAGAGAGCCGCCGCTACGTGAGTAAATGGCCGTATTGATGCCCAGCAGGTTGCCGTTCGCGTCGATCAGCGCCCCACCCGAATTGCCGGGGTTGATGGCCGCGTCCGTTTGGATAAAGTTTTCGAAGGTATTGATACCGAGATGATTGCGTCCAAGCGCGGAAATAATGCCCATGGTGACGGTTTGCCCTACACCGAATGGGTTACCAATCGCCAGCACCACATCGCCGACTTTGGCTTGATCCGCATTGCCCAGCGTGATCGCAGGCAGGTTCTGCAAATTGATTTTGATGACAGCCAGATCGGTTTCCGGATCGGTGCCCACCACTTTGGCATCAGCCTTGCGTCCATCGGCAAAGGCCACTTCGATTTCATCCGCGGTTTCGATCACGTGGTTATTGGTCAGCACATAACCTTCCGGGCTGATGACCACGCCGGAGCCAAGGCTGAACTGCCGGTCGTCCTGCTGATCGCCGAAGAAGCGTCGGAACAGCGGGTCATCCATGAACGGCGTCTTTGGCTGACGTGCGCCCTTGGTGGTAAAGATATTAACCACCGCCGGCATTGCCCGTTGCGCGGCATCGCGATAGGAGCCTTGCGTGGCTGGCGCATTCGCTGGCGCCTGCAGGATCGGAGCCGTAGACGATGACAGCCTTGCGTCGCGCGTTGCGCCAAGCAGCGTCCCCGCCCATTCAGGCTTAAGGCTCGCTACAATGAACCAAATGGCCAAACCGACCGTAACGGTTTGCGCAAATAACAACCAGAGGCGTCGCATAAGAGGGTAAGAATGAAGCGTGGATCAGTAAATAGGGACGAGTTTGCAAAATATCTAGAGCAAACGCTCGATATTAACCGTTTTCGCGACTATTGCCCAAACGGCTTGCAAGTTGAAGGCTGCAATGAAATACGCAGCCTGGTCTCTGGCGTGACAGCAAGTCTGGCATTGCTGGAGGCGGCTGCCGCGCGACAAGCTGACGCCATTATCGTACATCACGGCTACTTCTGGCGCGGAGAAGATGCAAGAGTGATTGGCCCCAAATACAAGCGCCTGAAATTACTGTTGACACAGGATATCAACTTGTTTGGTTACCACCTACCGTTGGATATGCACCCCGAGTTCGGCAACAACGTGCAGCTCGCCAACCGGCTTGGCCTCGTTGCCGATGGCCGTTTCGGTGATGACAACATCGGCTGGCTCGGCTACGCACATGACAAGCAATTACAAACTGTCGGCGACCTCGCGCGTGAAGTGGAGGCCAGATTGGCGCGGCCGCCGCTGCTCATCGGCGACCCCGCCCAGCCGCTTGGCCGTATCGGTTGGTGTACCGGGGCGGCGCATAGCATGCTCGACAACGCCATAGCCGCGGGCGCCAGCGTCTATCTGAGCGGAGAAGTGTCAGAACCGACCGTGCATCTGTCCCGGGAAAGCGGCGTTGCCTACCTTGCCTGTGGTCACCACGCGACGGAGCGCTATGGCGTTCAAGCGCTGGGGGAGCATTTGGCAGCACAATTCGGCATTCAGCACAGCTTTATTGACATCGAAAACCCGGTGTGAGATCGATAGACCGATAGTTGGTCATTTCTTGGCGTTAGGCTGAGGTATGATTACGACAGGTGGGGGAAGAACTATGTTGGAAGAAACATTGCGGGACGCTGTCGGCGTATTGATTGTCGAAGATGACGCGGTAACGCGAAAAGCACTGTGCTTGGCGATTGAGTCCGAGCCCCAGTTAAAATTGCTGGCGGCATTCGACAGCGTCAAGCCGGCGCTGACCTGGTTGGAAACTGCGGTCCCGGACGTATTGATGACTGATCTTGGCTTGCCCGACGGGTCGGGACTGGAGATCATCCATGCCTGTGCCAACCGGCATCCACAGGCCGATATCATGGTTGTCACCATGTCCAGCGACGAGGCAAACGTTCTGGCTTGCATCGAAGCCGGGGCATCGGGTTATGTGCTCAAGACTGCCGGAAAAACTGACATCGCACGCGCCGTCCTTGACCTGCGTTCGGGCGGCGCACCAATGAGTCCAGCAATCGCACGCATGGTCCTGGCCAAGGTGCGTGACGGTAAAAAGCCGGTTCCCGTGACCGACCAGGATACCGCGACCAGCCTGACCAAGCGCGAATCCGCGATCCTCGACCTGATTGCGCAGGGTGACAGCTATGGCGAAGTCGCGAAGCTGCTGTCGGTCTCGGTCGGGACCGTGCAAACCCATATCAAGAACATCTACGGCAAGCTCGCCGTGCATTCGCGCGGCGAAGCGGTCTTCGAAGCCCATCGCCGCGGCTTGCTGCAACTGGGGCAGCCTCGCATGCGCAAGTAAGTTTGCGCATTTGCGGTCGGCTTATTGCTTCAGCGAATCGCGAATTTCCCTCAGCAAAACGATGTCTTCCGGTGTCGCTGCAGGCGTCGGGGCCGTTTCTTCCGTTTCCCTGCGCTTCGCCTTGTTGACCAGGCGCACCATCTGGAAAATGATGAATGCCAGGATGACGAAGTTGAGCAGGATGGTAATGAAACTCCCGTAAGCGAGGACGGCACCTGCCTTTTTCGCTTCTACCAATGTCATTGCCGTACCTTGGCCATTGAGCGGCAAATAATAATTCGAAAAGTCTAGTCCGCCGAAAATCCGCCCGGCGACCGGCATGATGACGTCTTGGACCAACGAGTCCACGATCTTGGAAAACGCGGCGCCGATGATCACCCCAACCGCCAGGTCGATCACATTGCCCTTGATAGCAAAAGCCTTGAATTCTTGAAGCATTCCCATAATCTCTCCCATTCCGTTGCGAAATTGTAATCTGAGACGCGTGTCTCATTTGCTACATTGTTCCAGAAAACAACCAGCACCCAGAGCAAATTTGATATTCACACGCAGTCGCCTTAGGTGGCCTCTCGCCCTATGAATTAAAAATCTGCTTAAAGAGTGTTTCATTCTTTGCTACGAAGCAAAAAAGTTCCCCGAAATTGCCGAATGCAAAACCTATTCCCTTTAAATCGGATTCCGCGTCCGTTATAATCTAAGGTTGCTAGAAGTTTCGTACAGATTTCGCATTTACACAGATTGGGGTTGGTATGAGTAACGAAAAGCAGGTCGACTCCGGTCGACGTGGCTTGCTCGTCGCGACATGTGCGGCGGGTGGTGTGGCCGGATTGGCCACAGCGGGGGCCTTTGTGTCCACCTTCCAGCCGTCCGAACGGGCAAAAGCCGCGGGCGCTCCGGTGGAAGTGGACATCGCCGGGCTTGCTCCTGGTGAGCTGAGAACCGTGGAATGGCGCGGTAAGCCGGTCTGGATCCTGAAACGCTCGCCGGAAATGGTTGCGTCTCTGAAGAAGATCGAAGGAGAACTCGCCGACCCGAATTCCGAACGTAACCCGGCTGAATTGACTCCGGAATACGCGCGCAACGAATACCGTTCGCGCAAGCCGGACATCCTGGTCGCCGTGGGTATCTGCTCCCATCTCGGCTGCTCTCCGACCACAAGGCTGCAGGCTGGCCCACAGCCGTCGCTACCGGACGACTGGCAAGGCGGTTTCCTCTGCCCGTGCCATGGCTCCACTTTTGACCTGGCAGGTCGCGTCTACAAGAACAAGCCCGCACCGGATAACCTGGAAGTGCCGCCGCACATGTTCGTCGGCGATACGATGCTGGTGATCGGTAAGGACGAGAAAGGCGAAGCATAATTATGGCGACACAACACAAACCGACCGGCACTCCTGTCCCGGTATCGGGCAAGGCGCTCGCTTGGATTGACGAGCGCTTCCCCCTATCCTCGACATGGAAGGCGCACATCTCCGAATACTACGCGCCCAAAAACTTCAATTTCTGGTACGCATTCGGCTCTCTCGCACTGCTGGTGCTGGTGATTCAGATTGTGACCGGTATTTTCCTCGTGATGCACTACAAGCCAGACGCCAACCTTGCGTTTGCTTCTGTCGAATACATCATGCGTGATGTGCCATGGGGCTGGCTGGTGCGCTACATGCACTCCACCGGCGCTTCCGCATTCTTCATCGTGGTGTATCTGCACATGACGAAGGCACTGTTATACGGTTCGTATCGCAAGCCCCGTGAACTGCTGTGGCTGTTCGGCGTTGGCATTTTCCTGTGCCTGATGGCCGAGGCTTTCTTTGGCTACCTGCTTCCATGGGGACAGATGTCGTATTGGGGCGCACAGGTGATCGTTAACCTGTTCGGGGCCATCCCGTTCATCGGTCCGGACCTGTCGCTGTGGATTCGCGGTGACTATGTGGTATCCGATGCGACACTGAACCGCTTCTTCTCGTTCCATGTGATCGCGATCCCGCTGGTGCTGATTGGTCTGGTAGTCGGGCACATCGTTGCACTGCACGAAGTCGGCTCAAATAACCCGGACGGTGTGGAGATCAAGAAGAATAAGGACGCCAACGGCGTGCCGCTCGACGGCATTCCTTTCCATCCGTATTACACCGTGCACGACATCCTTGCTGCGTCGATCTTCCTGATCGTTTTCTCGGCAGTGGTGTTCTTTGCTCCGGAAATGGGTGGCTACTTCCTCGAGTACAACAACTTCATTCCGGCCGATCCGCTGAAGACACCGCCGCACATTGCGCCGGTCTGGTATTTCACGCCGTTCTACTCGATTCTGCGTGCAACCACTTCGCAGTTCATGTATGCGCTGGAAATTGGCGTGATTGCCTATATTGCACTTGTCATCCTGAAGTCACGCCTGTCCGGCGGCATCAAGATTCTGATTGCAGTGCTCGGTGCGGTTGCCGTCATCGCCATGTTCATATTTGACGCGAAGTTCTGGGGTGTTGTGCTGATGGGTGCGTCCGTGGTGATCCTGGCCGGCCTGCCGTGGCTTGACCATTCTCCAGCCAAGTCGATCCGCTATCGTCCGACCTGGCACGGTTATGTCTACCTTGTATTTGGCATTGCCTTCCTGGCGCTCGGATACCTCGGTGTTCAGCCGCCGACAACGGTAGGCACACTGGTTGCGCAGATCTGCACCTTCATCTACTTCGGCTTCTTCCTGCTGATGCCATGGTGGAGCACAATGGGCCGCTTCCGCCCAGTGCCTGATCGCGTTACGTTCCAGCCGCACTAAGCCGCAAAAGGAAAATAAGAATCATGAAATTGTTGAAAAAACTGATTGCGGTCTTGGCGTTTGCGCCGGTCGTGGCACTGGCTGCCGAGGCGACTTTCCCTCTGGACCAGGCCCCCGACCGTACGCGTGACCTGCCTTCGCTACAGAATGGCGCCAAGCTGTTCGTCAACTATTGCCTTAACTGTCATTCGGCATCGGCGATGCGTTACAACCGCATGAAAGACATCGGTCTGACCGAAGCTCAGATCAAGAACAACTTGTTGTTCACGACTGAAAAGGTCGGTGACCTGATGAAGGTGGCAATGCCTGCAAAGGATGCAAAGGACTGGTTCGGTGCAGTACCGCCGGACCTGTCGGTGATCGCACGCGCAAAGTCATCTAGCGAAGGCTCCGGTGCTGACTGGCTCTACACCTATCTGCGTACCTTTTACAAGGACGATACCCGTCCAACTGGCTGGAACAATTTGGTCTTCCCGAACGTCGGTATGCCACACGTGATGTGGGAAGTGCAGGGCATACGTTCAGTCAAGATGGTCGAAGAGAAGGATCCGCACGATGAAAGCAAAACGGTGCACAAGTTTGCCGGTTTCGAGCAAGTCAAGCCGGGCACCATGAATGCGATCGAGTTCGATAACGCGATGGCAGACCTTGTCTCGTATATCAGCTGGATGGGCGAACCTGCCCAGAACACCCGCAAGCGTCTCGGTGTGATCGTCTTGTTGTTCCTCGGGTTCTTCCTATTGTTGACATGGCGCCTCAACGCGTCGTACTGGAAAGACGTTAAGTAAAAATACGCCTGCATCCAATATGGATTGCAGGCTTTTATTCCAGGGTGAGCCGTACGACGTCTCACCCTTTTGTTTCTAAGGAACTACAACATGATGGTTCTCTATTCAGGCACTACCTGCCCGTTTTCCCAACGTTGCCGTCTCGTGCTGTTTGAAAAAGGCATGGATTTCGAGATCCGCGACGTCGATCTGTTCAACAAGCCGGAAGACATTTCGGTGATGAACCCCTACGGACAAGTGCCCATTCTCGTCGAGCGTGACCTGATTCTGTATGAATCGAACATCATCAATGAATATATTGACGAACGTTTCCCGCATCCGCAGCTGATGCCGGCTGACCCTTTGATGCGCGCTCGTGCTCGCCTGATGCTGTTCAATTTCGAAAAGGAACTGTTCGTTCATGTGCATACGCTCGAGAACGACAAATCCAAGGGTTCCGAAAAAGTCCATGACAAGGCTCGCGCGGAAATCCGTGATCGCCTGACGACCCTCGCACCGCTGTTTCTGAAAAACAAGTACATGCTGGGCGACGAGTTCTCGATGCTCGATGTGGCTGTAGCGCCGTTATTGTGGCGTCTTGATCACTACGGCATCGAACTATCCAAGACAGCAGCCCCTCTGATGAAATATGCGGAGCGCATTTTTTCGCGTCCGGCATACATTGAAGCGCTGACACCGTCCGAAAAAGTGATGCGTCGCTAATGGGACTTCGCATGCAATTGGTAGCCGACACGTTATGAAGGCTTGCCTGATTGCATGCACTTAGTTCAGGAAATCATGTCAGAAATTTCAACCAAGCCTTACCTTCTGCGCGCCATTTATGAGTGGTGTACTGACAATGGCTATACACCTTATTTGGCAGCCGCGGTCGATGCACAGACGCGTGTCCCGCGCGAGTTTGTGAAGAATGGCGAGATCGTCCTGAACATCAGCTTTACCGCTACCAGCGGATTGAAGATGGACAATGACTTTGTCAATTTCAATGCGCGATTTGGTGGCGTATCGCGGGAGATTTCCATTCCCGTCGATAATGTAGTGGCAATTTATGCACGTGAAAACGGGCAGGGAATGGCGTTTGAAGTGAGCAAGTTACCTGCACGTGATGATGAGATTGTGAGTGTGGAAGAGTCCCTGAAATCTCCGGCACTTTCTGCCGTTCCTCCTGTCGAAGGGGAAACGACGCCAGGAGCGGAAGGGCCGGGTCCCGATGACAACAACGACCCACCAAAAAAAGGTGGAAGACCTACCCTAACTCGCATCAAATAGCGTATAATTGCTGTCTTCAAGTTTTCGCCGGCTTAGCTCATTTGGTAGAGCAGTTGACTTGTAATCATCAGGTGGCCAGTTCGAATCCGGCAGCCGGCACCAGTAAAAAACCCGTGATCAGAAATGATCACGGGTTTTTTCTTTTGGGATCCGTTTTTGCAATACCAGAGCCGCTACGGTGAAGCCATTGTCGGCTGATGGCATTGAACGATACGCTCCTGCTCTCATGCGGTGATATCGCCGGTTCAACCGTCGGGACGAGACTTTCAGGCTTTTATTCTTTGCAAAACCGTCCAAGCAAATTCTTGCAGTCTGTCCGTACTCATGTGTGCTTCTCGACAGAAAAACTGCTTGATTTCAGTTGGCCCAAGGGCCCAGCAGGCAAATTGCATGTCAGGCAAGGGCTGGTGAACAGTTCAAAGGATATGAGATGGGAAAAAAAGACACAAAAGAGTCACAGTATCGTGAATCTGCTGAATCACATTCAGATACTAAAATGGCTTGATGTAGAACTCGCAGTGCAACGCAAGAAGCGAAGAAAGCGCTATCGCTCAATCATCCTGCTTCATGCCGCTCCAGCGGGGCGCTAGGGCATGCGGAACATTGAATAGATCGAGAACTCGACCAACGGTATGATCGACCATCTCGGCAATGCTGTGAGGCCGATGGTAGAAACCAGGAAGTGGCGGGAAAATGATGCCGCCCATTTCGGTGACGGCGATCATGTTGCGCAAATGCGCAAGATTGAAAGGCGTTTCGCGCACCATCAAGACCAGGCGGCGCCTTTCCTTCAGTACTACGTCAGCAGCGCGAGTAATTAGATTATCGGAGAGGCCATGTGCAACAGAGGCCAAGGTTTTCATGGAGCAAGGCGCGATAATCATGCCGTCGGAAGGGAAAGAACCGCTGGCGATCGATGCGCCGATATCACGAACGTTATGCACAACATGGGCAAGTGCTTCCACTTCCTTGCGGCCCATGTCCAGTTCCTGATGCAGATTCAGAACACCCGCCTCGGATACCAGCAGGTGCACTTGCATACCCGGCGTTTCCCGCAATACCTGCAACAGCCGTACGCCATAAACGGCACCGGTAGCGCCGGTAATGGCGACGATCAGCCGCCGTTCCGGGTTCGCCGGGGAGGACAAAGGCTCAGGCCTTCAGCAAGGTCTTCAGTTCGCCGGATTCGTACATCTCCGTCATGATGTCGGAGCCGCCAATGAATTCGCCGTTGACATAGAGTTGCGGGATGGTCGGCCAATTTGAAAATTCCTTGATGCCCTGGCGCACGTCGGCGTCTTCCAGCACGTTGACGGTGACGATGTTATCGACGCCGCAGGCTTTCAGGATCTGGATGGCGCGGCCGGAAAAGCCGCATTGCGGAAACTGGGCAGTGCCTTTCATGAACAAAACCACGGGGTTTTGCGTCACGGTCTCTTTGATCCAGGATTGTACGTCGCTCATGGTGTAACCTCGAAAATGGAAGGATGATCATCATTATATGAAAAACGCCGGCCTGACGTTGAATCAGACCGGCGTTTCTGTCTACCCGCGGGAAGGCTTCGACATCCCGCAAGGATATCGAGGGATGCAACCTGGCCGTGGCGACAAGCGCAAAAGCCTTTTTCCGCTATTAAGCCTATATCACCTTAACCCTTCAACTTGGCAAACGCCGCTGCCATCGCGCTGTGCACGGCTGGTTGCGAGCGCTGCTGATGCTGTGACAGGCGCTTTGCGTCATTGCGATCGCCACGTTGCTCAGGCCGTGCGCCAGTCGGTTGCGGCGAATCGGATAGGCGCATGGTCAGCGCAATGCGACGGCGCTTTTCGTCGACTTCCAGCACCTTGACCTTGACCACCTGGCCCGCCTTGACCACGGTATGCGGGTCACGCACAAAGGTGTTGGACAACGCCGAAATATGCACCAAGCCATCTTGATGGACGCCAATGTCAACAAAGGCGCCAAAGGCAGCCACATTTGTCACCACGCCTTCGAGAATCATGTCAGGACGCAGGTCCTTGATATCTTCGACGCCGTCCTTGAAGGTTGCAGTGGTAAATTCGGGACGGGGGTCGCGGCCCGGCTTTTCCAGTTCCTTCAGGATATCGGTGATCGTTGGCACGCCGAATTTCTCGTCCGCGTATTTTGCCGGAGTGATGGATTTGAGCAGCTTGCTGTCGCCAATCACACCTTTCACATCTTTCTGAATGTCCGCCAGGATCTTTTCGACGACAGGATAGGATTCCGGGTGTACGGCAGACGCGTCAAGCGGGTTATCGCCATTCATGATGCGCAGAAAGCCTGCGGCCTGTTCAAAAGTCTTGTCACCAAGACGCGGTACCGCACGCAAGGCCGAACGGGATGTGAACATGCCTTTCATGTCGCGGTAGGTCACGATGCTTTGCGCCACGCTCGCATTCAAACCGGAGACCCGTGCCAGCAACGGTGCGGAAGCGGTATTGACATCAACGCCCACCGCATTCACGCAGTCTTCGACCACCGCGTCCAGCGAACGCGCCAACTGGGTCTGCCCGACATCGTGCTGATACTGGCCGACGCCGATCGACTTTGGATCGATCTTGACCAGTTCGGCCAGCGGATCTTGCAGGCGGCGTGCAATCGACACGGCACCGCGTAACGATACGTCGAGATCAGGCAATTCGCGCGATGCGAATTCGGACGCAGAATATACCGACGCACCCGCCTCCGACACCACGATCTTGGTCAGCTTCAATTCCGGATTTTGCTTGATCAGGTCTTGCGCCAGCTTGTCGGTCTCGCGTGATGCAGTGCCGTTGCCGATTGAAATCAGCGCGACATCATGCTTGCGTGCCAGTTGTGCCAGCGTGTGCAGCGAACCATCCCAGTCATTGCGTGGCTGGTGCGGGTAAATCGTCGCCGTATCGACGACCTTGCCGGTCGCATCGACCACTGCAACCTTCACGCCGGTACGCAGGCCCGGGTCCAGACCCATCGTCGCGCGCGGACCGGCCGGAGCGGCCAACAGCAAGTCTTTCAGGTTGCGTGCAAACACGTTGATCGCTTCGACTTCCGCACGCTCGCGCAGCGCCGTCATCAGTTCGGTTTCCAGGTGCATGAACACCTTCACGCGCCAAGTCCAGCGAACGGTATCGGTCAGCCATTTGTCGGCGGGACGTCCCTGGTTGCTAATGCCAAAGCGGACTGCAATACGCCCCTCGCAAGGATTGTGCGGCGCGTCCCATTTCGGTTTTTCTTCTTCGGTATCGAGCCGCAGCGACACGTTCAGAATTTCCTCGCGGCGGCCGCGGAACAGTGCAAGCGCACGGTGCGAAGGAATGGTATTGATGGTCTCGGAATAATCAAAATAGTCAGCAAACTTTGCGCCAGCATCTTCCTTGCCCTCGACGACTTTCGAGTCGACCACGCCGTGGTCATTCAGGTATTCACGCAAGGTCTGCAGCAGCGTTGCATCCTCGGCAAAGCGCTCCATCAGGATTTGACGGGCACCATCCAGTGCTGCCTTGGTATCGGCGACGCCGGGGTTATCGCCATTGTCGGTCGTAAAGGCGGGCTTCAGGAACTTTGCCGCTTCTTCTTCCGGATTCAATGCCGGATTGGCGAGCAGCGCATCGGCCAATTCGGTCAAGCCCGCTTCCGCGGCAATCTGTGCCTTGGTGCGGCGCTTCGGTTTGTAGGGTAGATAAAGATCTTCGAGGCGGGTTTTGTCTTCCGCGTGCGTGATCGCATCCAGCAGTTCGGGCGTCATCTTTCCCTGTTCCTGGATCGATGCAATGATCGCGGTCCGGCGGTCTTCCAGTTCGCGCAGATAACGCAGCCGCTCTTCCAGCAAGCGCAACTGGATATCGTCCAGGCCGCCCGTCGCTTCCTTTCGGTATCGTGCAATGAAGGGCACCGTCGCGCCTTCGTCCAGCAGGGCGATGGCGGCGGCAACCTGGGCCGGTTTGGCGGCAAGTTCAACAGCAAGTCGTTGTTCGATCGAAGGCAGCATGGGAAACCAAAATGAAGAAAATCAAGCGGGTGATGATACGCAAATTATGCGAATGCGCCAGTCTTGACAGCCCGAAAAAACGCAGGCGATCCTAGCATGTCGGCAGGCTTGCCGACTTGGCATTGCCATTGTGATTGGTTTTTCAAGATTATCGCGGCTAGTTGCTGCTAACTCGAACCATGCCGCCGCTGACACGCTCAATGCCGGCAAGGTCTTTCCAGCTCTGGACAGCATCGAAATTGCGTTGCAACAGGCCTCGTACCGCTTCGGCCTGATCATAGCCATGCTCCATCAATAGCCAGCCCGTGGGCATCAAATGGGTAACGGCACCCTGTACGATGCTGCGCAGTGCCGACAATCCATCTGCGTGGTCGGTCAGCGCATCGATCGGTTCAAAGCGCAGGTCGCCTTGTGACAGATGCGGATCGTTGGCGACAATATACGGAGGATTGGAGACGATCAGATCGAAGTGTTGTCCATCAAGCGCGGCATACCAGTCACTTTCCATGAGCTGCACATTAACGCCATGCCGCGTAGCATTGCGTTGCGCAACCTCTAACGCCGCGCCGCTGGCATCGATGGCGCTCACTGCGGCATCGGGGCGTGTATGCGCGATGGCAATGGCAATTGCGCCGGTACCGGTACCCATGTCGAGTACGCGCCCACACTGTGGCAAGCGCTCCAGCGCAAGCTCCACCAGCAATTCGGTTTCCGGACGGGGAATTAATACGTCTGGCGTGGTGTACAGGGAAAGCCCAAAAAACTCGCGTTCACCAATGATGTAGGCAACCGGTTCGCCCGCGAGCCGGCGGATGAACAGATCGTTAAGCAATTGAGCCTGTTTGGCATCTAACGCATGTTGCGACTGCGTGATCAGTTGCACGCGAGACAGTTTAAGACCATGACAGACCAGGATGCGGGCGTCGATGGCATCGATCGGCGGCTTGCGTAGCACGGCGGCCAGCGTAGTGCCAGCTTCGATGCGGTATGGCGGCGCGTCGTGTTCCGGCATGATGAATGTGATGCTGGCGAAAGAGCTGCGAAGGTGAGCGATTAACGGCTTTGACGCAAGGCAGCCCAGATGAGCAACAGTGCGAGGATCACAAACCAGATCAGCGACCATTGCGGAATCGACAGGCCGATGATCGGTTCGTAGTCGGCCGTGCATAAACCGTCTGCCTTGAACAGGAAAGGCATCAGCTCGGCCGTAAAGATCTTGTTGAGCGAGGTCTCCAGCGGATCAATACCGCAGGAAACGGCAGGATGTGCTTTGACCCACATATGCCATCCGGCGATGCCGCCGCCCACCAGGGCCGCCAACGCCGCGAGCGCAGCGCCAAGCCGTGCCGCAGAACGTGGAAACGCAGCAAAAATGAAACACAGTAGACCAACCGCTACGAAGGCATAACGTTGCATTACGCACAGTGGGCACGGCAGCATATCCCTTGCATGCTGCAAATACAGTGCAAAACCGACAAGTGCAAAGGAAAGAATGCCGACAGTAATGAGAATGGGCTTCGATGTTTTCATTGTTGCATCATGTATTAGGTAAGTAATGCCATGTGACTAACATGGCTCCATATGGTTCCAGCCTGCAATTATTTCTGTGTGGCTATTCCTATGTTCGTCATTATGCCTCGTCGCCCAACGCCGCCAGCAATTCCGCCTGGTGTTCGGCAATCAGCGCATTGGTCAATTCTTCGAGATCGCCGTCCATGATGAAATCCAGTTTATACAGGGTGAGGTTGATCCGGTGGTCGGTCATGCGCCCTTGCGGGAAGTTGTATGTGCGGATACGTTCGCTGCGGTCGCCTGAGCCAATCAGCGATTTACGCGTCGCGGCTTCCTTGGCTTGCTGTTCACGCAACTGCACGTCCTTGATTCGCGCCGCCAGTACTTTCAGTGCCGACGCCTTGTTCTTGTGCTGGCTACGGTCGTCCTGGCATTCGACCACGATACCGGTCGGGAAATGCGTGATGCGGATGGCGGAATCGGTCTTGTTGATGTGCTGGCCACCTGCACCGGACGCGCGGAATGTGTCGATGCGGATGTCGGCCGGGTTGATTTCCACATCGCTCACTTCATCGGCTTCCGGCATGATTGCGACGGTACAGGCCGATGTGTGGATGCGGCCTTGTGTTTCGGTCGCCGGTACGCGTTGCACCCGGTGCCCGCCCGATTCGAACTTCAGCCTGGAATAAGCGCCATAGCCAATGATGCGGACGATGACTTCCTTGTAGCCGCCAATTTCAGACGGCGATTCGGACACCATCTCGATCTGCCAGCGATTGCGCTCCGCATAACGTGTGTACATGCGTAGCAGATCGCCGGCAAACAGCGCCGCTTCATCGCCACCGGTGCCGGCGCGGATTTCCAGGTAAATGTTGCGTTCGTCGTTGGGATCCTTGGGCAGCAGCATCTTTTGCAGATCGGCTTCCAGCTGTTCGATGCGCGCCTTGCCGGTGCTGATCTCTTCCTGCGCCATGTCCCGCATATCCGGATCGGACAGCATGTCCTGCGCGGTGCGGATATCTTCACCGGCCTGCACGTAATCCTTGTACAGCGCGACCAGCGGGCCGAGTTCGGCATGTTCACGGGTCAGCTTGCGATACTGCTCCATGTCGGCAGTGACGCCTTCCTGCATCAGCAGATTGTTGACCTCTTCCAGCCGCTCGGTGAGCTGGTCGAGTTTGGAAAGCATTGAAGGTTTCATAAGAGTCGGATTGCAAACAAAGAAGGGCGCGATCCACCCGGGGGCAGTGCGGCGAAGACCGGATCATCAACACCTGGAGCAGGAAGGAAACAGCTAGCGCTTGGTGCGGAACAATTGCGGCAGCAGTGCAGCAAGACGGGCGCGTTCATCACCCTGGGCATTGTGCAATGCCTGTTGCGGGCCGTGCAGGAATTTGGCGGTCAGACCTTTGGACAGTGCTTCGAGCACGGCATCGATGTCTTCACCCTTAGCGAGCAACTTCCGCGCGCGTTCGAGTTCCGCCAGGCGCATGGCTTCACTGCTGTCATGCAGATCGCGGATTAGCGGCACGACCGCACGAGTGTCGATCCAGTGCATGAAAGCCTGTACCCGGTTTTCGATGATCGCTTCGGCCTGGGCAACCGCGGCCTGCCGATTTTCTAGTCCTGTCTGTACTGCCGAACCAAGATCGTCGACGGTATACAGGAACACGTCATCAAGGCGACCAACTTCCGACTCGATATCGCGTGGCACCGCCAGATCGACCATGAACATCGGTTTATGACGACGTGCCTTGATTGCACGTTCGACCATGCCAAGCCCGATGATGGGCAGCGAGGAAGCGGTACTGGACACAACAATGTCGAATTGTGCCAGTTGATCGGCCAGATCGCCGAGCCTGATTGCGCGGCCGTTGAAGCGATGGGCGAGCGCTTCGCCACGCTCCAGCGTACGGTTGGCGATTGTCAGTGAGTTTGGATTCTGCGCGGCGAAATGGGTCGCACATAATTCAATCATTTCACCAGCGCCGATGAACAGTACATTCTGCTCGGCGATCGTGTCGAAGATGCGTTGCGACAGGCGCACCGCCGCCGCTGCCATCGATACGCTGTGCGCGCCGATTTCGGTGGTAGTCCGCACTTCCTTCGCCACCGCGAAGGTGCGCTGGAACATCTGGTGCAAATAAGTCCCCAGCCCACCGGCCGCGTCCGCCACACGCACCGCATCCTTCATCTGGCCGAGAATCTGCGCCTCTCCCAGCACCATTGAATCCAGTCCGGACGCCACACGGAAGGCATGGCGTACCGCGTTATCCTGGGGCAGGGTGTACAGGAAAGGCCGCAGTTCAGCGTAGGGAAGCTTGTGGTATTCAGCAAGGAAGCGCGCGGTGGCATCGATGGCGGCATCGATGCCACCAGGAATATCACTGGCCGCGTACAGTTCAGTGCGATTACAGGTGGACAGGATGGCCGCTTCATCACTCGTGCCGGTGGCCGTGCCGCGTCCGAACCATGACCGTGCAGCGGCTACCGCCTGACCGATCTGGTCGGCAGGGAAGGCCACTTTTTCGCGCAGTGATACGGGCGCGGTGGTGTGATTGAGACCGACGGCGAGAAGCTGCATTGCGGTGAAGGGAGTGAGGATATTCCGAGTTCGTATTATAGCCTGTTGCACCGGCGCATACAGGTATTGCCAAACAGACATCGGCCATGAAAAGCCTAAGGAGTTTGCTATTCAGGATAGCTGTTCAAGCCTGTAACCGTAGCTATAGACAGGGGCAAGCCGAAAACCGTTCTCGGGCCGCAGTCCAAGTTTGTTGCGTACACGCGAAACATGGGTATCCATCGTTCGCGACGGGAGATCCGTTTCCCGTGACCAGACCGCTTCCTGGATAAACGCCCGCGACAAGGGGCGGCCCAAATGTTGAAAAAACAAGATCGCCAGCTCGAATTCCTTTTGTGTCACCTCCACCGGCAGGCTGTCGCGAGTGATCTGGCATCGATGCGTATAGAAGCGGTAAGGGCCGAACTGCACCGGTTCGTCAGGCGTGCCGTGGTTCGGATAGGCTTGCCGCAGCAGGGTCTCGATGCGCAAGCCTAGTTCCCCGCGGCGCAGCGGTTGGACGATATAGTCGTCTGCCCCGACTGTCATCGCTGCCAATGCATTGTCCACCCGGCTGCGTCCGATCACGACTAGTAAAGGCGTCAACCCGGTGGCGCTTTCCGGATTTGTCCGTACCGGTAGCGGTGGCACGCCTGCATGCTCGGGCCAGTCGACGATCCACAAGTCCGCATGTAGTCCTTGTAACGCTGCCGCATCACGAGCAATCGTCACCGTACAGGCGTGTCCGCTTCCTTCAGATACTGCACGAATGTCGCGCATCAGGTCTGGGTCGCTGTGTTCGTGGCTGACGATAATAATTCGCATGGCTGGTCAGATAAGCAAAGTAATACGCCTTTGCGGGGCGGTCACCGTTGGCAATCCGGCATTGTAAGGCTTGGCATCATCACGGGTAGCGCCGGTGAGAACAGCGGCCTGAGCGTGGCATGTTTTGCCTCTACTTCAAGAAACGACTTATATGTCAGGAACCAAACAGACTCCTGCATCCCGAGACGGCACACTTCGTGCAACGGTTAAAGGGAGTAGTTCATCGTTTCCCGCCATCGGACATATTCGGTCAACAGTCATACACTTGAAGCGGCAATGATAAAAACAAACGAACTGACTCTTCATGGAGTGCAGCATTCCATTCATTACCCGCATACAAGTTAAGCGAACGGAAATTCAGACATGTCCGTTCCTCATAGTGTTGCATTACCATGCAAGAATCACTTGCTGTCCCTGCTTTCCGAAAAAGAAATCAAACAGCTGGCGTCAAAACTGACTTCAGTACGGACTACATTCAAGCAGGTACTGTTCACGCGTAACAGCCCGATCGAATACGTTTACTTCCCTTGTACCAGCGTCTTTTCCATCCTGTCGTTCATGCAAAATGGTACGGCGGTTGAAGTGGGTACCGTCGGCAATGAAGGATTTGCCGGTATCGATGTTCTGATCGGCGCCGAGTCCGCCACCGATACAACCATTTGCCAGGTGGAGGGCGATAGCCTGCGCATGCGCACCAGCGATTTCCGCGAAGCGGTGGCGACCGATACGCCATTACGCCGTGTTGCCCAGCGTTACCTCCAAGCCTATGTCAGCCAGATGTCCCAGTCCGTTGCCTGCAACCGGCTGCATACCATTGAAGAGCGGTTTGCCCGCTGGGTGTTGATGACCCATGATCGGGTCACTGGCGATGAATTTCACCTGACACAGGAATTCCTGGCAGATATGCTCGGCGTGCATCGCCCTAGCGTTAGCCTCGTGGCAAGCGCGTTCCAGCAAGCGGGCCTGATCAAGTATACCCGCGGTAATCTCGCTATCCTCAATCGCGTTGGACTCGAAGCGGCATCTTGCGAGTGCTACAAAAATGTCAAAGGGCAGTTCGAACGGTTGCTCGGCCTTGCAAGAAGCTGAATTTCCAAAGAAGTCATGCGGTAGTAAGGCCTGCACGCAACCAGATTATTACAGTGTGGATGGCCCCGGAGCGTCATTAATCTCATGATCTCCGGCTAATCGCGCTTGCCCATGCGGACACAGATCAAGCAGCACGCAACGACGGCACTGCGGATCGCGCCACGTGCAGACTTGTTTACCATGACGCATGATCACCTGATGATTATCGTAGACAAGTTGCGCATCCCAGTCCTCAGGCAGCTGCGCTTCCAGCACCCGATGTGCCGGCCCGACCGCCAATCCTTCCGGAATCAGGCCCACCCTTGCGGCAACCCGATGATGATGGCTGTCAACGGGCAGCGCCTTGCCACGCATGGTACTGAATGAAATTACGGCGGCACTCGTCTTGGGCCCAACCCCGGGAAGGGATTCCAGCCATGCACGTGCCTTGTCTACCGGCCAGTCGCGCAGGAAGTCCAGTGAAAGTTCTCCATTGCCGCGCGCGGCGATTTCGCGCAGCACGGCTTGAATACGCGGCGCCTTTTGCTCGGGCCATGTACACGCGGCGATCGTTTCTTCAACGTCCGCTGTTGGCGCATCACGGACCTCGGCCCAGGTGGAGAAGCGGGCACGCAACGCACGAAAGGCTTGGGTCGAATCGCGGTTAAGCGTGCGATGGGACAGCATTGCCGACACCAGTTCGTCGAGCGGATCTAGGGTATGGAAATAAGTTATCGGACAACCGTATTCCTTGCACAAGCGGCGGTGTACCTCTAGCGCTTTGGCTTCGAGGGAGTCATCCAGGTCGTGCGTCAGGAGATGGCCAAGAGACAGGCCGGAAGGCGGGGTGGGGTGCGACTTGCTGCGCTTGGTCATAATGGCCATGTCTCGGGCGTGTTGTCGACATGGCTATGACTGATGCGATCTGTTTTCGTTTCTGTTTCTGCGTCAGGTAGAAAATTACAGACGCTAAGGAAGCGATGTAAATGCTTTTCTTTCGGCAAAAGGAAAGGATAACGGGCAAAACAAAAGGGCTTACAACGCATTCGCTGTAAGCCCTTGATTTTCTTGGTGGCCCGGGGCGGAATCGAACCACCGACACAAGGATTTTCAATCCTCTGCTCTACCGACTGAGCTACCAGGCCAAGGCGCGCAAGTATAGCAAAGCTATCGGAAATTGCAAGGCCTTTCTGAAAACGCCCGGCGCTGCAACGGCTATAATGGCTTATCGGACGGTGATATCCATGCGCCGTTTTGTTTCCTTCGAGCTTGGCATTATGCAAATCCAAAGCAATATCTGCGTTATCGGCAATGGCGCGGTCGGTAAGGCCGCAGCCCTGGGGTTCGCCCAGGCCGGACTGAGTGTGACCATGCTGGTGCCGCCAGGTTCCGGCGCGCCAGTGGCACATGAAGGCAGCTGGGATGTGCGGGTGTACGCACTCAATCATGTGGCACGTGACCTGCTGTCGTCATTGAAGGTCTGGAATGCGCTGGATGCCACGCGCGTCGCCGCGGTCGATGCCATGGTGGTCAAGGGCGATGGCGCGCAACCGGGCACGCTGAATTTCGATGCTTTCGGTGCGCGCACCGGCGCGCTGGCCTGGATCGTAGAGGACAGCAATTTAAACGCCGCGCTCGACGCGGCCTTGAAATTCGCACCTAATCTACGGATCGTCGCCGCACGCGCCACGACCATGCGCGCTGATGCCGAAAACGCCATGGTGGAACTCGACAATGGCGATACGCTGATCGCATCCTTGCTGGTCGGCGCAGATGGCGCCGAATCCTGGGTGCGGGGTCAGTGCGATATCGGTTTTGATTACCGTTCCTATAACCAGCGTGCGATCGTTACCAATTTTGAATGCGACCAGCCACACCAGGGGGCAGCCTATCAATGGTTTACATCGAGCGAAGGGATTGTGGCCTTATTGCCGCTTCCCGGCGAGCGTGTGTCGCTGGTCTGGTCTGCGCCCGAGAATCTGGCGCCGTCACTTCTGGCGATGCCGGCGACGGCGCTGGCAGAACGTGTTGCGGCGGTCTCGGGTCATCAGCTTGGCGCGCTGCGTCCGGTGCAACCCGAACTCGTCAAGGCATTTCCACTGCGCCTGGTGCGTCCGCACGCGATTACCGCGCCGCGCGTTGCGTTGGTGGGCGATGCCGCGCACGTTGTGCATCCGCTTGCGGGGCATGGCATGAATCTGGGCTTTGCCGACGTGGCTGCATTGATCAAAGTTGTATCCGAGCGCGAAAGTCACCGTGACTGCGGCGATGAGCGGCTTCTCGGCCGTTATTCGCGGTCGCGCAAGGAAGATATTTTCCTGATGCAGTTCGCCACCGATAGCCTGGAGCGGTTGTTCGGTACCGACTTCGAGCCGGTGCGGATTGCGCGTAATATAGGATTGAACTTGGTTAATAAATTACCTGTCATAAAGCGGGCCTTGATTTCCCATGCGATGGGGAAGCACATCTAGCAATAACAGCTGCAGACACAAGGCGTAAGCGAAACACATTAACAAGCAATGAAACGGAAAAACATGTTCAACATGACCAGACTCGCAGCGGTGGCGCTGCTCAGCTTCGCAGCCGGCGCGTCCTTCGCCCAGACCGGACCGGAACAGGCAATCAGGAAAGCCATCGAGCCACGTCTGGGAGACGGCGTCAAGGTGGACTCCGTCACCAAGACTCCTTATGGAGGCTTGTATGAGCTGAGAATCGGCAGCGACATTTTCTACACCGATGCCAAGGGTGATTATCTGTTCATCGGTCGTGTAGTCGACACCAAGACCATGCAGGACTACACCAAGGCGCGCGTCGATGAGATCAGCAAGATCAAGTTCTCTGACCTGCCGCTTGATTCGGCGATGAAGATGGTCAAGGGCAATGGCAAGCGTGTCATCGCCGTGTTCGAAGACCCGAATTGCGGTTATTGCAAACGCTTCCGCCAGACGCTCAACGAGATGGACAATGTGACGGTTTACACCTTCATGTACAACATCCTTTCTGAGGATTCAGTGACCAAGTCGCGCAATATCTGGTGTTCTTCCGATCGTGTGAAGGCATGGGATGACTGGATGTTGAATGGCAAGAACGCGCCTGCCGCGCCAGCCAATTGCACCGCGCCGCATGAAAAAATATTCGCCCTTGGACAGAAGCTGAGGATTACCGGCACACCGACCGTGTTCTTTAGCGACGGTACACGGATTCCGGGCGCGGTTGATGCCAAAGCCCTGGAGAGTAAGCTCGCTTCCATCAAATAAAGTTATCCGCCTGCATCTACATGGCGCGTTTCCGCAAGGGATCGCGCCATTTTTCATGCAGAACAGGCTTTCTCCGGTCGAACTATAATAGTTTTGCCAATCAGGAGACGCCCATGTTCAATGCAATTCTGCTCAACAAGAATGAAGACGGCACGACCGACGCTAAGCTGACCCAGATCGACGATGCACAGCTGCCAGCCGAAGGTGATGTCACGGTACGGGTCGATTATTCGACCATCAACTTCAAGGATGGACTGGCGATCACCGGCAAGTCCCCGGTGGTGCGCAAATGGCCCATGGTGCCGGGCATCGACGGTGCCGGCGAAGTGCTGGCGTCATCGCATCCGGACTGGAAGGCTGGCGACGCATTCATTCTGAACGGCTGGGGCGTCGGCGAAATGCATATGGGCTGCCTCGCCCAGCGCGCGAAGCTCAAGGGCGACTGGCTGATCCGCCGCCCTGAGGCCATATCTGCACGCCATGCGATGGCCATCGGCACAGCCGGTTATACCGCGATGCTATGCGCCATCGCCTTGCAGGAGCGTGGCGTTCACAAAGACAGCGGAGAGATTCTGGTGACCGGCGCTTCAGGCGGTGTCGGCAGTGTGGCAATTGCGATTCTTTCCGGCTGGGGATATCGAGTAATTGCATCGACCGGCAAGGCAGCTGAAGCCGATTACCTGAAAGCGCTGGGTGCAGTGGATATCATCGACCGAGCCGAATTGTCCGCGCCCGGTAAGCCCTTGCAGAAGGAGCGCTGGGCGGGTGTCGTCGATTCGGTCGGCTCGCATACGCTGGTGAATGCTTTGGCCCAGACGCGTTACGGCGGTGCGGTCGCCGCATGTGGTCTTGCACAAGGACTTGACCTCCCCGGCTCGGTGGCGCCCTTCATCTTGCGTGGCGTTAGCTTGCTTGGCATCGACAGCGTGATGGCGCCGAAAGAAAGGCGTATCGCTGCATGGGACCGTCTTGCGGCCGATCTGCCTGTCGCCAAGATCGAGCGGATCACAGAAGAGATCGGACTGGCCGACGCATTATCGAAAGCCCAAGATATCATCCAGGGCAAGGTTCGCGGTCGCCTGGTTGTTGATGTCAACCGCTGACGTGCAGAAATCAGGCGAAATTGTCGGCATCCTGCTGGCCGCCGGACGTGGCAGGCGTTTCGATCCAACCGGCGAAAAGGACAAACTCCAGCAGACGCTTCCCGACGGAACCATGGTGGCCGTCGCCGCGGCCAGACATCTTCTTGCCAGCCTGCCGGCGGTCGTTGCCGTGGTGCGTTCTAACAATCCAGAGTTGGCCTCACGTCTCGTGGAAAACGGATGTCGTGTGAGCTTGTGTGCGTCCGCAGATGACGGCATGGCCGTGTCACTGGTACACGCGCTATCCGAGGCAAGCGATGCCGGCGGCTGGATCATCGCACTGGGTGACATGCCATTTGTGTCGCCTGCCACCATCGCCGCATTGCATGCCGCGCTGAAGGATGGTGCCGGAATTGCGGTGCCGACCTGCGACGGTCGCCGTGGTAATCCTGTTGGTTTTTCACGCATCCATCTCGATGAACTGCTGCGCCTGCAAGGCGATGAGGGCGCGCGACGCCTGCTGGCACGCTGCGTTGTGACGGAAATCGAAACAGGCGATGCCGGTATCTTTCGTGATATCGATACCGCTCAGGATCTGGCAGTTTCCGCAGGCACGCAATGAACCAGCATGAAGATGGCAATGACTCCCGTGCTGATCATGCATGCAATCCCGTTACACTACGGGTTTGCCAATCTGGTGCACGCCGCCAAACCTGAATGAATACCCATTTCGTAAACAAGCGCGTTGCGCATCTGCTGGGCTATGCCGGCCTGATTCCTTTCGTCCTCCTGATGCTGGGATGCTGGCTCGCGCATCCTGACTGGCTTGGCGATTTCATTAAAGGCCAACTTGCGTATGGCATCGCGATCCTGTCCTTCCTGGGCGGCGTGCATTGGGGAGCGGTGATGGTATCGAGTGACCTGACCATGGAACAAACGCGAAAAGGCTTGGTCTGGGGTATTTTGCCGGCGCTCATCGCATGGTCATCGACCCTGATGGGTGGCTTTGGATTTGCGGTCCTGATGGCCGGACTGATTGGCGCTTACCAGGCCGACAAGCGCATGTCAGTCTGGTACGGCATGCCGGAGTGGTTTCTGCCGTTGCGGCTCAAGTTGACTTGCATCGTGGTTGCCAGCCTGGTGCTGACCGTCATCGCCGCGAACGTACGAGGATAAGAACCATATGAAGAATGCGATCAACTACACCATTGTTGCCACGGATCCGGTAGCGCATTTGTTTGAAGTGACATTGACCGTTGACCGGCCAGCACCCGAAGGCCAGATATTCTGGTTACCGGCATGGATTCCGGGCAGCTATATGATCCGCGAATTCGCGCGCAATATCGTGCATATCCGGGCTGAATCGAAGGCAGGCCCGGTCGCATTGACCAAGGTCGACAAACATACCTGGCTAGCTGCGCCTTGCGATGGTCGGATTGTGCTGACTTATGAAGTCTATGCGTGGGACTTGTCGGTGCGTGCGGCTCACCTCGATCAGACGCACGGTTTCTTCAATGGCACCAGTGTGTTCCTATGCGTCCAAGGGCAGGAGTACCTGCCGCATGTAGTTGATATCCGACGGCCCGAAGGCGATGAATACAAGCCATGGCGCGTCGCAACCGCACTGCCTGAACTGAAGGCTCGCCGCTATGGATTTGGCACTTACATTGCACAGAATTACGATGAACTGATCGATCATCCGGTTGAGCTGGGCACGTTTGAACTTGCCACTTTCAAGGCGCACGGCGTGCCGCACGATATCGTGATCACCGGACGTGTACCCAATCTCGATATGGCAAGGCTTGCGGTCGATCTGAAGAAAGTCTGCGAAGCGCAGATCGCGCTCTTCGAGCCGAAAACAAAACGCGCACCGATGGACCGTTATGTGTTCATGACCATGGTCGTCGGCGATGGATACGGCGGACTCGAACATCGTGCATCAACTGCGCTGATCTGTTCACGTGCCGATCTGCCGGTGATCGGGCAGAAGGAAACGAGCGATGGCTATCGCACTTACCTTGGTTTGTGCAGCCACGAGTACTTCCATACCTGGAACGTCAAACGTATCAAGCCCGCCGTGTTTGCGCCTTACGATTTACGCAGCGAAGGCTACACGTCGCTACTCTGGTTGTTCGAAGGTTTAACCAGCTATTACGATGACTTGATGCTGGTGCGTACTGGTCTGATGGACGAGCAACAGTATTTCAAGACGCTCGCGAAAACAGTCAACGGCGTGTTGCGGGGCAGTGGACGTACCAAGCAAAGCGTTGCCGAATCCAGCTTCGACGCATGGGTCAAGTATTATCGCCAGGATGAGAATGCACCGAATGCCATTGTCAGCTACTACCAGAAAGGCGCGCTGGTCGGACTCGGGCTGGACCTGACCATACGCGAACAGACCAATGGCAGAAAATCGCTCGACGATGTCATGCGTGCCCTATGGTTGCGGTATGGTCGTGATTTCGCTTCGATGGAGCAAGGCTTGGCCGAAGACGACGCCGAGGCGCTGTTTGAAGAAATAAGTGGTGTCAGGCTAAAGAAGTTTTTTGACCGCTATATCCGCGGCACGGAAGACCTGCCGCTCGACAAACTTCTGGCACCATTTGGTGTGACTGTCAGCGATAAGCGCAAGGATGCAAAGCTTGGCCTGGGCGTGCGTACCACGCGCGAAGGCAATGACTGCAAGCTGGCCAGTGTGTATGAAGGCGGTGCGGCGCACCAGGCAGGTTTGTCTGCCGGTGATCTGCTGGTGGCGCTCAACGGATTGCGTGTGACACCGACGAATCTGGACGCCTTGCTGTCGCGCTATCGTGCCGGCGATGTCGTCAGCATCCATGCTTTCCGACGGGACGAACTGATGGCCTTCAATGTGGTTCTCGTCCAGGATGACGCACCACAAGTAAGCTTTGTATC
The DNA here is from genome assembly GCF_042666555.1 of Herbaspirillum sp. GCM10030257. Classification (NCBI taxonomy): domain Bacteria; kingdom Pseudomonadati; phylum Pseudomonadota; class Betaproteobacteria; order Burkholderiales; family Oxalobacteraceae; genus Herbaspirillum; species Herbaspirillum sp. GCM10030257. The sequence goes on from NZ_JBHTDH010000006.1 coordinate 306,837, forward strand.
TCAGGAAAAACCTGCAGCCACTGTCCGCAAGCGAGCCAAATGGCTTTCTGTTCAAGCCGCGTAACAACATTCTGGCACCTGGCCGCCGCATGGTTTGCGGTCAAGGTCGCCATGAGCATTCTTTAACTTCCTCTGCTTCCGCAACGACTCCTAAGTTTTTGCAAACAAGCATTACTCAGGCTCGGTTCTCACAGAATTCGAAGACTCGTCCTATGGCATGCAACTTGCCATCTTCCCTTCACGTTGATGATATTTAAGGCAAAGCTCGCGGCATTTGCGTGGGGCGGTATGTGTATGCCCTACAAAACCGTGCGGTTTTTACCAGCACGATGAAAGGAGACAAGATGAGCAATACTCTCAGGAAAGGCGACAAGGTCGAATGGCATTCGTCCCAAGGCATGGTACATGGCACTGTGTTGAAAAAACTGACCGAACCGACCGACATCAAAGGCCATCATGTCGCTGCATCACCCGATGATCCGCAATACCTCGTACAGAGCGATAAGACCGGCGCCGAAGCGGCTCACAAGCCCGACGCGTTGAAAAAAGTGCATTGACGATCCGAGGAGAAGAGCATGAATCTGCAAACCAATAGCTTGCTCAGCAAATCATTGATTTCCGGCACCGTCGCCGGCGTTACCACCGCTCTCGCCGCGTCATTGGCAGGCAAGCGCGAAACCGCATCCTATGCCGCGCCGCTGAATGCGACCAGTCACATCGTCTGGGGCGAAAAGGCAGCGTGGCAGGACAAGCCTTCTATCAAGTACACGGTGATGGGGTTCTTGCTGAACCATGCCGCGACGGTGTTCTGGGCGTCAATTTATGAAAAATGGTTCGGGCCGCGCGCGGGGGATCTGCACAACTCTCCGCTGCGCCCGCTGATTGGTGCCGCCGTCGTCACGGCGGGGGCTTATGTAACGGATTACTATCTTGTGCCGAAACGCTTTACACCCGGTTATGAGAAAAGACTGTCGAATACCTCGTTGACGGGCATCTATGCGATGCTGGCGCTTGGCTTGGTGGCGCGCACACTGATAGAACGGCGACGTTAAGTCAAGTTCGGGAACTGGATTTTCGAGATGTATTCATCGAGCCGTATTCGATGAGTTGCATGGTGACGTTTTCCCATTCCAGGGTAGACGTCACCATGCGTGTGTTGCCGAAACAGCAGTACAGCGGTCAGAAGAATAAGCGCTGTAATTCCACGCCCGGATTCTCGGCACGCATGAACGCTTCGCCAACCAGAAAGGCGTTGACGTTGGCATCACGCATCTGCTTCACATTACCCGGTGTGAGAATGCCGGATTCGGTAACGATCAGTTTCTCTGGCGGAATGCGCGGCAACAGGCCGAGAGTGGTCTGCAACGACGTCTCGAACGTGCGCAGGTTGCGATTATTGATGCCGACCATGTTGGTCTTCAATCGCAGCGCCGCATCCAGTTCGGCGCCATCATGCACTTCGACCAGCACACCCATACCCAACTCATGGGCGCAGACTTCCAGTTCTGCCATCAGGCCATGATCCAGGGCGGCAACGATTAGCAGAATGCAGTCCGCACCCCAGGAACGTGCTTCATAGACCTGATAGAGATCGACCATGAAGTCCTTGCGCAAGGCCGGAATGGAGCACGCTGCGCGGGCTTGCTGCAAATATTCCGGTGCGCCCTGGAAGAACTGCACATCGGTCAGGACCGACAGGCAGGCTGCGCCATGCTCGGCATAGCTTGCGGCAATGTCCGCAGGTTTGAAATCGGCACGCAGCACGCCTTTCGATGGTGATGCCTTCTTGACTTCGGCAATCACGCCAGGTTGGCCGGCAGCAGTCTTCGCGCGCAGGCTGGCCTCGAAGCCGCGCAAGGACTGGCGTGCTTCTGTATTGCTTTCGACATCGCGCCGCAGGCTCGCGAAATCGCGGTATTTTTTAGCGGCGGCGACTTCGTCCGCTTTGACATCAAGGATTTTGTTGAGGATATCGGACATGATCTGTGGCTGAAATAAAAGCAGAGGCAGCGCTCAGGCAGTGCCAAGCTGTTGGGTCACCTGAATGAATTGCTCCAGCTTGCTGCGCGCCGCACCCGATGCCAGCACTTCGCGCGCTTTCGTCAAGCCATCGCCGATCGAAGGAACGGTACCCGCCGCATACAGCGCAGTGCCTGCGTTGAGCACAACGATGTCACGCACCGGCCCTGGCGTGTTATCGAGGGCTTCCAGAATTTTCAATTTCGATTCTGCCGCACCCGACACCTTGAGATTGCGGCTTGCCACCATCTGCAGACCGAAGTCTTCCGGGTGGATTTCATATTCGCGTACTTCACCGTTGACGAGTTCGCCGACCATCGTGCCTGCTCCGAGCGAGACCTCGTCCATGTTGTCACGCCCCCAGACCACAATCGCATGCTGTGCGCCCAGACGTTGCAGCACCCGTACCTGAATGCCAACCAGATCGGGATGGAACACCCCCATCAGGATGTTGGGGGCACCGGCCGGATTGGTGAGCGGGCCGAGAATATTGAAAATTGTGCGTACACCGAGTTCCTTGCGCACTGGGGCCGCATGCTTCATCGCCGCATGATGGTTGGGCGCGAACATGAAGCCAATACCGGTTTCTTCGATAGACTGGGCGACCTGCTCGGGCTTCAGATTGATGTTGACACCAAGCGCTTCCAGCACATCTGCGCTGCCCGATGAGGATGACACGCTGCGTCCGCCATGCTTAGCCACGCGCGCACCGGCCGCGGCGGCGACAAACATCGAGGCCGTTGAGATATTGAAGGTATGCGCGCCGTCACCGCCCGTGCCAACGATATCGAGCAAATTCTCGGTATTGCGCGCCGGTACCTTGGTGGCGAATTCGCGCATGACCTGAGCAGCAGCAGCGATTTCGCCAATCGTTTCCTTTTTGACGCGCAAACCCATGGTCAGCGCCGCGACCATGACCGGCGACATCTCACCGCTCATGATCCTGCGGAACAGGGACAGCATCTCGTCATGGAATATTTCGCGATGCTCAATGCAGCGTAATAGCGCTTCTTGTGGGGTGATCGGCATGACGACCTCTTCAGAGTGTTCAGAGTATTCGTTTCAATCCTTCCCATCCAGCGGACGGGAAGGGAAGGAGAGCAAGGGTTTCGACTAACGTGTCAGAAAGTTCTTCAGCAAGGCGTGGCCGTGTTCGGACAGGATGGATTCTGGATGGAATTGCACCCCTTCGATATCGAATTCCTTGTGGCGCACACCCATGATTTCACCGTCGTCGGTCCAGGCTGTCACTTCCAGACAGTCCGGCAGCGACTCGCGTTCGATGGCCAGGGAGTGATAGCGGATCACGGTGTAGGGATTGGGGAGGTCCTTGAAGACACCAACGCCCGTGTGGTGAATCACCGAAGTCTTGCCATGCATGACCTGCTTGGCGCGCACTACCTTGCCGCCGAATGCTGCGCCGATTCCCTGGTGTCCTAGGCACACCCCTAGAATGGGCAGCTTGCCCGCAAACTCCTTCATCACCGGCACCGAAACGCCGGCTTCATTCGGTGTGCAGGGTCCAGGCGAAATGCAGATGCGGTCCGGCTTCATCGCTGCAATCTGCTCAAGCGTAATTTCGTCATTGCGAAAAGTGCGTACATCCTCACCAAGCTCACCGAAGTACTGGACCAGGTTAAAGGTGAAGGAGTCGTAGTTATCAATCATCAGCAACATATCAGAGCTCCCCGTCCAGTCCGTCCTGTACCTGCTCGGCGGCGCGCAGCACGGCGCGCGCCTTGTTTTCTGTTTCCTGCCATTCCATCTCGGGTATCGAGTCAGCGACCACCCCGGCAGCTGCCTGCACATAGAGTGTGCCGTCCTTGATTACGCCGGTACGGATCGCGATTGCCAGATCCATTTCGCCGCCGAACGACAAGTACCCGCAAGCGCCGCCGTAGATGCCGCGCTTGGTCGGTTCAAGTTCGTCGATGATTTCCATGGCACGTACCTTCGGTGCGCCGGACAAGGTGCCAGCGGGAAAGGTTGCCTTCATGACGTCGAGGTTGGACAACTCCGGCTTCAGCGTGCCTTCGACGTTGGAAACAATATGCTGTACGTGCGAATACTTTTCGATGACCAGCTTGTCGGTCACCTGCACGCTACCGGTTTCGGCGATGCGGCCGATGTCGTTGCGGGCAAGATCGATCAGCATCACATGCTCCGCAATCTCTTTCGGATCAGCCAGCAATTCCTTGGCGAGTTGCGCGTCTTTCTCCGGTGTCGCACCGCGTGGGCGCGTGCCGGCCAGGGGGCGTATGGTTACCTTGCGCTTGCCATCGTTGGTCTGCTCATTGCGTACCAGAATTTCCGGCGATGCGCCGACAATCTGCATGTCGCCGAAATTATAGAAGTACATGTAGGGCGAAGGATTCAGCGAGCGCAGGGCGCGGTACAGCGACAGCGGCGAATCGACATAGGATTTCTTGAGGCGCTGGCCGATCTGTACCTGCATCAAGTCGCCGGCCATGATGTATTCCTTGGCCTGCTCGACTGCCCTGATGTAGTCGTCCTTGGCAAATTCGCGGACTGTATCGGTACGCACCGATGCCGAGGTCACCGGTGCATCGACCGCGCGGCGCAACATGGCGCGCAGGTCTTTGAGGCGCTGGCGCGCGCGCGAGTAGGCTTCGGGCTGCGTCGGATCGGCATAGACGATCAGATAGAGTTTGCCGGACAGGTTGTCGATGACAGCCAGTTCTTCGGTGACCAGTAACTGGATGTCCGGTAATCCCAGATCATCCTTCGGCGCCGAATTGGCGAGTCGTTTTTCAATGTGGCGCACGGCATCGTAACCGAAATAGCCGGCCAGGCCGCCGCAGAAACGCGGCATGCCGGGACGGATTGCCGCCTTGTAGCGCGACTGGAATTCGGTAATGAATTCGAGTGGATTACCTTCGTGGGATTCGATGACCTTGCCGTCCTTGACGACTTCGGTCCTGGTGCCGTAGCTGCGCATCAGCGTGGATGCCGGCAGGCCAATAAAGGAATAGCGTCCGAAGCGTTCGCCCCCGACCACTGATTCAAGCAGGAAGGTATTGCGCCCCGCGTTCTGGGTCTGCGCCAGTTTCAGGTACAGCGTCAGCGGTGTTTCGAGGTCTGCAAATGCCTCGGCAATCAGCGGAATACGGTTGTAGCCTTGCGTGGCAAGCGATTTGAATTCGAGTTCAGTCATGTTTCTCTCCGGGCGCTATTGTAGAACGAGAGTTCAATAGCGGGGGTGATAGTGCAAAAAACGTTGCCGACCATGCAAGCTCAGGGTGTGAGAGGTCAGCGGCGATCGGGGTCAGTTGGACCAGGATTGCCAGCGTCGCCACAGCCAGGCCTCAAATTGGCCTGGTGAGGTTGCGTTACGTTTTTTGCCGAGAAACATTATGTTATGTTTGCAGTTTTATGCAGAAATAAGTGTCGCCGCGTCAAGCAGCGTTGGAACTATACCATCGGAATCTACCTCATGTATAGATTCGCCATGATTGTACCCATAAGGTACGTTCAGGACACGGCAACCGGCTGCACGAGCGGCTTGCGCATCGTTGGACGAGTCGCCAATCGCTACCACTTCTTCCGGGCGCAAGCCAAAATCCTTGCACACCGTCAGCAGCGGCAGCGGGTCCGGTTTCTTTTTCGGGAGCGAGTCGCCACCATAGACAAGTTCGAAGTATCCACGCAGGCCGGTCCTTTCCAGCAGCGGCACGGCAAAAGCGATCGGCTTGTTGGTCACGCAAGCCAGACGCAGGCCTTTTGCTTTGAGCGCGTCCAGCCCTTCGCGTACTCCGGGATACAGCTTCGAATAATCACCATTGATGGCGAGATAGTGGCGCTGATAGGACGCAAGCGCCTGGGGAAAATGGATATCCACTTCGTCAGGTCCGTAATCCACGGCCAGCACGCGCCGCATCAGATTTTCCGTTCCCTTGCCGACAAAATGCGTGATCGTCTCGATATCCAGCGGACCAAGGCCGAGGTCACTGCGCATGCGATTGACCGCCACCAGGAAGTCCGGTGCCGTATGAATCATGGTGCCGTCGAGATCCACGATGGCGGCACGAATGCCGCGCAATATCAGGTGTTCCGGTGCGTTCATACTTGCGCGAGTTTAGTCCGCATGGCGTCGATTACAGTCTTGTAATCGGGCTTCCCGAAGATTGCAGAGCCAGCCACGAAAGTATCTGCGCCGGCGCGGGCGGCCTCGGCAATATTCTCGATCTTGATCCCACCGTCCACCTCAAGCATGATGTCACGGCCGGATTCGTCGATGCGGCGGCGTACCTCGGTAATCTTCTTCAGTGCTTCAGGAATAAAAGACTGGCCGCCGAAACCTGGATTGACCGACATGATGAGGATGATGTCCAGTTTATCCATCACATGGTCGAGATAATGCAGCGGCGTTGCAGGATTGAATACCAGCCCGGCCTTGCATCCGTTATCGCGGATCAGTTGCAGAGAACGATCAATATGCTCTGATCCCTCCGGATGGAAGGTAATGATATTGGCACCTGCCTTGGCAAAGTCCGGGATAATGCGGTCGACCGGCTTGACCATCAGGTGCACATCGATCGGCACCTGGACGTGCGGGCGGATCGCTTCGCACACCAGCGGGCCGATGGTCAGGTTGGGAACGTAATGGTTATCCATCACGTCGAAATGGATGATGTCGGCACCGGCGGCAACGACATTGCGGACTTCTTCGCCCAGGCGGGCAAAATCGGCGGATAGAATACTGGGAGCGATACGGTAAGTGGCCATGACAAGCAAGTTTGAGAAGGATGCGCTATTTTACCCGTTCACCTGATTGCGACGTGTTGTCACTTTCCTTGATCGGATGAGCAATACACTGAATACTCCCGACTGCTGCCTTTTGCAGTGACATACTGACAAGAACAACAAGGAATACCATGGCTGCCTATCAATTTACCGTGTCTGTCCGTACCCAGTATCTTGCCGAACAATCCGACCCGGATCGCTCGAATTATGTTTTTGCCTATACGATCACGATCAGAAACACCGGCGATGTCACCGCGCAGCTGATTTCACGGCATTGGATCATCGTCGACGCCAATAATCGCGTGGAAGAGGTAAAGGGTCTTGGTGTAGTTGGTCATCAACCGCTCCTGGCGCCGGGGGCACAATTCGAGTACACCAGCGGCACCGCGCTCGCCACACCGCAGGGTTCGATGAAGGGAAGTTACTTCTGCGTTGCTGAAGACGGCACGCAGTTTGAAGCCGCTGTTCCGGAATTCATCTTGTCATTGCCACGCACGCTGCACTGATTTACTGTTGCGCATCGTCCTTGCGTGGCAAGGGTTTCGACGGTGGCGGCTGATCCGGCTTGCGACCGTGGAACATGGTCCACCATACAATAAACACGAGCAGGAAGAGCGCAACACCCGCTTCAAGCATTAACAGCCACATTTTTTCATTCCTCAATGTCAGTTATTCGCCCAAGTTTACTCGCATCCGCCGTTACAGTCGCTCTCGCGCTGGCGGCATGTACCTCTGTTCCTCCACAACAGCAAGCCTCTAAGCCGCCGGTAGTTGCTATGCCTGGTAGCATACCGCCGGTTGATGCAAAGCCGGCGGACGGGCCAAAGGAGGTTCTTCGACCGGCGACGTTTACAGCGCTGCCGGGCTGGAAAAATGACAATCTGCGTGAAGCATGGCCTGCGTTTTTGACATCGTGCGAGGTGCTTGTAAAGCGCGCGGAATGGAAAGAGCCCTGCACAATTGCCCGCGATGTCAATGCAGGTAGCGAAGGTGCAATCCGGACGTTTTTCGAAGCCTTTTTCACGCCATACCAGGTTATTAATACTGATGGTTCGGACAACGGCCTGGTAACCGGCTACTACGAGCCGCTGTTGCAAGGCGCGCGCAAACGGGGCGGGGTTTACCAGACTCCACTGCATCGGGCGCCGGAAGATATGCTGACGATCGACTTGACGAGCGTGTACCCTGAATTGAAAGGAATGCGCTTACGTGGGCGGGTAGTTGGTAATAAAGTCATGCCTTATCTGTCGCGCGCCGAAATGCTACAGAATGGCAGCCTGAGCGGCAAGGAACTGCTCTGGGTCGACGATCCAGTCGAGGCATTTTTCCTGCAGGTGCAAGGCTCCGGGCGCGTGCAACTAACCGATACCAAGGAAACGGTACGTGTCGCATTTGCCGATCAGAATGGCCATCCTTACAAGTCCATCGGGCGGTATCTCGTCGATAAGGGCGAGCTCACGCTTGACCAGGCATCGGCGCAAAGTATCAAGGCCTGGTATGCCGCCAATCCGGCGCGTCAACAGGAATTATTAAATGCGAATCCAAGCTACGTTTTCTTTCGGGAAGAAAAGCTAAACGATGCTTCGAAAGGGCCAAAGGGAGCGATGGGCTTACCTTTAACGCCTCAACGCTCTATCGCAATCGATCCGCAAGCAATTCCTCTTGGCGTTCCCGTCTTTTTATCGACTACCCAGCCAGGAAGCGACGTGCCGATGCAACGGCTCGTATTAGCGCAGGATACCGGTGGGGCAATCAAAGGCGGGGTCAGGGCTGACTTCTTTTGGGGCTTTGGAAAACAAGCCGGTGAAAAAGCAGGAAGAATGAAACAGCGCGGCACCATGTGGATACTTATGCCAAAGTTGGCAACAGTTACACGCTTTCGCTGAGCCGAGGCTGAGACAATTCTGAACGTATTTTCAATTGGAATTACTGCCATCGTCCGCTAGCATGAACTAGTAGCAACAACTATGTTGTCCGCAATAGCCATGCGGCAAAAGAAAGATGAAGCGCTGGCAATGCGATCTAGGTCTTTTGGCAATGATATTGAGCTTCCGCTTGACAATCGACGCTCAATGTCATTGCCTTTTCACCGTGCCCATGCTCATGTACACCTCGAAGCATCCACGCATATTGCCGGTCCGGAGGCCGCTCGATAACGGCCTAACTCGTTACCGAACCTTCATGGTCCTCGGTGGAGTTATCCCTATCCAGCAGCCTTCGCCAGAAATTCATCACAGCGGACGGGAAGCTTAACTTCATAGATTCTCCGAGTAGTCATCCTAGTCAACACCTATCTTAATGTGGAACATCAGAGCCTGATTCCGCCGTAAGAAGCGCATTAGGTCCGCCATAGGCATCTGCTTGGTCGTGCGAACTTGTGAAAGCGAAGTCCATGGCGGCCATGTGGAATGTCAGCCAATGGGGCAGTACATACTGTACGACTTCGCGACCTTCCGAAATCCCGCCGGCCATGATGCGGGAATGGAGGTGGTGCAAAGCGCTTAAGGCGCGCGCATGCTCCTCAACATGCATCAAAAGTGATGGACATTGCGTCTCTTCCAGCCATGCCTCCTCTTGCCGAAACGAGTGTTCCAGTTTGGAAACAAAATTATGGAAAGCATCAGCAAACCGCAAATCCTCTACGGCCGACAACTCCTCGAGCGCTTGAGAAAGCTCGCAATGCAAACGATCCATGGCAAATACTCCGGAATGCGCTATTGATAATGGACTCGAATTTCTATCCACTTTATGACGGGAATTACAGGCTTCAACTAGAAGAGAGATCAACCTACTTCGTCTCATAAGCACATAGAGACGAAGTGCGTTGGACGTGCGTATCAATCAGTATGGCGGAAGCAAAATGTTCCGCATCTATAAAGGTATCGAGACGACTATTGCCTCAAACCGTAGTCCGTCGGACAACCAATCAAGCGTAGCAACAACATGATGCTACGTCGCGTGACATGAGGAGCTTTGATCGTCGTCAACGATAGCCAGCAGAGGCAAGTAACCGAAGGACACGCCAACGCGCTTCACGAGAAAGCTGCAAGCTAAGCGCAGCCATTGATGTCTCCAAAAATCTTGCCTGGGGCCCTTGACCTAAGCTGTCAAACGCTCCATAATCTCGCCTCTTTGGTGCACGAAATGGAGCGATTCGCGTGCGGCTTGCAAGATCGAAAACTCTTGTAAAAAGAAGCAGTTAGGCGAACAGCTACAGTGTAAAAAGCTTGACGCAAAACAGAATAAGCTTCATAATCTCGTTTCTCTGCTGGCTGACAAACACAACGATTTGACGGCGGGTACGGTAGATGGAAATCTGCGGTACGGGCAGGATGGTTCTTTAACAAATAACAGCCGATAAGTGTGGGCGCTT